>CAJULZ010000013.1 GCA_910587205.1 uncultured Oscillospiraceae bacterium
GCGGACATGACGACCTTCTTGGCGCCGGCGTCGATGTGGGCCTGGGCCTTCTCCTTAGTGAGGAACAGGCCGGTGGACTCCACCACGTACTCCGCTTCCAGCTTGCCCCAGGGGATGTTCTTGGGGTCGCGCTCGGCAAAGATGGGGATGGACTTGCCGTTGACCACGATGGCGTTCTCGGTGGAGGAGACCTCGCCCTCGAAGCGGCCGTGCATGGTATCGTACTTCAGCATATAGGCCAGGTAATCAGCCGGGCACAAGTCGTTGATGCCCACGATCTCAATCTCGGGATGGTTCACACTGGCGCGGAACACCATACGGCCGATACGGCCAAACCCGTTAATACCTACTTTAATGCTCATTGGTATCACTCCTTAATAAAATTAATGGTGGTGATGGATTTGCGCGGTATTATTATACTCTAACCGCGCGCCAAAGGGAAGGGGAATTGTGAAAAATTTTTCAATCTTTTTCCCCGCGCCTTTGGATATTTCGGAACAATCCGGGGATAAACCCCTGTTTTTCCCAGCGGGCGGGGTTACTCGGTGATCAGCTGGATGTTGCCGGCGCTGGCCTCGAACTGCTCCAGCCACTCGCCGCTGCCGTCGGTGTAAGTAATGGTATACAGCTTATCGGCATTGACGCACACGATGATCTGGGTCATCACGGCGCCCTCCAGGTCCATGTCATAGGCGTACTGGTAGGCGGGCATGCCGCACACATCGTTCCGGGTGAAGTATTTGTCGGTGACGGTGGGCTCCGTGCCATAGGTCTCTTTGAAGGTGGAGATCAGAGTCATGCGCATCATGTCGGCGGTGATGGCGGTGAACCCCACATCGGCGGTGGCGTCCTTGTCGGTGATGTTCAGGTTGATGTTGGAGCCGTCCGCGTTGTACCAGCAGGCGGTGAGGCCCTCCATCTCGGTGGGCTCGAAGCCGTCGGGCACGTCAATCTTGTAGTCCACTACGTGGTTGCTCTTGGCGGGCTCGCTGGCCTGGGTGGGGGCGTCGCCGCTGTCGTCAGGGGCGCTGGAGGGTTTCGTGTCTCCGGAGCACCCGGCCAGTGCCAGCAACATCAGGGCAAGCAGGAACGCAGCAATCTTTTTCATGTTTTGTACCTCTCCTTACAAATCGTTCTCCGGCCCGAAAAAACGGACCGTCTTTGATTATAGCACCGGCTAACCCAGGATGCAAGGAGGAGAAACCTTAAAATTTCCTGAAAATCCACCCCGCTTGACAGGGCTGGTATGATAAAAAAGAAACATACCATTTTTGCGCTCGGAGGGAAACAGCATGATGGATCAACTGCGGGAACAGGCCCGGCGGGCGGCGCCCTCCGCCCTGGCGCTGGGTCAGTGGCTGCTGCTGGCGGGGCTGGCGGGATTGGCCTGCGGCCTGGCGGGGGCGGCGTTCACCTGGTGCGTGGCCCAGGCCACGGCCCTGCGGGCAGGCCATCCTTGGCTGCTGTTCTGTATGCCCGTTGCGGGCCTCATCATCGCGTGGAGCTACCGCATCTGCGGCATGGAGAACGACAGCGGCACCAACCAGATCATTGCCAGCGTCCGGGGCGGGGAGCGCCCCCTGGTGCGGCTTGCCCCGTTGATTTTCCTCGGCTCAGTGCTTACCCACCTTACCGGGGGCAGCGCGGGCCGGGAGGGGGCCGCCCTCCAGATCGGCGGCAGTATCTCAGCCGGGATCGGGCGGCTGCTCCGTCTGGGCGCCCGCAACACCAACACCATCATCCAGTGCGGCATGGCGGGGCTGTTCTCCGCCCTGTTCGGCACCCCACTCACCGCCACCGTGTTTGCCCTGGAGGTGGTGAATGTGGGCCAATTCCGGTACGCAGCGCTATTCCCCTGCCTGCTGTCCGCTCTCATTGCCAACGCTATCCCCAGGGCGCTGGACCTGCCCGCAGAGCGCTACCACCTGGCCGGCCTGCCGGAGCTGGGCCCGGTTTCCCTGCTGCAATGCGGCGCGCTGGCCGTTTTGGCCGCGCTGGTGTCCATCGCCTTTTGTATCCTCATGCACCGGACCGGGCATTGGTATAAAAAATACCTCCCCAACCAATACCTCCGGGCGCTGGTTGGGGCCGCGTCTGTCATCGTCCTCACCCTCATAGAGGGCAGCGGTGACTACAACGGCGCGGGGGGCCATATCATCGAGTTGGCGGTAGAGGGCCATGTCCACGTTCCTTGGGCTTTTCTGCTGAAAATGCTATTCACCGCCCTCACCCTGGGGGCGGGCTTCCGAGGCGGCGAGATCGTTCCAACTTTGTTCATCGGTTCCACCTTCGGCTGTGCCGTGGGCCCGCTGCTGGGGCTGGACCCAGCCTTCGGCGCGGCCGTCTCTATGATCGCCCTGTTCTGCGGCGTGGTAAACTGCCCCCTGGCCTCCATCTTTCTATCCATTGAGCTGTTCGGCGGGGATGGCCTGCTGTTCTTCGCCCTTGCCTGCGCCCTGGCCTTTTTGCTCAGCGGGCGGTTCTCCCTGTATTCCAGCCAAAATATCGTGTACTCCAAGCTGGAGGCCCGGCTGAACGACCAATACCAGACTGAAAAAGAAACGGAGCGTCTGTCATGTTAAGATTATTGCAGGAAGCGGAATTTGACCGCTACATCGGCTTCGCCTACGAGCTGGCCCTGGACCCCGCCCGGTCGGGCTACCCCGTCTACTTCGACGGGATGAAAACCCGGGAGGACTTTGTCTCCCGCACCCGGAAAGCCCTGGAACGCCCCGGGGAGGACGTCCTCCTGTTTGTGGAGGACGGGGAGGTGGAGGGCGTCATCGCCTTTGAGCATCCGGAGGAGGAGCACTACCTCCACACCTTCACCTTCAGCATACGGCGGGACACGGGGACGGCCCTGTCGGAGTTTCTGGACTACTGCCGGGAGCGGTGGCCGGGATTTACCCTGGATCTGGGCTTCCCGGCGGAGAATGGGGAGGCCACGGGCTGGCTGGACGGGCAGGGAATCCCCTGCAACGAGCGGTCGTGGAACTTCCTGCTGGACCTGGATCGGTATAAGCCCCTGCCGGAGCCCTCTGGGGTGAAGCGGATCACGGCGGAGAATTTTGAGGAGTTTGCCGCCGTCCACCGCCAAATCCAGGGGGATATGTTCTGGAATTGTGAGCGGGTGCGGGCCACTCTGGACCGGTGGGCCATTTTCGTCACCGGGGAGGGGGAGACCGCCGGGGAGGTGTTGATGACCATCGACGACGAGCCCCACCAGGAGATCTTCGCCCTGGAGTTTGGGGACGGGCAGTACCATGAGGAGGCCTTCCGGGATCTGTTGGCCGCGGCGCTGAACTGCCTCAAGTCCCACGGGACAAAATGGCTCACCTTCTTCGTGGATGAGGGCGCCCCGGAAGGGGAGGTATTGCAATCGCTGGGCTTCCGGCTGGTGGGCACCTTTGTCTGCCACCGGACAATGGTGTGAGCTGAGTCGGAAGGGGGGAGGATCGATGGAACAGAAAAAGCTGGGTCCCGCCCGCCTGGTGCTCCGGGCGGATACGGTGGTGCTGCTGCCCTGTCTGGCCGCGGCCGTCTGGTACGTCCGGGAGCTTTACGACTATATGTCCTTCGGCGGGTTTGAGGCGCTGTTCCTGCTGGCGTTCCGGGTGCCCTATCTGTGGGCGCTGGGCGGGGCGCTGGCCCTGGCGTTGGTAGCTGACCGGAGCGGGCGGGCGCTGTTTGCGGGGCTGTCCGCGGGGCTCCAGATCATTGCCCCCATCCCGTGGTTTCTGCTGATTGTATATGGCTTCGGGGGCCCCTTCTCCTGGCCGGAGACGGTGATGGCGCTGGACGTGCTGGCGGGGGCGGTGGTTCTGCTGTTTCTGCCGGAGTGGAAAAAGGAATCATAAAAAACCAGCCTGTCTGAATGGACAGGCTGGTTTTTATACTTTTCCTATGGACCAGCGCGCTTGACAAAAAGCGCCGCCCCAATCCCTGCCAAACCCGCGCCCAGCAGCAACGCCGCCAAAAGGTTCAGCGGGGCATCCGTGGAACCGCCCCACAGGCCAAAGTGGAGCGCCCCCACAAGTATTTGGAGGACAGCGCCGAAAAGCGACAGTACCCGGGAGGGCTTGCCGCCCTTTTCTCCCATGGCCCCCCAGAACAGCAGCGCCGCCAGCCCCAGCAGCAGGCAGACGGGCAGCATATAAAGTACCAGGATAAAGGCGCCCATAAAGGCCAACTCACTGGTATCGCTATCCGAGAGACGGGCCGCCCGCCAAAAAATCCAGCATCCGATCAGGAGGGATCCGATCGCGTCCACCCCCAGCCACTGCCGGGGGGTCAGGCCCTTTTTATCCCTGATGCTCATTTTTATCTCTGGTACTCAAATTCCAGATTGTACAGGCACACAGTGTCCCCGTCCTGGATGCCCATGTCCTCCAGCTGCCGGTACACCCCCGCGTCTCGGAGGCGGCGCTCAAACCAGTTGCGGCTCTCGTAGTCGCCGAAGTTGACGTTTGCCATGAGCTGGCGCAGCCAGGGCCCGTCCACCAGCCAGGTGCCGTCCTCGCCCCGCTGTATGTCCAGCGCCTCGGACGTGTCCACCTCGGGGGGCCGCTCCACATAGGTGGGTTCGAACACGATGACCGGCGGCAGGGTGGACAGCTCCTGCGCCGCGGCGAACATCAGCTCCTTCGTCCCCTTGTGAGCGGCGGCGGACAGCTCGAACAGCGGACAGCCCTTGGCCTCCACATGGCGGCGGAGCTTCTGGAGCAGTTCCGGGTCCTCCATGATGTCCACCTTATTCGCCGCCACCAGCATCCGCCGGGAGGCCAGCTCCGGCGACCAGCGGGCCAGCTCCTCACAGATGGCGTCGAAATCCGCCACCGGGTCCCGGCCCTCGCTGCCGGACACGTCCACCACATGGATGAGCAGGCGGCAGCGATCCACGTGCCGCAGAAAATCGTGGCCCAGCCCCGCGCCGTCGGCAGCTCCCTCGATAATGCCGGGGATGTCGGCCAACACGAAGGACGTGCCCTCGTCCACCGCCACCACGCCCAAGTTGGGGAACAGGGTGGTGAAGTGGTAGTTGGCGATTTTGGGCTGGGCCCGGGTGACCACGCTCAGGAGGGTGGACTTGCCCACGTTGGGGAACCCCACCAGCCCCACATCGGCCAGCAGCTTTAGCTCCAGCAGTACCTCCCGGGCCTGCCCCGGCAGGCCCGCTTTGGCGAACCGGGGCACCTGCCGGGTGGGGGTGGCGAAGTGCTGGTTGCCCCAGCCGCCGTTGCCTCCCCGGGCTATCACGAAGTCCCCCTCGCCGGACATGTCGCAGATGATCTCCTTTGTCTCCAGATCCCGCACCACCGTGCCTTTGGGCACCCGGATGACCAGATCCGTCCCGTCCTTTCCGGAGCAGCGTTTGCCCTGGCCGTCCTGCCCGTCTCCGGCCACATATTTGCGCTTGTAGCGGAAGTCCATCAGGGTGGACATGTGGGGATCCACCCGCAGAATGACGTCCCCGCCCCGGCCGCCGTCCCCGCCGTCGGGACCCCCGGCGGCCACGTATTTCTCCCGGTGGAAGGCCACCGCGCCGCCGCCGCCGGTCCCGGCCCGGACGGTGATCCGGGCGGTATCGATGAATTGATTGGCCATAAAGGCCCTCCTTTTGTGTGTTGATCAGCCGCAGATCCCGTGGAAAAAGCGGCGGGCGTTTTCCAAATCCGCCTCATTCGGACGGCCCTTCCCAGTGCCCCCCACCAGCTTGAACGGCCCGAAGGTGTTGAAGCCCTTGCAGCAGAACTCCCCGGCTACCACCGCCGATTTCTCTGCTGCCGCGGCGGCGATGGACTTCGCGCTTCCCAGGCCCGCGTAGGTATACAGGAAAAACACCCGCTTCCCCTCCGGCAGGTTTTTCCGGGCAAAGTCCAGTACGTCGGGGTGGAACCTGCCCCCATAGACGCCGGAGGCAAAGCCGATGAGGTCATACTGCCCCAGGTCGGCCCGCTTTTGCTCCGCCGCATCGATGAGGGTGACGTCACCATCCTGGGCAATGGCGTCCACCAGCTTTTTGGTGTTGCCGTGGTGGCTGGAGTAGTAGATAATCGCGGTTTTTACCATGAAAACGGCCTCCTTTTCAGTGCCTTAGGGATTCCCAGTTGATTTTCCTGCCCTTGAAATAGTATTCCCTATCGTGTTCATTAATTTCCCGCAGCACCCGGCAGGGATTTCCCACGGCGACGACATTGGCGGGCAGGTCTTTCGTCACCACGCTGCCCGCGCCCACCACCGTGTTGTCCCCGATGGTGATGCCCGGTACTACAATGGCCCCCGCGCCCAGCCAGCAGTTCCGGCCGATGCGCACCGGAGCGTTGTACTGGTAGGTTTTCTCCCGCAACTCCGGCAGGATGGGGTGGCCCGCCGTGGCGATGACCACGTTGGGACCGAACTCGGTGTAGTCCCCCACGTAGATGTGGGTATCGTCCACCAAGGTACAGTTGAAATTGCAGTAGACGTACTTGCCGAAGTGGACGTGCTTGCCGCCCCAGTTGGCGTGGAAGGGGGGCTCGATGTAGCAGCCCTCGCCCACCTCGGCGAACATCCCCTTCAGCATGGCCGCCCGCTTGTCCTGCTCCGTGGGCCGGGTCTGGTTGAACTCATACAGCCTGTCCAGCCGCTGGAGCTGTTCTGTCATGATGGCGGGGTCGTTGGGGAAGTAGAGTTCCCCGCTGTGCATTTTTTCCCGGATGTCCATAGTGTTCCCTCACAAATCTAATTGATAGATCCGGTGCCGGGGGATGCCCTCGTACCAGGCGAAGTAGTCCCGGGGCATCCCGCAGATCTCCAGCAGCCGCCCGCCCAGCTTTTCAATGGTGCGGTAGGAGGCGGCGTTGTCCTCCGCGCAGGTGATATACAGCCGCTTCATCCCGTGGAACCGGGCCACGTCCAGCGCCAGGGCGCAGGCCCGGCGGGCGTAGCCGTGGCCGCGGGCCCCCTCGTCCACCTCGTAGCCGATGTGGCCGTTGTAGTAGGTGTGGTAATTGTCCCCGACGCGGATGCTGATTTTCCCTACGGGGACGCCGTCCGCCACAATGTCATAATAGTAGTAGGGGAGCTGCACCCTGCCGCTCTCCGCCTGTTCTCGGAGGCGCAGGGTGAGATCCCCGCCGCCTAACTGGTCAACGCGGCTGTTGAAAGGGAAAGCCATCTCTTTTCCTCCCTCGAACAAAAAGGCCGCAAACGGTCCCCCGTCTGCGGCCTTCCAGACAAATTTTACTGGGCAATCTCAACGATGGAGACCTTCTTGCGGTCCCGGTTGATGTGCTCGAACTTCACCTTGCCGTCCTTGAGGGCGAACAGGGTGTCGTCGCTGCCCTTGCCCACGTTCTCGCCGGGATGGATGTGGGTGCCGCGCTGGCGCACGATGATGTTGCCCGCCAGCACGAACTGGCCGTCGGAGCGCTTCACGCCCAGGCGCTTGGCGTTGGAATCGCGGCCGTTCTTGGTGGAGCCGCCGCCCTTCTTATGGGCGAAAAACTGGATATCAAGCTTCAGCATAGTCGTTTCCGTCCTTTCTGTTAAAGGTTAAGGGTCTCAGTCCTTTTCGTCTTCGTCATCCAAAAGGACACTGACGTTCTCGGGATATTCCTCCCCCATGGCCTGGAGGTAGACCAGCAGCCCGGTGAGCAGGGACTGGCACAGGTTGTCGCTGGCCTCGTTGAGGGCGGGGGGGAGCTTGAGGGAGATGCGGGCGTTTTTCTTCTGGGCCTTCACCGGGGCGCCCAGGCCCAGCACCTCGTTGATGGTGCACTCGGTGAGCCCCACGGCGGCGGAGACGGCGGCGCACACGATGTCGGCGCCCTCCTCGGCGTACCCGCTGTGGCCCTCCACCACGAAGCCGTCCAGGCGGCTGTCCGCGCTGTGGAAGGTTACGGTGGTCATACCGTCAATCCCCTCAGCCGCTGACCTTGGTGATCTCCACCTTGGTGTAGGGCTGGCGGTGGCCCTGGCGGCGGCGGTAATTCTTTTTGGGCTTGTACTTGAACACCAGCACCTTTTTGCCCTTGCCGTTCTTCACCACGTTGGCGGTGACGGACGCGCCGTCCACGGTGGGGGCGCCGAACTTGGCGCTGTCGCCGTCCACGACGGCCAGGACCTTGTCGAAGGTGACGGTGTCGCCGGCTTCCACATTCAGCTTCTCGATGTAGAGGGTATCGCCCTCGGCCACCTTATACTGCTTGCCGCCGGTCTCGATGATTGCGTGCATAGCTGCACTCCTTTCCTTTATTACGGGCTCGCTGTCAGGGGCGGGGAACGCGTCCCACTTCTCTGTGGATAGACCACACCCGGTCAATGCGGCCTTAGTAGTATATCAACCCAAATTGGGAATGTCAAGGCTTTTCCCATTCCTTTTTAAAAAATACAGTTGACAGATGATAACAAACAGGCTATACTTTATCGGAAGGAAGAAGGATATCCTGAGGCGCAGGTTTTGAACAACCGGCCATATCTTCTCAGCATCATTCGGTGAAGGGGATGCTGACAGGAGAAGGCGAAAAGCGTGTAGCCTATAAAAGCGTGTAGTGAAGTAACCTTTTCTTGCTTCCTCCCCATTTTTTGATGCGCAATTCTGTGCGTATTCAAGCAGCCAACCGCGCCCATTCCCGGGCGTTGTGGAGGGCGGCGCCCCGGGCGGGGCGTTCCGCCACATTATCACAGGAGGTGTTCCCGCATGGTTCGTACCTATCAGCCCAAGAAGCGCCAGCGCTCCAAGGTCCACGGCTTCCGCAAGCGCATGGCCACCGCCAACGGCCGCAAGGTTCTGGCCCGCCGCCGCGCGAAGGGCCGCGCCCGCCTGAGCCACTGATGGCGCACACATCGGGATAATCCATACGACCGGGGCGCGGGAGATTTCCCTCGCCCCTTGGCGTTTATGCGCGGAGAAGCGGTCAGCGAGGGAGCTTGAACCGGAGCGAGGGCAAAAACCCAAGATTTGCGAAGCAAATCTGTATTTTGCCCGAGACGAAGGGAAAGCGACCGAGCGCCCTGACCGCTTCGCAGCGTAGCAGCGCCGGAGCAAGCTGTGCGCTGCTCCTCCTTCCCCCACAAAGCCTGAAAGGCGGCTTTGCGGGGGTCCAGAAACGCAAAACAGTCGTATGCCATTACCCCCAACGGAGGTCCGTATGAAAAAGACCGTTTCCCTCAAGGAAAATCACCTGTTCCGCCGGGCTTACCACCGGGGAAAGACCGCCGCCGACAGCCGTCTCGCCCTTTACGCCCGGCGCAACGGGCAACGGGGCAGCCGCCTGGGGCTCACCGTGTCCACCAAGCTGGGTCATGCGGTGGTGCGCAACCGCGTCCGCCGCCGCCTTCGGGAGATCTACCGTCTCAATGAGGACAGGCTCTCCGCCGGATGGGATGTGGTGGTGGTGGCCCGGGTGCGGGCCGCGTCCAGCGACTACCACCAGCTGGAACGCTCCTTCCTCAAGCTGGCGGACAAGCTGTCCCTGCTGAAAAAGGACGGCGGGCCATGAAGCGCCTGCTGCTGGCCCTGATCCGCTGGTACCGGCGGGACATCTCCCCCTGCCGCCCGCCCTGCTGCCGGTTTATCCCCTCCTGCTCCACCTACGCGCTGGAGGCGGTGGAGGTCCACGGCGCGGTGAAGGGAGGGGCGCTGGCGGCGTGGCGCATCCTGCGGTGCCACCCGTTCCACCGGGACAAAAACTTTATCTACGACCCGGTGCCCCCCAAGAGACCCAAACGAATTTAGATTTTTAGGAGGCCAAACATGGATATTTGGCAAATCCTCATGACGCCGTTCAGCTGGATTCTGAAAACCTTCTGCCAGGTGTTCAACAGCTACGGCATCGCCTTGATCCTGTTTACTATCGTCGTTAAAATCATCCTGTTCCCCTTGAACCTCAAGGGTAAAAAAAGCATGATCAAGATGAACGTAGTGAACGGCCAGCTCCAGGAGATCCAGAAGCGCTGCGGCAACGACAAGGAGCGCTACAATCAGGAGGTCCAGAAGTTTTACGCTGAGAACAACGTGAACCCCATGGGCGGCTGCGGCTGGTCTTTCCTCCCCATCGTTTTCCTGTACCCCCTGTACGCCATCATCCGCCGCCCGCTGAAGTACATGATGTGGCTCACCGAGGACGCGGTAAAGGCGGTAGCCAACGCCTTGAACTGGACCCAGCTCAAGGGCGCGGAGTTCGCCGTAGGCGGCTATAACGAGCTGATGCTGGGCTCCATGATGAACGCCGGCAACCTGGAGGCCGCCAAGACCGCCGCCGCGGCCACCGGCGTGTCCGCCGCCAGCATGTTTGTCATCAACTTTAATTTCTTCGGCATCGACCTGTCCCAGATCCCTCAGCTCAAGTTCTGGGAGGGCGGGATCACCTGGAACTCCGTGGGGCTGTTCCTGCTGCCCCTTATCTCCGCCGGGCTGGCCCTGGCCTCCATGTTCGTATCCCAGAAGACCAACCAGATGAACAAGGACCAGCAGGTAAAAACCAACTGGTCCATGATGCTGATGAGCCCGTTGATCTCCCTGTGGATCGGGTTTGCCATGCCCGCCGGCCTGTGTATCTATTGGATCGCCAACTCCCTTCTGATGATGGTACAGGAGGTTATCTGCGGCGCCATGCTCCGCAAGGACTACGAGGCCGCCCAAGAAGAGATAGCCGAGCAGCAGCGCAAGGCCAAGGAGGCCGAGAAGGAGCGCCGCCGCAAGGCCGCGGAGAAGAAAGCCGCCGCCATCGCCGCGGGCAAGTCCGGCAAGAAGCAGCCCACCGCCAAGCACAAGGGCAGCGACGTGGCCGCCAGCCGGGAAGGGATGCGCACCTACGCCCGGGGCCGGGCCTATGACCCCAACCGCTATCCTGTCACCCCCTACCGGGACCCCAACGGCCCCGCCCAGACTGTGGAGGAGGAACCCAAGGCCCTCACCGACGAGGACAAGCAGATCCTCTCCGAGACCAACCCTGAGCTGATGGCCCAGGCGGAGGCGGCGGAGAAGAAGGTCCCCGACCCGGATCCCGCCGCCCCCGCCGGGGACGCCCCTGCGGAGCCTTCCGGGGAAGATGACGAGGGCTATGAGGAAGCCTACGCCGAGGACGACGAGGACGGCGAACAGCAGTAACATTCCAATTTGATTCCATATCAGACAAAGGAGTGCAGTTTTGTGCTGAAATATATCGAAGTCACCGCCAAGACCGAGGACGAAGCCATCGCCAAGGGCCTGGCCCAGCTGGGACTGGATCGGGACGATGTGTCGGTGGAGATCCTGAACCGGGGCAAAGCCGGGTTCCTTGGCATTGGCTCCGTCCCGGCCAAGGTAAAGCTGACCTACGAGGCCCCGGATGAGCCGGAACCCAAGCCTGAGCCCCCTGTGGCGGAAGAAAAGCCCGCTCCGGCCCCCAAAAAGCCGGAGAAACCCGCCCCACCCAAGACAGAGCGTCCCGCGCCCCGCCCGGAGCGGAAGCCTGCCCCCGCCCAAAAGGCGGCCCCGGTCCCGGCTCCCGCCCCCCCCAGGGGGGAGCCGGCGGACGATGATGTGGCCGCCGCCATTGTAAAATTCCAGACGGGGCTGTTTGCCCACATGGGGGTGGAGGCTGTCCCCGTGGTCACCCGGGAGGGCGACACCTACCAGGTGGTGCTGGAGGGGGACGACATCGGCGCCCTCATCGGCCACCGGGGGGAGACCCTGGACGCCATCCAGCAGCTCACCGGCTACGCAGTCAACCGCGGCCGGAGCCACCGGGTGCGCATCCACGTGGACGCGGAGGGCTACCGCGCCCGCCGGGAGGAATCCCTCAACCGCCTGGCCCGCAAGACGGCGAGCAAGGTGGTGAAGTACCGCCGGAATATCACTCTGGAGCCCATGAACGCCTACGAGAGGCACGTGATCCACACCGCCTTGCAGGATTATCCCGGCGTGTCCACTTTCTCCACCGGTACCGAGCCCAACCGCCGCACCGTTGTCGCTTACGACCTCAGCAAGCAGTGATCTGTTCCAAGGCCCCCGGCGGTGCCGGGGGCCTTGTCTAAATTTTAATTTGTCAACGAGGTGATTTTGATGGTGATCAGCGTATTGAAGCTGGGTCAAATCCGCACCAATTGTTATATCTTCCATGCCGCGGGATGCGGGACCTGCGGCATTGTGGACCCTGGCGACCAGGGGGAACAGCTGGCGGAGTGGCTGAAGGGGCAGGGGCTGGAACCGGAGGCCGTACTCCTCACCCACGGGCATTTTGACCACATCCTGGGCATATCCGGCCTGCGGGGGGCATGGCCCGGTCTGCCCGTATACTGCCATCCCGCTGACATCGATGAAGACGACACCACCGGGATGTTTGACCAGTACTATCCCACCGTCCACTCCTTTGGGAACATCACATTTTATCAGGAGGGCGACACGGTGGACGTCGCCGGGATCAAGGTGGAGGTATTGGAGACCCCCGGGCATACCCCCGGCTCCGTGACCCTCCGCGCCGGGGACGTACTCTTTACCGGGGATACCCTGTTTGCCGGTTCCATGGGCCGCACCGACTTGCCCGGCGGGGACGAAGGACAGATCATGGCCTCCCTCAAACGACTGGCGGAATTGGAGGGAGACTACCAAGTTCTTCCCGGCCATGAGGGGCAGTCCACCCTGGAGCGGGAGCGGCGGACCAACTACTGCCTGCGCGCCGCCATGGGGCGCTGACATGCGGATCTGGCTGACGGAACACAACTGGCCCTGGGAGCCGGAAAAATACCGTTTTCCCACAGAACAGATGCTGCTGACCCTGTTCCCCGGGGAGAAGCCGGAGTACCCCGCCGAAAGCCCAAAAAGCCTTCCTGGGGAGCGGGGTGTTATCATCACCCTCACCCGCGGGCCAAAGCTCGCCGGCATGAGCGTACTGGTGAAACTGGAGGACCGTTATGAAAACGGTGTAGTCCGCTTTCCCACAGAGAGACTGGACGAGGCGCCGGAGCAGGTCTACCACACTGTCTCCCACGCCTTGAAGCAGGCGTTTTACAAAGCGGGGACGGCCCTTCTGGGATATGAGCTGCCCTGGGGTTCGCTGACGGGGGTGCGGCCCGTGAAGCTGCCCACAAGGGCCATGCTGGGGGGTAAAACCCCAAAGCAGGCGGAACGGGAACTGCGGGAGGTATACCGGGTGTCCCCACCCAGGGCGGCGCTGGCGGTGGAATGCGCCCAGGCCGCGCTGGCCGTGAACAATAGTCTGCAAAAAGGCGGCATGGCTCTCTATATCGGCGTGCCCTTCTGCCCCACCCGGTGCGCCTACTGCTCGTTTATCTCGGCGGATGTGAAGGGCTCGCTGGCACTGGTGGAGCCCTACGTGGAAAGGCTGTGTCTGGAAATTGAGTTTGCAGGAAATATCCTGCAAGATTATAAATTGCATATCTCCTGCGCCTACATGGGGGGCGGCACCCCCACTACTCTGGATGCCGCACAGCTGGACCGAGTGCTGTCCGCCATGGAAAACCACCTGCCCATGGAGCGGTGTGCGGAGTTTACCGTGGAGGCCGGCCGCCCGGATACCATCACGGCGGAGAAGCTGGCGGTTTTGAAAGCCCACGGGGTGCGGCGCATCTCCATCAATCCCCAGACCATGGAGGACAAGGTGCTCCGGGCCATCGGGCGGGCCCATACCGCCGCCCAGATTGAGGAGGCCATGGCGCTGGCAGGGCGGTACTTTAGCGGCATGGTCAACATGGACCTGATCGCCGGCCTTCCCACGGACACCGCGGCCGGGTTTGGCCGCACGTTGGAGCGGGTGCTGGCCATGGCCCCGGCCAATATCACGGTGCACACCCTGGCGCTGAAAAAAGGTTCCCGGCTCACCGAAGAGGGCGGGGCGATGCCCTCCCCGGAGGAGGTGGAATCCATGCTGTCCCTGGCGTCGGCGCGCCTGCGGGGGGCGGGATACGCCCCCTATTACCTCTACCGCCAGAAATATATGTCCGGCTCCTTTGAGAATGTGGGCTGGGCAAAACCGGGGACGGCGTGCGCCTACAACATCGTGATGATGGAGGAGCTTCAAACCGTGCTGTCCCTGGGGGCGGGGGGGATCACCAAGCTGGTGGACCCGGAGCGGAGGAAGATTGTCCGGCTGAACAACCCCAAGTACGCCAAGGAGTACCTGGATGGCTGGGACAAGGTGGCCGCCGCCAAAGCGGCCGCCGCCCGGTTCCAGGCAGGGCTGGCAAAATAAAGGAGCCCCTTATGGATGAGACCATCATTGACGACGCCCTTCACTTTGTCAGGACTATGTTTCAGATGGGATGGAATCCGGTAAATAACAGTCTCCCGGGCAGCGGTCCTCAACGGACCGCTGCCCGGTCCGTTTTTGCGGCAAGGGAAGGCAAGGCCGCGCCTTACATTATAAAAAGAAATTGGGCCAAAACTATTGTCCCTGGGCCGGTTTTCTGGTATAATAAATCAGTTGCGATTTAATGATTTGAGGGGGCCCCGCCATGAAATCTGCCGCGGACATCTGGGAAAAAGTAAAGAGCTTGATGGAGGGCAGCATGACCGCGGTCTCTATCGACACCTGGTTTGGCGACGTGGAAGCCATCGCCTTGGAGGACACCCGCCTGGTGCTGTGCGTTCCCACCGATTTCAAGCGGAATATCATCCGCACCCGATTCCAGGGCGCCGTGGAGCAGGCCCTGCAAGAACTGTTCTCCTTCAGCGTGGACGTGGCCCTGCTTCTTCCGGAGGAACGGGACGCCTATGCCGCCCAGCAGACCTCCGCCGCCCCCGCAGGGGGGGACGGCGCGGAGCGCTACACCTTTGAGCGCTTCGTGGTGGGCTCTACCAACCGGTTTGCCTACACCGCCGCGAAAAAGGTCGCCGAGGAGCCCGGAGGCTCCTACAACCCCCTGTTCATTTACGGCCAGTCCGGCCTGGGCAAAACCCACCTTCTCCATGCCATCGCCAATCAGGTAGGCCGCGACCACCCGGGATACCGCATCATGTATGTCCAGAGCGAGGACTTTGTCAATGAATTCATTGACCACGTGCGCCACGGCAAGGATATGCAGGGGTTCCGGGACAAATACCGCCTGGTGGACCTGTTCCTCATGGACGACGTGCAGTTTATCGCCGGCAAGGACTCCAGCGAGGAGGAGCTGTTCCACACGTTTAACACCCTGTACGAGCAGAAGAAACAGATCGTGTTCACCTCCGACCGCCCCCCACAAGAGATGCTCCGTTTGGAACAGCGCCTCCGGACCCGGTTTGAACAGGGCCTCCCCGCGGACATACAGCCCCCCGACTACGAAACCAGGGTGGCCCTGCTGAAAAACAAGGCGGTGGAGCGGGGGATTTCCCTGCCCGACCCGGTGCTGTCCTACGTGGCGGAGAACATCACCTCCAACGTGCGGCAGATCGAGGGCGTAGTCAACAAGATCATGGCCTTCCAAGAGCTGATGGGGGCCCAGGTGGACGTGGAGACCACCGTACGCGCCGTGCGGGACATCCTCCGGGCCAAGGAGAATTTCCTGCCCTCGGCGGACACTGTGATCCAGGAGGTGGCCCGGTTCTACGAGCTGGACAGCGCCGCCATCCGGGGCCAGAGCCAAAACAAGGAGATCAGCACCGCCCGGAATGTGGCCATGTATATCATCCGGGAGATGACCCAGCTCTCCCTGGCTGAAATCGGCCAGCAGTTCGGCGGGCGGCACCACTCCACCGTGCTCAACTCCATCAACCGGGTGGAGAAAATGATGAAAGACCAGCCGGAGCTGTCCGAAATCATCCGGGATATCACCAACGCGGTGAATTCGGCGTATTAAATCCGTTACCTTCCACCCGTGCAGGAAGTAACCAAAGACACGCTCAGGGGCGCCCGGCCCACTTATTTTATTAAACCACCTTCCACAACCCTGCGCCCTGTGGTGTGGAACCCTGTGGAAGCTTCCGCCCCCGTCCGCCTCTCTGTGAAAGCTGTGCATATCCTGCGGAACCCTTTGAGGACGCTCAATTTCCCGCCCCACAGCGCTTTCGGGATTTTTCCACACCTTCCGCAGCCCCTACGGGCTACTGCGATATAAAAACACTTCCTCCCTTGCGGGGAAAGAAGAAAGGAACCCGCTTATGAAATTTTCCTGTGAAAAAGCGATCTTACAGACCGCTGTCACCACCGCCGGTCGGGTTGTCGCTGCCAAGAGCTCCATCTTGGCGCTGGAAGGCGTGTTGGTGGAGGCCGAACCCGGCTTTCTACGCATCAGCGGCTATAACCTGGAAACCGGCATTATAACCCAGGTGGACGCCGATGTCCGGGAAAGCGGCGCTATCGTCCTGTCTGCCCGTCTGCTGGGGGAAATCCTCCGGCGTATGCCGGACGACGCAGTATCCGTCACCGTCGACGCGGGGGGCTCGGTACACGTTGAATGCGGCCCCACATCCTTTGACATTATGGGCAGCAGCGACGAGGATTTTCCGGATCTTCCCTGTGTGGATGATGGGAATGGGCTTTCCATCACCCAGGGAAACCTGCGGGCGATGATCGGGCAGACCATTTTCGCCGTCAGCGACAACGAAAGCCGCCCCATCCATACCGGCGCGCTGTTTGAGGCCGACGGCAAGGAGCTGACCATGGTGGCGGTGGACGGCTACCGTCTGGCCCTGCGGCGGGAAGAATTGCTCAGCCAGGACGTCCCGGGGACGCTGTCCTTCGTAGTTCCCGGCGCGGCCCTCAGCGAGGTGGAAAAGATCTGCGCTGATTCCGACGCTCCTGTCACCGTAACCCAGGGGGACCGCCATGTCACCTTTGAGGTGGGCGGCACGCTGCTGGTGGCCCGCCGGCTGGAAGGGGAATTTCTTAATTACCGCCAGACCATTCCCCGCAGCAACGCCGTGGTGCTGGAGGCGGACTGCGCCGACCTCCAGCGGTCTATTGACCGGGCGTCCCTCATCATCAACGAGAAGCTGAAAAGCCCGCTGCGGTGCAAATTTGGGAACGGCACGCTGTCCATCGCCTCTAAAACCGCCATTGGCGCCGCTTTTGACATCTGCGACATCTCCGGAGACGGTAAGGGGCTGGAGATCGGCTTCAACAACCGCTTTTTGATGGATGCGGTAAAGGCCGCCCCGGCCCAGCGCGTCCGCTTGGAGCTGAATACCTCCACCTCCCCCTGCCTGCTGCTGCCCTTGGAAGGGGAGCCGGACAATTTCTTGTATATGGTCCTCCCGGTCCGGCTCCGGGCGGCGGAGTAGTTTCTTTTTCTCCCGGGGAAGCGTCTGCCGGATCGAAAACCAAAGGATCGGAATATAGAGCTTGGTTTTTGTCTGAGGCGGGCGATATGATTCGAAAAATGGGAAAAGCATGAGGAAACCGCTATGGAAGAAAATCACGTGAAAATTGAAACGCCTTTTATCCGGTTGGACGCCCTGCTGAAATTTGCCGGGGCGGTGGAGACCGGGGGGGAGGCCAAGCTGATCATCCAAAACGGCGGGGTTATGGTGAACGGCGTGCCCTGCGCCATGCGGGGAAAAAAGCTCTACCCCGGCGACAAGGCGGAGGTGGACGGCCGTGAGTTTGTGGTCGAATGACGGTCAACGCCATTACTCTGGACAATTTCCGCAGCTATGCCCACGGGGAGGCGGCGTTTCATCCCGGCATGAATATTATCGTGGGGGAAAACGCCCAGGGTAAGACCAACCTGCTGGAGGCGGTTGCCTATCTATCCTCCGCGTCGTCCCACCGGGCGCGGTATGACCGGGAGCTGATCCGCCGCGGCGAGGAACGCGCCGCGCTGAGGGCCAAAATTACCAGCCGGGGCCGGGAGCTCACCCTGGAGGCGGAGCTTCGCCAGAGGACCCGGCGGCAGCTGTGCTCCAACGGGGTAAAGCTGAGGACGGCGGGGGAGCTGTCCGGCTTGTTGAATACGGTGCTGTTCTGTCCGGAGGATTTATACCTGATCCGGGAAGGGGCGGAGGCCCGCCGCCGCTTTCTCGACCGCTGCATCTGTCAGCTCCGCCCGCGGTACGCCCAGGCGCTGACGGAGTATAAGCGTTTGTATCAGCACAAAACCCGCATCCTGCGGGACAGCGGGGAGCATCCGGGGCTGTTGGACGCGCTGGACGATTTTTCCCTGCGCATGGCCCAGTGCGGCGCAGTGATCGTCCACTACCGGGCCCACTTCATCCGCCGGCTGGGGGAGACGGCCCCCTCCATCCATGGGGACTGCTCCGGGGGCCGGGAAAAACTGGCCCTGCGGTATGAAACCGTTTCCACCGTCACAGAACCGGAGGGGGGCGTAAAAGCCATTCTGCCCCAGCTGCTGGCCCACCAGGAAGCCCATCGGGAGGCGGAGATCGCCGCCCGTGCCTGCCTGTCCGGGCCCCATAAGGACGACCTGGCGGTAGATATCGATGACAGCCCCGCCAAATCCTACGCCTCCCAGGGCCAGACCCGTACGGCGGTGCTGGCATTGAAATTGGCCGCCCGGGAGATTTTCTACCACGACTGCGGCGAATGGCCGGTGCTGCTGCTGGACGACGTACTCAGTGAATTGGACGCGCGGCGGCAGGAATTCGTCCTCAACCGCATTACCTCCGGGCAGGTATTCATAACCTGCTGTGAGGAGGAGAAGCTGGCCCGCCTGCGGGAGGGCAAGGCGTTTCACGTGAAACATGGCCGGCTGGAAGGGTAAGGGGGTTGGGACATGTACCTGCATCTGGGCCAGAATGTCATGGTGGCAGACCATGCCGTGATTGGAATTTTTGATTTGGACAACACTACCTGGTCGTTCCGCACCCGCCGCTTTTTAGAGCGGGCGGAGCGGGAGGGCTGGGTTACGGCGGTAGGGGATGACCTGCCCCGCTCTTTTGTGCTGGCGGACGGCAGGGACGGCAGGCCCGTGGTGTGGCTCACGCCGCTGTCGTCCCAGGCGCTGTCCGTACGGGCGGAAAAGAACAGCTTTGAATAGAGGAGGAATAGCATGGAGCCCATCGAACACCTGTGGAAAGACCGAAAACGCCGTCTTGGCCTTCCCTTGTCGTTTACCCGGTACTTTCTCAGCGAGGACCGGCTGTTCTGTGAGACCGGATTGCTGAATTTGAAGGCGGACGAGGTCCTGCTCTACCGGGTGCAGGACCTGGAGCTCACGATGACTCTGGGCCAGCGGATTTTTGGGGTGGGGACGGTGTGCGTCCACTCCTCGGATAAAAGTATACCCCACCTGGATTTGAAGAACGTGAAAAATCCCAGGCAGGTCAAGGAACTGATTCACCAAAAGGTAGAACGGGCCAAAGAGCGCCGCCGGATGCGCACCACCGAGCTTTTGAGCCATGAGGACGGGACCTGCTGTCACGATGAGGACGAGCTGGACATCGTAACGGACGGGGACGACGTGGATTAATTTAAAAACACAGCGGAGGAATATCATGTCAGAAGAACGCAGCGAAATGAATGAACTGAACACCACCCAGGTGGAGCATGAATACGGCGGGTCGGAGATCCAGGTGCTGGAGGGCCTTGAGGCCGTCCGGAAGCGCCCGGGCATGTATATCGGCTCCACGTCCGCGTCCGGCCTGCATCACCTGGTGTATGAGATTGTGGACAACGCCATCGACGAGGCGCTGGCGGGATACTGCAATTATATCACCGTGGAAATTCTGGACGGCGATGTGATCCGCGTCACCGATAACGGCCGCGGCGTGCCGGTGGATATCCAGCCCCAGACGGGCAGGCCCGCTCTGGAGGTGGTATACACGGTGCTCCACGCCGGGGGTAAGTTCGGCGGCGGCGGATACAAGGTATCCGGCGGCCTCCACGGGGTGGGCGGCAGCGTAGTCAACGCCCTCAGCGAGTGGATGGAGGTGCGGGTGCACAAAAACGGGCAGGTCTACGAGGTGAAATTCTCCCGGGGCGCCATCACCCAGGAGATGACCGTGGTTGGGATCACCGAGAAGACGGGCACCGAGGTGGTGTTCAAGCCCGACCCGGAGATGTTCGAGACCACCGTGTACGACTATGAGACCCTCCACCGCCGGATGCGGGAGCAGGCGTTTTTAAACGCCGGCGTGCGCATCCTCATGGCTGACCGCCGCCCTGGCCGGGAAGCGGAAGAGGATATGCACTATGAGGGCGGCATCCGGGAGTTCGTCACCTTCATCAACCAGAACAAGACCCCCCTGCACCAGCAGGTGATCTACATGTCCGGCTCCAAGGAGGACTCCATGGCGGAAATCGCCATACAGTACAGTGAGGACAGCTACAACGAGATTATCGTCTCCTTTGCCAATAACGTCCACACCCCGGAGGGCGGCATGCACGAGGAGGGCTTGAAGCGGGCCCTCACCAACGTGCTCAATGCCTACGGCAAAAAGGTGAAAATCCTCAAGGATGAGGACAAGGTGTCCGGCGACGACTGCCGGGAGGGCTTGACCTGCGTGATCTCCGTCAAGCTCACCGAGGCCCAGTTCGAGGGCCAGACCAAGGCCAAGCTGGGTAACAGCGAGATGCGCACGCTGGTGAATAACGTGGTGAGCGACAAGCTGGAGCAGTTTTTGGAGGAAAACCCGGCGGTGGGCAAGGCCATTCTGGAAAAGGCCCTCATGGCCAACCGCGCCCGGGAGGCCGCGAGGAAGGCCAGGGAGTCCGTTCGCCGCAAGACCGCCCTGGAGTCCGGGCAGATGCCGGACAAGCTCCAGGACTGCAACGAGCGCGACCCGGCCCTGTGCGAACTTTATATCGTAGAGGGCGACTCCGCGGCGGGCTCGGCCATCGACGGCCGGGACAGCCGGTTCCAGGCTATCCTGGCCATGTGGGGCAAGATGCTCAACGTGGAGAAAGCCAGGGCGGACAAGATTTACGGAAACGACAAGCTCTATCCCCTGGTGCTGGGCCTGGGCGCGGGGATCGGGGACGAGTTCAACCTGGAAAAGCTGCGTTATCACAAAATCATCATCATGTCCGATGCCGATGTGGACGGCGCGCATATCCGCACGCTGCTGCTCACCTTCTTTTTCCGCTATATGCGCCCGCTCATTGAGAAGGGCTACGTTTATTCCGCGGTGCCGCCGCTGTACAAGCTCACCCGGGGCAAGATTACAAAGGTGGCCTACGACGACATCCAGCGGGAGCGGATCGCCGAGGAGATGCGGGGCGGCAACCCCAACGTGAAGGTAGACATCAGCCGCTTTAAGGGCCTGGGCGAGATGGACGCCCACGAGCTGTGGGACACCACCATGAACCCGGAGACCCGCACCCTGCGGCGGATCACCCTGGCGGACGCGGTGGCGGCGGACAATATTTTCACTATCCTCATGGGGGAAAAGGTGGAACCCCGGAAGGAATGGATCGAGGAGAACGCAAAATACGCCCTGAATGTGGATTACTGAGGAGGTGACGGAGCATGGGTCACAATCGAAGTTATAAACCGGAGGATATTGCTTTCCCCAATCAGGTTATCACCCAGTCCGAGCTGGTCAAGGAGATGACTGAGAGCTATAAGGATTACGCCATGAGCGTCATCGTAGGCCGCGCCCTGCCCGACGTGCGGGACGGACTGAAGCCCGTCCACCGTCGGATTCTGTACTCCATGTACGACACGGGGCTGACCTCGGACAAACCCTTCAAAAAGTCCGCCACCTGTGTGGGCGAGGTGCTGGGACATTACCATCCCCACGGGGACGCCAGCGTCTACGACGCCATGGTCCGACTGGTGCAGAAGTTTTCTATGCGCTATCCCCTGGTGGAGGGCCACGGCAATTTCGGCAACGTGGACGGCGATCCCCCCGCCGCCAACCGTTACACCGAGGCCCGCATGGCAAAAGTGGCCAATGAGATGCTCCGGGACATCGACAAGGACACGGTGGACTGGGACCCCAACTTTGACGAGAGCCTGAAAGAGCCCCGGGTGTTGCCCAGCCGGTTTCCCAACCTTCTGGTGAACGGCTCGTCCGGCATTGCCGTGGGCATGGCTACCAATATCCCGCCCCACAATCTCCGGGAGGCTATCGACGCGGCCATCTGCGTTCTGGACAACCCCAACGCGGGACTGAACGAACTGATGGAACACATTAAGGGTCCGGATTTTCCCACCAAGGGCATTATCATGGGCCGGGCGGGCATCCGGGCAGCCTACGCCACGGGCCGGGGCAAGATCGTCCTCCGGGCCCGCACGGAATTTGAGGAATTCGGCAAGGACCGCACCCGCATTATTGTCACCGAGCTGCCCTACCAGGTGAACAAGCGCCAGCTCATTCGCGCCATTGCCGACCAGGTGAAGGACAAACGGCTGGAGGGCATCTCCGACCTGCGGGACGAGACGGACCGGAACGGGATGCGGGTCGTCATCGAGCTCAAGCAGAATGCCAACCCCCAGGTGGTGCTGAACAAGCTGTTCAAGCAGACCGCCTTGCAGTCCAACTTTTCCATTATCATGCTGGCCCTGGTGGACGACCAGAAGCAGCCCCGAATCCTGTCCCTGCGCAATATCCTGGACGAGTACATCGCCTTCCAGGAGCAGGTGGTCCGCCGCCGTACGGAGTATGATTTGAGGAAGGCCCAGGAGCGGGCCCATCTGTTGGAGGGCCTGCTCATCGCCCAGGACAACATCGACGAGGTCATCCACATCATCCGCACCAGCTACGACAACGCTAAGGAGAACCTGATGACCCGCTTTGGGCTGGACGACGTCCAGGCCCAGGCCATCTGCGACATGCGGCTCATCTCCCTCCAGGGGCTGAACCGGGAGAAGCTGGAGGCGGAATATAAGGAGCTGGAGGGCAAGATCGCCTATTACAATGAGCTGCTGGCCGATGAGGAGAAACTTAAGGGCGTCCTCAAGGACGAGCTCATCCAGATCCGGGACAAGTACGGCGACGACCGGATCACCGAGATCCAGGACGTGGCCGACGAGATCGATATTGAGGATTTGATCGAGGAGGAGCAGTCCGTCTTTACCATGACGGCCAACGGTTATATCAAGCGCACCTCCGCCAGCGAGTACGCCGCCCAAGGCAAGGGGGGCATGGGCCGTAAGGGGATGGCGACCCGGGAGGAGGACTATGTGAACACGGTGTTCACCGCCTCCACTCACGACTATATCCTGTTCTTCACCGACAAGGGCCGGGTGTTCCGCAAAAAGGGATACGAGATCCCAGTGGCGGGCCGTACCGCCCGGGGTACCAACATCGTCAACGTCCTCCAGGTGGAGCAGGGGGAAAAGGTAGCGGTGATGATCCACACCCGGGACATCAGCGAGGGGGAGGAACCCCGTTATCTCACCATGTTCACCCGGAAGGGAACCGTAAAGCGGCTGAACGCCTCCGCCCTGCGCAGCCTGCGCAACAACGGTCTGCGGGTCATTATCCTGGAGGACGGCGACGAGCTGATCGAGGTGCGGGAGACGGACGGCAGCCAAAACCTGCTTATCGCCACCCATGACGGCATGGCGGCTTGTTTCCCAGAGGAAATTGTCCGGGCCACTGGGCGCAATTCCATGGGCGTGATCGGCATCCGCCTGCGGGAAGGGGATTACGTGGTGGCGGCGGCCCGGGCCAAACCGGGCAGGGCAGTGCTCGCCATCACGGAAAACGGCTACGGTAAGCGCTCCCCGGTGGAGGACTACCGGATTACCGGCCGGGGCGCGTACGGGGTGAAAAACTACGGCCTCACCGATAAGACGGGCCCCGTAGTAGGGGTGAAGGTGGTGGACGGCAGCGAAGACCTGCTTCTGGTCACCCAGTCCGGCACTATCATCCGCACGGACGTGGACGCCATCCGCACCTGCGGCCGGGCCAGCCAGGGCGTCATTGTGATGCGCTTCAAGGAGGAGGGCGACCGAGTGATCGCCATGTCTCTGGCGGAGAAGGAACCGGGGGAGAACGGGTTGGCCCAGGATCAGGAGGCCGTCCCTGCTGAGACGCCGGAGGACATGCAGTAAAAAGCTTTCAGTTTTGTGGTGTTCCGGTAAAAATATGAAAACAGCGGACGGGCTTGTTAGCCTGTCCGCTGTTTTAGTCTTTGAATACAAAAAGTTTATATAATGGAACATTGAGAGCTTTTGCGACATCAATCAGGGTATCAACACTACAACCCGCGGCCCCGCTTTCAAACCGTTGAACATGATTTCGGCTTAAATTACACGTTTCGGCCAATTCATCCTGAGTCAGGTGAAGTTCTTTTCTATAATGCAAAATATTTAGCCCAATCTTTACCCATATGTCGTAATGCTTAGTTTGCATAGCTATCACCCTAAGTACAGTTTACTCAAGGATAGGGTAAAAGTATACAAATTGAAAAGTATCAAATACAACTTTTAAAGTTGTAAATAAAATGTAATTATGGTAGAATAATATCTATGAGGTGGTATTGTGCCTGTCATAATTAGCATTGCTAAGAATGTTATTTTGATCACGGTGATTTATATTTTTTTTACTTTTTTCATCATCCGGATTATATCGGTGATTTCTATGCTGTTTCCGGTGAGAACCGTATTTGAGGGGGACCCTTGGGATAAGTTTTGGGACCGGTATGAGCGCATGAACGGCATAGTTGACTTTTTATGTGATCTCGTGTATCCTTGGAATTGGATGTATATCCCAGAGTGGTGGGAGCGTTACCAAGTGTGGAAACAGGTGAAGGATAGTATGAAAAACGTAACATTATACACCGACGGCGCCTGCTCCGGGAACCCCGGCCCGGGGGGCTGGGGGGCCATACTCCTTTTTGGGGAGCATGAGAAGGAACTCAGCGGCGGTGAGAAGAATACCACCAACAACCGCATGGAACTCACCGCCGTAATTCGCGGCCTTGAGGCGTTGAAGGAGCCCTGCGTGGTGGAGCTGTACTCCGACTCCAAGTACGTCATCGACGCGTTGGGAAAGGGCTGGGCCAAGGGTTGGAGGGCGCGGGGCTGGGTAAAGGCGGACAAAAAACCAGCGCTGAACCCCGACCTGTGGGGCCGTCTGCTGGCGCTGTGCGAGACCCACATCGTCAACCTTCACTGGGTGAAGGGCCACGCCGACAACCCCTTTAACAACCGCTGCGACAAATTGGCGGTCAGCCAGTGGCAAAAGCTGAAAGGGCAGGACCTTTGACCCACAGGCCGAGGCCCCCGCGCGAGCCCAGTAAAGCAGATCGCGTGGGGAAGGAGGAGCAGGGAAGCGTATAGAGTGGCGGAACCGAAGCAAAGCGTACTTTGCGGGGACGTGAACCGCGCGGGAAACCGCAGAAATATAGACGAAAGAAGGAATAAACCAATGGGCAAGTTTGTAACCTCCAAGGTGAAAAACGGCATTGACTCCGTGGGTAGGAACGCCCCCAACGCTGAAGTTGTGGTAGAAGAAGAATAGAGAATAGGAAAAGCGCCGGGAAACCCCGGCGCTTTCTTATTTTTCTTTCATTGCCTCTAAATGTTCCAGATGATCCCGGAGAACGAGGTTGATATAGCTCGAAATAGACCGATCTTCGCGATCGGCAAGTTTTTGTATTTTTTCAATCACAGGGTAATCTAAAGTGATGCTAATGGATTTTTTTAGTGATTTCATTGTCTCACCTCTGCATGATACTATACTATAATTTGCGAATCCGTATTAAATTACGTTGTAAAATCGTGTATGATAGTGTAATATGGGGGTGAATACAATAAATGAGATTGAGTTTGATCAAGCGCTGTCCGAATTTTTGAATGATGAGAACTGCGAGGAAGTAAGCGGGGCGCGATTTGCGCTGCTGCGTTCGGCGTCCACTGCCGGATGGGAGGCAGCGCTTTAGGCGCGTGACCATGGACCGGATAACGGGAAGGATCAGGCTGTCAGCGGCAGCATCAGTGGGGGGGTTGCTGCGTCGAAAGCCTCACGCGCAGTAAAGTTTTGGGGCGGCTGGTATCAGCGTCCCTCCCAGGGGTAAGCCCGCCTAAAGGACGTGGCCCGCCCTTGGGCCATGTCCGTCCGGCGGGATTCCCCCTGAGTGTGTCTTTGGTTTTTTTCTGCACAAGCAGAAAGTAAGACTTATTTCCCGCTCCCTTGGGGAAAAAGGTGCCCCCCGCCGGTGGCGGAGGGCCTCTTTTATTCTTCCTCTTTCGAGGTTACAGGCAATATTCAATTCATCCAGCTGCTTCTGCTCCTCGTCGCCGCAAGCTCCATATCCCTCGCTTCCGCCTTTGGCGGAAGCTCACTCATTTCGCTGCGGCTCCTCTCCCCATCAAACCCGCTTCGCTGGGCTTCGATGGGGCCCCAGTGATGGACACTGCCCTATTCTTCTTCTTTGGCTGTGCAGAGGATGTTTAATTCGTCCAGCTGCTTCTGCTCCACAAAGCTTGGCGCCCCCATCATGACATCCTGGGCGTTTTTGTTCATGGGGAAGGGGATAATCTCCCGGATGGAATCCTCCCCGGCCAGCAGCATGACCATGCGGTCCACGCCGGGGGCGATGCCGGCGTGGGGGGGCGCGCCGTAGGTGAAGGCGTTGTACATGGCGGGGAACTTGGCCTTCACGTCCTCCTCGCCCAAGCCTACCATCCAGAACGCCTTGACCATGATCTCCGGGTCGTGGTTCCGCACCGCCCCAGAGGACAGCTCCACCCCATTGCACACCAGGTCGTACTGGTCGGCGGTGATGGACAGGGGGTCCAGCTCCCCGTTGATGGCCTTCTCGATGGTGCTCAGTCCGCCGGAGGGCATGGAGAAGGGGTTGTGGCAGAACTCCAGTTCGCCGCTCTCCTCCCCGATCTCGTACATAGGAAAGTCTACGATCCAGCAGAACTCGTACCGTTCCACATCCATGTGGCCGGGGCAGAACGCCCCCAGCTTATTCCGGAGCACCCCCGCCGTCTTTTGAGCCGTCAGCAGCTTCCCCGCCGTCAGTCCTACGAAGCACCCGGGGGCCAGCCCCAGGGCCTCCACCACCTGATCCTTGATGGGCTGGAGGAACTTGGCGATGCCGCCGACAATCTCTCGGTTCTCGTCATAGCGGAACCAGTAGGCTTTCTCCCCGGACTGCACCTCCACATCGGCGCACAGCTTGTCGATCTGCTTCCGGGTGCCCTGGAAGTCGGTCACCACAACGGCCTTCACCGTCTGGTGCTCAAAGGGCGGGAAGCCGCACCCCGCCAGCAGATCTGTGGCGTCGGTGAGGGTCAGGTCGATGCGCAGGTCGGGCTTGTCGGAGCCATATTTGTCCATGGCTTCCAGGTAGGGAATGCGGGTAAAGGGGGCCTGGGACGCCACGTTATACTTGCCGTATTTGGCAAAGATAGGAGGCAGCACCCGCTCCAGCACGGCGAACACGTCCTCCTGGGAGGCGAAGGCCATCTCCATGTCCAGCTGGTAGAATTCGCCGGGGGAGCGGTCGCCCCGGGCGTCCTCGTCCCGGAAGCAGGGGGCGATCTGGAAATAGCGGTCGAAGCCGGAGGCCATCAGCAGCTGTTTGAACTGCTGGGGGGCCTGGGGCAAGGCGTAGAACTTGCCGGGGTGCTTTCTACTGGGCACCAGGTAGTCCCGCGCGCCCTCGGGGGAGGAGGCGGTGAGGATGGGGGTGGTGATCTCCAAAAACCCCTCGCTGATCATGGCGGCGCGGAGGGCGGCCACCACATTGCACCGCAAAATGATGTTGCTTTTGACTTCAGGGTTGCGTAGGTCCAGGTAGCGGTACTTGAGCCGGGTGGACTCGTCCGCCTCCCGGGAGCGGTTAATGGGGAAGGGCAGTTCATTGTGGGTGCAGCGGCCCAGCACCTCAATTTTGCTGGGTACCACCTCAATGTCGCCAGTGGGCATATTGGGGTTTTTGCTGTCCCGCTCCCGGACCACGCCCTCCACCGAGATGGTGGACTCCTTGTTGAGCCCCTTTACCGCAGCCAGCATATCCCCGGTCTCGATGACCACCTGGGTAACGCCGTAAAAGTCCCGGAGGACAACGAAGGCCAGGTTCTGGCCCACCTCCCGGACATTTTCCATCCAGCCCACTAATTTCACCTGTTGTCCCACATGCTCCATGCGCAGGTCGTTGCAGGTGTGGGTGCGTGATTGAACCATTGGAATCATCTCCAATTTGTATTATTAATTTTCTATATTGCTATTTGTATTGAAATGGCGGCTATGGCAGAATCTCTTTTGAGGCAGAGCGGCCGGTTAGATAGTCGAGAGACACCTGAAAACAATCCGCCAGCTTGATCAGATTGTCATAGCCCGGCTTTTGATCCCCTTTTTCAAAGCGCTGATAATGGCGCAGGGTGTTGTCATGCAGAAACTCTATTTCCAGGTGGGGTTGAAAACAGGATTGATTTTGGCGCAGGAACTGCGTTCCCTACAGGATCGGAAGTTACTCCTCTTTCTCCCGGATGGGCCTTTGCGCGCCGCTGTTGGCGAGGGAGAGGCGGACTCTGTCAATAATCTCCCCCGTGTCCAGCAGCTCCTGCTCCCCGGAGCGCATATCTTTGAGAGAGGCTTTCCCCTGAGTAATTTCATCCTCCCCCAATAACAGGATGTAGGGCACGCCCAGCTTGTCGGCGTAGGACATCTTCTGTTTGAACTTCTTTTGTTCGGTGTAGAGCTGGGTGCGGATGCCCGCGGCGCGCAGCTGGGTGGCCAGGGCGATGGCGGGGGAGAGGTCCTCCGTCATGGGCAGCACCAGCACGTCGGCGGGGGCGGTGATCATATCGTCATTTAGGCAGCCCTGCTCCTCCAGCACGTAGAACAGCCGGGTGAGGCCAATGGAAATTCCGACGCCGGGGAGTTGTTTATCAGTGTAATATTCCGATAAGTTGTCATATCGTCCCCCGGAGCAGATGGAACCGATCTCGGGGTGGCTGGTCATAAAGGTCTCGTACACGGTGCCGGTGTAGTAATCCAGTCCCCGGGCGATGGTGAGATCCACGGCGAAGTACTCCCCAGGCACGCCGAAGGCGGACAGGTATTTCACCACCGTGTTCAGTTCGTCCAACCCCTGGTCGAACAGTTCGTGACGGCCCTTATATTCCTCCAGGGCGGAAAGCACGTCATTATTACTACCCGTAATGGAAATGAACTTCAAAATCTCGTCCGCCTGCCCCCCGGTGAGGCCAATCTCCTCCCCGGTGAGCATGTCCCGCACCTTGCCCGCCCCGATTTTGGGCAGCTTGTCCACGGTGCGCATCACGTCCCCGGCCCTGTCGCTGAGGCCCAGCATGGCGTAAAAGCCGTTGAGGATTTTCCGGTTGTTGACGCGGATCTGGAACCGGTTCAGTCCCAAGGTGGTGAAGGTCTGGTAGATGATGGCGGGAATCTCGGCCTCGTTGACGATATCCAGTTTCCCATCCCCGATGACGTCGATGTCCGCTTGGTAAAACTCCCGGAACCGGCCCCGCTGGGCCCGCTCTCCCCGGTAGACCTTGCCGATCTGGAACCGGCGGAAGGGGAAGGAGAGGTCGGCGTAGTGGAGGGCCACGTACTTGGCCAGGGGGACGGTGAGGTCAAAGCGGAGGGACAGGTCGCTGTCCCCCTTGCTGAAGCGGTAGATCTGTTTTTCGGTTTCGCCCCCGGCCTTGGCCAGCAGCACTTCGCTGGCCTCGATGATGGGGGTGTCCAGGGGTGTAAAGCCATAGAGGGCGTAGGAGCGGCGAAGCAGCTCCGCCATCCGCTCGAACTGCGTCTGGGGCGCGGGGAGCAGCTCCATAAAACCGGACAGCGTCCGGGGTTTCTGTTTCGCCATGGGTAGGATCTCCTTATTATACTTTTAATGGTTTTGTGGGTTTGATGATCTCGCGCCAATCCAGGTCGCCCCGGGCCAAGCCGTGGATGAGCATTTCGGCGGTGGCGGCGTTGGTGGCCATGGGGACGTTGTGCTGGTCGCACAGGTTGTTGATATAGTGAATATCCTTGTCCAGCTCGTCGGAATTGGGGTCGTTGAAAAACAGCACCATATCGATCTCGTCATAGGCGATGCGGGCGCCGATCTGCTGACTCCCCCCCTGGGCATGGGCCAGGAACAGCTGTACCGGCAGCCCGGTGGCTTCGGCGACCTGCTTCCCGGTATTGCTGGTGGCGCAGACGGTATGCTTGGACAGGATGCCGCAGTAGGCGATGCAGAACTGGACCATCAATTCTTTTTTGTTGTCATGGCTCATCAGTGCGATATTCATGGGGCCCATCCTTCCTTTCTAAAGGGGGTGCCCATGGGCCGCAGGGCCCACGGGGTGGTTAACAAGTGGCTTGCAATCTATTTAAAGTCAGCGGATGTGCAGCAAGGGCACGCGCTGGCCCAAAATTCGTTTGGAAATATTGAGGTAGGCGGGGGCCGCGCCCTTATAGGTGGCGAGCACCAGGGGCACGCCGGCGGCGGCGGCCATGGTGACGGCGGGGTCCTCGGGGACCACGCCCAGCAGGGGCAACCCGGCGGCGTCCATGGCGTTGTCGATGGAGGTGCGCAGTTTCCGGATCAGCTTGGGCTGCACCCGGTTCATGACCAGGTGGAGCTGGGGCAAGCCGTGGAGCTCGGACACGGCTCTCTGGGCGTCCCGGAGGGCGGCGGGGTCTACGGCGGACACCACGATGGCCCGGTCGGCGGCGGCGCGGGCCAGCTGGAAGCCGGGGCCCAGCCCGGCGGGGGAGTCCATGAACACGAAATCGAAGCAGTCCTTGGCGTCGTCCACCAGGGCGCGGAACCGTTCCGGGTCGAGGCCGTCCGCGTCCATAGGAGCGGTGAGGAGATAAAGGCCCTTGATCTCCGGCTGGGCCACGGCGGCGGAGGACAAGGGGCAGCGGTAGCCCATCACGTCGGAAAAATCCATCAATGCCCGGTCGGACATACCCAGCACCAGGTCCAGGTTGCGCAGCCCGATGTCCAGGTCGATGCACAGCACCCTGCGGCCCAGGGCGGCCAGGCAGGAGGCGGCCCCAGCGGTAAGAGAGGTTTTCCCCGTGCCGCCTTTGCCGGAGGTAATCATAATGGCGGTGCCCATGGCCGGCCTCCTTCCTGCGATATGAAAATCATAACACAGATTTGAAGAAATCACAACAAATTTCTGAAATTTTTTTCGAATACGCCGTGCTTTTCCCAATTTTACGATCTGTTATGGGAGGAAAGGGAATTTTTTTGGATTTTAGCCCAGCGCCGGGGGTAGCGGCCGGGGGTAGGCGCGGTTTTCCGGATGACCACCACCCGGTGGATCACGTCGGTGCCGGGGATGGCATAGTCCCAGCACCGCTCCAGTTCCCCGCCCAGCTCGCGGATGGCGGGGGCGGCGTTCTGGAGCTCACCGCCGCAGTCCCGGCCCTTCATGGCCAGGAATGCGCCCCCAGGTGTGACGAAGGGCAGGCACAGTTCGCACAGCACATCCAGGCTGGCCACGGCCCGTGCGGTGGCGTAGTCGAATTGTTCCCGGAGGATGGGGTTGTGCCCGGCCTCCTCGGCGCGGGCGTGGAGGGTGGAGACGCCGTCCAGCCCCAGCGCGCCGCACAGCTCCCCCAGCCAGTCCAGCCGTTTATTCAGGCTGTCCAGCAGGGTGAGGCGCAGGGAGGGGGCCAGGATTTTCAGCACGACCCCTGGGAACCCGGCGCCGGTGCCCACGTCAATGAGGGTTTTTTCCCCGTCGAAGTCGGCGCAGCCCAGCAGGGCGGCGCAGTCCAGCATATGGAGGTTGGCGGCCTCCACGGGATCGGTGATGGCGGTGAGGTTCATCTCCCGGTTTTTTTCCAGCAGGAGCCTGCAATATGCGTCCAGGCTGTGGACGGCGCCTGGGCGGGTTCGGCCGGCGAGGCCGTATGCCTCCAGCCCCTGCTGGAGTATACCCTGTATTTCCATAGCGTTAAACTCCGAAGGCGGCCAGCAGGGCGGGCGCGCCCAGGGCCAGCCCGAACAGCAGTCCGGCGGCGCAGGCGGCCAGGCCCAGCGCGCCCCCGGCGGTCCCGCCGGGGCAGGAGCCCAGCCGGATACGCCGGATCAGCACAACGGCCAGTGTCACAGATACGGGGACGAGAAACAGAGGGAATGTGCCGGGCAGGTCCCGCCCCCCGGTGAAAATAGAAAAGTTGATCACGAACAGCAGCATCAGCACATAGGCGATGCCCATCCAGGCCGCGGCCCGCTTTTCAAAGGAGGCGGGAGTATATCCCTGCCCCTGTCCGTGTTCCCGCTCATCCATGGTTCTGATTCCTGAGCAGATCCCGGATTTCGGCCAGCAGCTTCTCCTCATGGGAGGGCTCGGGCGGGGCAGGGGGGGCATCCTCCTTTTTACGGTGGAGGGCGTTGAGGGCCTTGACAATGCAGAACACCACCAGGGCCATCACCAGGAAGTTGAGGACGGAAGTGAGGAAACTGCCCAGCATCAGTTCGCCGCCGCCGGGGAGGCGGAAGGACAGCGACCCGGCCAGCGCCGTCCCGTCCCCGGCAAACATCCCCAGCACGGGGTTGATGATGCAGTCGATGAGGGAGGTGATAATGCCGTTGAATGCGCCGCCGATGATGACACCCACGGCCATGTCCATCACGTTGCCCCGGGCAATGAATTGTTTGAACTCCTGGAAAAAATGTTTCACGTTGATTGATCCCCTTCGGTTGTATTTTTGCCGTGGCCTTGTCGGCCCGGTTCGTCGCTGCGCCCTGCCAGATAGTCCAATGTGACCCCGAAGAAATCGGCGATCCTGACGGCGTCGGATATGGTGGGTTCCGTGCCGCCGTGCTCGTACCGGCAGTAGGTGGAATACCGAAAGCCCAATTCATGGGCGGTATCTTCCTGGGTCATACCTTTCTCTTGCCGACAGGCCCGTAACCGTATACAAAACTTTTCCAAGGGGCATGGCCCTCCTTTGTCTTGACAACTCATAGGCGGGGACGGCACGGGAGGAATTCCGCCGCTATGTGGAGAACATTGAAGGCCGGACAGAGGCGGAGGGACGGATGCTGTTTGCCGAAGGGCTGAGCATGGGCCTTCGCTTAGGGTCGTTGGGGGTGCGGTAGGGGAGAGCGGTCAGATCTCCGGGTCGAAATCTGCCTCAGTAGCTTCGGCTTCGCCGTCGGCAGCCTGGATCTCATTTGCGATCGTTTGGACTTCAACGGCCATTTGGAGTTCATCTGCGGCCACCACCGCGGCGTCGGGCTCGTCGTCGGCGAACATGGCGGCCTCCCGCTTGGAGCCGATGAAGCGGCGGCCCAGGTCGGTGAGCAGGCCCTCGCCGATGTTAATGCCGATGTCAGTGTGTACGTCGTCCTTGCCGGGGCCCACATCCACCGAGATCAGGAGGGATTGGTAAGTTTTTTTGCCGGTCTTCTCGTCCTTCTTGAAATTGACGGGGACGAGCGCGGCCAGGGCGGCAACGCCCATGGCTTTCCAGAATGCTTTCATGGGGATCTCTCCTTCAAATAATTTGGCGGGTCAAAGTTCGGGCTGCTGTTTCACGTGAAACGGAAGAAAGCTCAATGCTTCGGGGTGAGGGCCTGGATGCCGCCCATATAGGGCCACAGCGCCTTGGGGAGCTTGACGGAGCCGTCGGCCTGCAAATTGTTTTCCAGCAGGGCGATAAGCATGCGGGGGGGCGCGACCACGGTGTTGTTGAGGGTGTGGGGCAGGTAAGTGCCGTTTTCGCCCCGGACGCGCATTTTCAGGCGGCGGGCCTGGGCGTCGCCCAGGTTGGAGCAGGAGCACACCTCAAAGTATTTTTTCTGCCGGGGGGACCAGGCCTCGATGTCGCAGGACTTCACCTTGAGGTCGGCCAGGTCGCCGGAGCAGCACTCCAGCTGCCGCACGGGAATATCCAGGGAGCGGAACAGCTCCACGGAATACCTCCACATCTTCTCGTACCAGTCCATGGAGTCCTCAGGCTTGCAGACTACGATCATCTCCTGCTTTTCGAACTGGTGGATGCGGTACACGCCCCGCTCCTCGATGCCGTGGGAGCCCTTCTCCTTCCGGAAGCAGGGGGAGTAGGAGGTCAGCGTCTGGGGCAGTTTTTCCTCGGGGATCATCTGGTCAATGAACTTGCCGATCATGGAGTGCTCGGAGGTGCCGATGAGGTAGAGGTCTTCCCCCTCGATTTTATACATCATGGCGTCCATGTCGGTCTGGGACATGACGCCCTCCACCACATTGCCGT
>CAJULZ010000014.1 GCA_910587205.1 uncultured Oscillospiraceae bacterium
TCCTCGTCGTAGGCGTTGCACAGGAAGGCCAGCAGCATCCGCTCCACGCCCAGGGAGGGCTCGATCACATAGGGGATATAGTGTTCGTTCTTCTCCTGGTCGAAGTAGGTCAGATCCTTGCCGGAGGTAGTCTGGTGGGCGGTGAGGTCGAAGTTTGTGCGGCTGGCCACGCCCCACAGCTCACCCCAATCGGTGAAGGGGAAGGCAAACTCGAAATCGGTGGTGGCGTTGGAGTAGTGGCTCAGCTCCTCGGGGTCGTGGTCCCGCAGGCGCAGGTTTTCGTCCTTGATGCCCAGGCCCAGCAGCCACTGGTGGCAGAAGTTTTTCCAGTAGGCGAACCACTCCAGCTCGGTGCCGGGCTGGCAGAAAAATTCCAGCTCCATCTGCTCGAACTCCCGGGTGCGGAAGATGAAGTTGCCCGGGGTGATCTCGTTCCGGAAGCTCTTACCGATCTGGCACACGCCGAAGGGCAGCTTGCGCCGGGTGGAGCGCTGGACGTTGACAAAGTTGGTGAAGATGCCCTGGGCGGTTTCGGGGCGGAGGTAAACGGTGTTTTTGGCGTCCTCGGTGACGCCCTGGAAGGTCTTGAACATCAGGTTGAACTGGCGGATATCCGTCCAGTTGAATTTGCCGCAGGTGGGGCAGGCGATCTGGTGCTGGTCGATAAAGGCCTTCATCTCGGCCTGGCTCATGGCGTCCACGCTGTGGCCCAGCTCGAAGCTGTTCTCCTGGCACCAGTCCTCGATGACTTTGTCGGCGCGGAAGCGCTCGTGGCACTCTTTGCAATCCATCAGCGGGTCGGAGAACCCCCCCACGTGGCCGGAGGCCACCCACACCTGGGGATTCATCAGGATGGAGGCGTCCAAGCCCACGTTATAAGGGTTTTCCTGGACGAACTTTTTCCACCACGCCTTTTTTACGTTGTTTTTCAGCTCCACGCCCAGGGGGCCGTAGTCCCAGGTGTTGGCAAGGCCGCCGTAGATCTCGCTGCCGGGGAAGATAAAGCCCCGGCCTTTGCACAGCGCCACGATTTTTTCCATGGTTTTTTCCGTGTTGTTCATGGGGATACACTCCTTATATAAACTAAATGAGATAGGTCCTGACGATAGGGATATGGCGCAGCCCCTCCCAGGTCAGCCAGCCCGCAGCCAGCAGCAGCAGGCACACCAGGGGGATGGACAGCAGGCAGGGGGAGGCCCCGGCGGACAGGCCCAGCAGGTTGAGCCGCCGCAGGAAGAAGACGTGCACCAGGTAGATGCAGAAGGAGGCGCGGGCCAGCCGCCCGGTGAGGCGCGCCACGGGGGCGGGCCAGGCTTTCCGGGTGATGATGAGGCCGAACAGCCCGGCGGCCATGAGCATGGGGCCGGGGGACATCCCCTCCAGGAAGATCTCATTGAGCGCGCCGTCCCGCAGGGACATCGCGGCGCAACCGGAGAAGGTGAAAACCAGGCCGGACAGGTAGGCTACGGCGAACCAGCCGGGCCGGATGGAGGGTCCGTACCGCCGGAGATAATGGCCCAGCAGGGCATAACCGATGGCGGAATAGGCCATATTCATCATATACCGCGCGCCGATCTGGTACACCAGGGTGAAGGGCCAGAAATTGCGGAGCAGGGGGAGCAGGATACCCGTGACGGCCCACAGCCCCAGCAGGTATTCCAGCTCCCGCCGGGAGGCGGAGCGGACGAACACCCGGACGGCGGGGAGAAAAGCGTAGACCAGAAGGAGTACGTGGAGGTAGTAGAAGTGGAATTCATGCTGGAGCAGCAGGGTGCGCTTGACCGAGTCCCAGAGGGTGGCGCGGGTGAGCTCGTTGGTCTCCCACAGCCAGTACAGCCGGTAGGCAAGGGCCCAGACAAACATGGCGCACAGGATGCGGGGCAGGTTGTGGATGAGGATGCGCCTGGGGGTGGTGGAGTCCCGGCACAGCATCAGCGCCCCGGTGCACATAAAAAACAGGGGGACCGACGGCCGGGCCAGGGAGCCCCAGGCCAGGGAGCACCACCAGTCAAAGGCACCCACCGCGCCGGACAGGCCGGCGCTGGCGCAGTGGGTCAGCACCACCAGCACGATGGCCAGGGCGCGCACAAAATCCAGCCCCGTGTCGCGGCCGGGGGCCTGGATGGGCCGGTTGTCCATTGCGGATGCCTCCTTTTCCGGGCCCTGCCGACAAAAAACGCCCTGAGCCGGACGGCTCAGGGCGGACAGAAGTTGCCCGTGGTTCCACCTGAATTCGGGCATAGGCCCGCGCTCTTTCCCGGTAACGGCAGGGGCCGGCGGGCCATTTCCTGCCCGCGCACGGGAGTGCCTTCCCGCCGCGCCATCGGGGGACTCGCACCGTCCGTCCCCTCTCTGAAGCCCCGGCCGCGGGGTACTGTTCTCCGTTATCGCTTGCTTCAAGCAACTTTATCATCTTTTCGCCCCGGTGTCAAGAGGGGGATCCTCCCTCCCTTCTAAGAACGCGGGGTCACGTCCGAACTCTATTCCGGAGGAATTCCTGATTTTTACAACACAGTCTAAATACAAATCGTCCACTGGACTGGACAGTCTGGAATCAGTTTCATATCCGACCTTATTGATAATAAATATTTGCCCACACGCAGCAATGCAAAAGCACTCTCCATTGGACGTGCTAACTTCAAACATCAGCGTTTGAAAACAAGTATACTCCTTGTAATCTATTTCGCGATACAAAATGATTTCCTTTAATGACTTCACAAGTTCAGAAATTTCCTCCCGGGAAAGGCTATATGGCAGAAATACCTCCGGATTTCCAAAGTGGGCTTCCACACTGATTACTTGTTCATCCGTCAAGTCCATAAACGGACGCTGAAAATCATGCTTTTTCTCAAGAAGTTGCCATAAACCAAAACAAGATGCGGCAAACATGACAGCAATAATACTTAGAAGCCAAAGTTTTCTGCGCATTTTTCCACTGCTACGCAACATCGCAACTATATATGAATCATTTCACCAATTCTTAGCGTAGTAAAATCAATATCACTAAGGCCCAAAGACTCCTTGTAAGATTCATAAGTATCCAATACGGCAAATAGCTCATCTTCGTTGATCCCTTTGACAAATACCTCATTAGCAGCAGTCACAGGAGAAATTCCCAGCAAAATCATCAGGGTAAATGCTAATACAATAGAAAAAACTCTTTTCATTCTATTTGCTCCTTCCTTCTGGCTGAGGGCGGCCTTGACCGTCCGTGGTTCCGCCTGAATTCGGGCATAGGCCCGCGCTCTTACTTCAAGCCACTGTATCATCTTTCTGCCCCGGCGTCAATAGGCAGCTGCCTTTCCCTTGACAGCCCGCCGCCCCGGGGATAAAATAAAGGAAACGAATCACAAGGGGGATGGGCCGATGAGCCATACCGTGGAAATCTTGTCCGTGGGTACCGAACTGCTGCTGGGGAATATCGTCAACTCCGACGCCCAGGCCCTCAGCCGGGAGCTGTCCGGGCTGGGGCTGAACGTGCTGTACCACTCGGTGGTGGGGGACAATCCGGGCCGCCTGGAGGCGGCGGTGGGGCTGGCCCGGACGCGGGCGGACGTGATTGTGACCACGGGGGGGCTGGGCCCCACCTGCGACGACCTGACCAAGCAGGTGCTGGCCCGGGCCTTTGGCCTGGAGCTGGTGTTCCATCCCGAGTGCGCCCAGGCCATCCGGGACTATTTTGCCCGGATGGGCCGGGAGATGACGGAGAACAATCTCCAGCAGGCGTATCTGCCCGAGGGGTGCGAGATTCTGGACAACGCCTGGGGCACCGCCCCCGGCTGCGCCTTTGAGGCGGGGGGGACGCATGTGGTCATGCTGCCCGGCCCGCCCAGCGAGTGCCTGCCCATGTTCCGGGAGCGGGCCATGCCCTGGCTGGCGCGGCTGGGCGAGGGGGTCATCCGCTCCCGCACGCTGCGGGTGTTCGGCATGGGGGAATCGGCGGTGGAATCCCTCCTCCGGGACCGGATGAACGAGCTGGCAAACCCCACCCTGGCCCCCTATGCCAAAGAGGGGGAGGTGGAGCTGCGCATTACCGCCAAGGCCCCCACGGAGGCGGAGGCGGACGCCCTCATCGCCCCGGTGGAGGGGGAGGCGCGCACCCTGCTGGGCGAGCTAATATACGGCGCGGACGTGTCCGGCTTGGAGCAGGTGGTGCTGGAGGGGGCGAGGGCCAGGGGCCTCACCCTGGGTACGGCGGAGAGCTGTACCGGGGGGCTGATTGCCAAGCGCCTCACCGATGTGCCCGGCGCGGCGGCGGCGTTCAAAGGTGGCGTGGTCAGCTACCATTGTGAAGTAAAGGCGGGGGTGCTGGGGGTGTCCCAGGCCCTGCTGGACGAGAGGGGCGCGGTATGCGCCGAAGTGGCGGAGGAGATGGCCCAGGGGGCCCGTAAGGCGCTTGGCGTGGATCTGGCGGTGTCCGCCACGGGGGTGGCGGGGCCCGACCCGGACGAGCGGGGCAACCCGGTGGGGTTGGTGTACACCGCCCTGGCGGCGCCGGACGGCTGCTGGGTGAAAAAGCTGAATCTGGCCTCCCCCGGGGCCCGGCGGGACCGCATCCGCACGCTGTCGGCCAACCACGCCCTGGACATGGCGCGGCGCTGGCTGGCGGGGCTGGAACCCACGGGGCGGAGCTGCCAGCGGGGCTGGACGGATTAAAAGAAGCGCGGAGAAGCGGACAGCGAGGGAGCTTGGAGCGGAGCGAGGGCAAAAGCCCAAGGCCGACGCAGAGGGCTGGTTTTTGCCCGAGACGGAGCGAAAGCGACCGACCGCCCTGACCGCTTCGAAGCGTGACAGAAGAAGCGCGGAGAAGCGGGCAGGCGAGGTGCGGCAACGCAGCTGAGGAAAGGGGACGGCGGCATGAAAGGCTGGGAAAAAATCACCCTGACGGCGCTGGCGCTGTGCGCGCTGTTGCTGGCGGGCGTGCTGGTGCTGAGGGCATCCGCCGCGTCGGGCACGGTGCACCTCATGGCGGTGAACGACAAGGTGCTGGTGGATCTCACTGCCGAAAACATGCCTACCGTCATCGGCGGGGCGCTGTATGTGCCTTACACTATGCTTTCCAACCGGGTCCACGGCTACAACCTGGGGGTGAACGCCATGTACAGTTCTTCGCGGCACACGGTGATGGTGTCCGACGGGGTGCGCGGGGTGGTATTCGACCCCCAGACCAGCACGGCCCAGGACCTGGGCGGCGAGGCCATGCCGGTGCGGGCCATGGTGCGCAACTCTATGGTGTTCCTGCCCATCGACTGGCTGTGCGAGTACTTCGGAACGATCAGCTGCTCCCGTATCCGCACGCAGTACGGGATCGTGGTGCGGGTGACAAACGGTGCGGCGGTGCTGGACGACGCCAATTTTGTGAGCGCGGCGGACAGCCTGCTTTCGGACAGCCTCCAGCGCTACCTGTCCACGGTGGACCCGCTGTCCCCGGCGGTCCCGTCCGCGGCGCAGCCGGACCCGTCCGCGGCGCCGGACTGGGCGGAGCTGTACCTGGCGTTCCGCTGGGGGGAGCAGGCGGGGGAGACGGCCCGGCTGCTGGAGGAGCGGGGGGAACGGGCCCTGTTTCTGTTTACCTGCGGCCAGCTGAGGGAGCAGGACGGCCTGGTGCGGGAGCTGGTGGGGGCGGGGCATACGGTGGGCCTGGCCGTCACGGGGGACGACGCGGCGGACTGCCGCGCCCAGGCGGAGGAGGGCGGACTGCTGCTGGCGGCCATCGCGCGGTACCCGCTGCTGGTGGTGAGCGCCGACGGCCTGGACGGGGAGGGCCGGGAGACGCTGGCCCAGGAGGGCTATGTGGTGTGGGCCGCCGGCAGCCGGGGGGAAGGCTACTCCTCCGGCGCGGCCCTGGTGCGGGACCTGGACCCCCAGCAGGTGAACCTGGTGGAGCTGTCCTGCGGGCCCGGGGGGGCGGCCTTTGCCCGGGGGATGCTGCGGGCCATGGACGAGAGCGGCTGCCGGGCGTACCAGTTTACGGCGGCCAGCCTTGGCCCGGCGGCGTAAGCCGCTTGGGCGGTGGAAAAAGACTTTTCAAATGAAATGAGGGGCGGCGCAGGGGAATCCCTGCGCCGCCCGAAACTGTGGGGGACACGCTCCTTTTTCAACAACGGGAAAGAAGATAGTGTGAAAGAAGCCCAGGAGGGGCGTTTCACGCAAAACGTATGTTCCTCAACCGGGGCGAACCCCCAGGCTCCGCGCCAGCTCCCCCCACCACTCCATGAGGCGGAATTTGAGCACATAGCCGCCGTCCTGCCCGGTGATGAGGGCCACCTGCCCATCGGTGAGCACGCCTTCCGCCGCGGCCTCCACGCCCTCTTCCGTGACCGAGCCCAGGCACAGCGGGGGGAACACCACGCACCACCAGTTATGCCCCGCGCCCTCTCCGATGACCACGCGCAGGGCCCGATAGCGCCCCGCGGGCAGGGAAAAAGCGCCGTATGCTTTGGTGGGGAACCATTCGTCCGTGATGGATACGGACACGCTGTCGCCGCAGCCCTCCGCCGCCAGCGCGGCGGACGCGGCCTGGGCCAGGCTGTCCAGATGGCCGGCCAGCGCGGCCTCCGCATCCTGCCGGGTGCCGGCGCCGTCCAACAGTTCCGCGGCCCGAGCCAGTACCGCATCCCGGGCCAGCAGCTTCAGCGCCTGGTCGGCGTCGGTATCGGAGTTGGCCACCACATGGAGGCGAAGGACCTGTTCCGCCAGGGCGGATTCCCCGGCGCAGGCCCAGGCCCCCGCCGCCAGGGTGAGACCGAACGCGAGGAACAGCGCCGCCTCCCAGCGGCGCAGTTTGGAAGAAGTCATAAAAACACCGTCCTATGTACCGTATGGGTACATTATGGACGGTGTTGCTTTGTTTTATACAACGGCGGGGGCGTTTTCCTGGGGGGTACATAGGAACACGTCCCGGTAGGTCCCCCGCAGGCGGCGGCAGGCGTCTTGGGCGCGGACCTCGTCCTCGAACAGCCCGAATACCGACGGGCCGCTGCCCGACATGGACGCCCCCAGCGCCCCGCAGTCGATGAGCACCCCTTTGATCTCGTTGAGTTCGGACAGCCGCCTGGGGTCCAGCACATCTTCAAACACATTGTACATCCGCCGGGCCACCCCGGCCAGATCGCCCGCGCCCAGGGCGGCCACCACCCCGGGCGTGTCCGGGCGGCGGACGATCTTGCGCACGTTTACCCGGGAGAACAGTTGGGGAGTGGAGATGGAAAAAGGGGGCTTGCAGATGACAATGAAGCAGGGGGGCAGGGGGGGCAGGGGGGTGAGCCGCTCACCGCGGCCCTGCGCCAAGGCGGTGCCCCCCAGCACGCAGAAGGGGACGTCGGAGCCCACGGCCTCCCCGATTGCGGCCAGCTGTTCCGGGGACAGCCCCGCGCCGGTGAGCCGGTTCATGGCGATGAGTACGGCGGCGGCGTCGGCGCTGCCTCCGGCCAGCCCCGCGCACACCGGCACGTGCTTTTGGATGGCTACGTCCACCTCCCCCCCCAGGCCGGTGGCGGCGCGGAAGGCGGCGGCGGCCATCTGGGCCAGGTTTTTCCCCCCGGTGGGCAGGAAGTGGAGGTCGGACGCCGCCACGCCCTCCGTCCCCTGGGCGGGGGTGACGGTGAGCTTGTCCGCCAGGGTGACGGACTGCATCACCATTTGCAGGTCGTGGTAGCCGTCCTCCCGTCTGCGGAGTATGTCCAGGGTGAGGTTGATTTTCGCGTTGGCCAGCAGTTCCATCGGGGGGCCTCCTTTATCACAGGGTGGCGGGCTCCAGCAGGGTCAGGGTGTTCGCGCCGCAGTCGATCTCGTACTCCAGCCCCAGGGGGAACAGCCCGATGGGGTAGGCGTGGCCCACGTTCACGTTGTACAGGATGGGCAGGTCGGGCCGCCCCGCCTCGAAGCCCACCACCTGCCGGAACACCTCCTTGTAGGGCTCCAGCTTGTCGGCAAAGGCGGGCTTGCCCACCACGATGCCGTTGACGGCGTGAAGCACCCCCTGGGCCTGGAGGCCCCGAAGAAGCCAGGTCAGCCAGTCCGGGCCGATGTCGTCCTCGCTGGTTTCCAGCAGGAGCAGCTTGCCCCGCCATTCCTCGGGGGAGGGCCACAGGGACGTGCCGAACAGCATCTCGAATACATCTATGCAGCCCCCCAACAGGGGGCCGGACGCCTTGCCGTGCCCCTGCAAAATCTCGTAGCCCGGGTTGGGAAACCGGGGGATGGCCTCATCCATGTGCTCCTCGCCCCACCAGACCTTGTCCGTTTCGTAGCTGCAAAACCCGCTGGCCGGGATGGTCCAGGTGTCCTGGGGATGGAACAGGATCTTGTCGATGGCCTCCGCCGTGTACTCGTTGATGGACACATATTCCGCCCAGTTGTTCATGACAGCCCCGCCGTAGTAGGACACCAGCCCCGCCTTGTACATCATAAAGTGATTGACGGTGGTGTCGGAAAAGCCGGTAAAAATCTTGGGGTTGTCCCGCAGGACGTCAAAGTCGACGTAGGGCAGCAGGCGGATGGTGTCGTCCCCGCCGATGGCGCAGAAGACTGCCTTGATCTCCGGGTCGCGAAAGGCGTCCATCAGATCCTGGGCCCGGGCCTCCGGGTGGCGGTACAGGTAGTCAATGCCCTTCAGGGCGTTGGGCATGGTGGCCACGGTAAGGCCGTAGTCCCGCTCCAACCGCTCCTTTGCCAGATGATATTTGTGGATAAACTGTTCTTCCCCCAGCATACCCCGGGACAGGGAGACGATGGCGGCTTTATCGCCGGGGCGCAGGCGTTGTGGTTTTAACATGGGGATCACCTCAATTTTGTTTGAGTGCGGCGGCAGCGGTCTCCGCCATGGTTTTCCGATCCAGGGGACGGTCCAGGAAGTGCTCCAACGCCAGCACCGCCTGGTTCACCAGCATGGGCAGGCCGTTGAGGGTGGGAAGCCCTCGGCGACGGGCGTAAGCCAAAAGCTCCGTCTCCGCCGGGTGGTAGATCAGGTCGAACACCCCGGCTCCCTCCGGCAAAGCATCCAGGAAGGAGAAGTCCCCGAATTGGCCGCAGCCCTCCATGCCCAGGTTGGTGCAGTTGACCAGCAGTTGGGACTGCTCCGCGCGGCGGCGCAGGGCGTCCCCGCCGAACCCCTCCGGGGCCAGCCTTCCCCGGGGATCATGGGCGCATAATTCTTCCGCGCGCTCCAGGGTGCGGTTACACACCCATACCCGCTCCGCCCCTGCCTGGGCCAGCGCCAGGGCCACCGCTTTCGCCGCGCCCCCCGCCCCCAGCAGGGTGACGGTCATGCTGCCCGGATCGATGCCCAGGCTGCCTCTCAGGGCGGCGACGGCCCCGCCCCCGTCGGTGTTGAAGCCGATCCACCTGCCTTCCCGCAGACAGACGGTGTTCACCGCGCCGATGGATTGGGCCAAGGGATCGACGCCGTCCAGCAGGGGGATCAGATCCTCCTTGTGGGGCATGGTGGCGTTGAAGCCGGTGATGCCGTTGTCCCGCGCCCAGGCCAGGTATTGGGACAGCGTCCCCCGGCGGACGGTGTGGGCGGCGTAGGGGATGTCCAGCCCCAGCGCCGCCAGCATGGCCCCGTGGATCACCGGGGACTTGGAGTGGAGCACCGGGTCGCCAATGACCTGGAACCTCATTTTCCGCCCTCCAGAAAGTAGTCCATGGCCATGAGGTAGCCGTCAAAGCCGTGGCCGTAGAGCTGGCCCACGCAGGCCGGGGCGGTGACGGACACCGCCCGGAAGGGCTCCCGCTGGTCGATGTGGCTGATGTGCACCTCATAGGCGGGCACGTCCACCGCCTTCAGCGCGTCCAGGATGGCGTAGCTGTAGTGGGTGTAGGCTCCGGGGTTGATGATAATGGCGTCGTACACGCCGTCGGCGGCGTGGATTTCGTCGATGATGGCCCCCTCGTGGTTGGACTGGAAGCACTCCGCCGTGGAATTGCAGGCGGCGGCATGGTCACAAATCAGCTTGCACAGGGCCTCGTAGCTCTGGCTGCCGTAGATGCCCGGTTCCCGCCTGCCCAGCAGGTTCAGGTTGGGGCCGTTGATGATGAGAAATTTCATGGCTTGGTTTCCTCCGTAACGATGGCACTGATGAGGGCGGCGGCAGCCTGGGGGCTTTTGGCGCGGACGATGTGGTCCGCCCAGCGGCGGTAGATGGGGGAGCGCCCCTCATAGCGGCGGATGAAGTCCTCCCGGCCACTCTGGGCCAGGGGACGGCCGGACACGTCCAGGGTATCGTAGGTTTCCCCAGGGTCCCGGTCCAGCCAGAACACGAAGCCGGTCCCCTTCAGCGCGGCGATGGCCCCCTCCTGGGTGGGCAGGCCCCCGCCGCAGGCGACGACCAGCCCATCCCGCCGGGACAGCTCCCGGCACAGCTCCAGCTCCAGGGCGCGGAAAGCCACTTCCCCGTCCTGGGCGAATAGGTCCGGGATGGCGCGGCCCACGCGCTGCTCGATGAGCGCGTCGGTGTCTGCCAGTTCCAGGCCCAGGCCCCGGGCCAGCAGCCTGCCCACCGTGGTCTTGCCGCTGCCCATCATGCCGGTTAAGATGATATTTTTGCCCATGGGACGCGCCCCTCCCCTCAATCCAGGTTGGACGGGAACCAGCCCAGCACCCGGAATTCCCCGGTGGTCTGGGCCAGCTCGTGGAGGGCGTCGGCCACAGCGGGGCTGCCCGGCTGCCCAGTGAACTCCAGGAAGAACATGTACTCCCAGCTTCGCCCCGGCATAGGCCGGGATTCCAGCTTCACCAGGTTCAGGCCGTGGACGGAGAACACGGTGAGGATCTCGTGGAGCGAGCCCGCCTCGTGGGGCAGGACAAACAGGGTGCTGATTTTGTCCGCGCCGGGACGCAGCTCCAGCTGGGGGGACACCACCACAAACCGGGTGGTGTTGTGGGTGTTGTGGTTGATGCCCCGGGCCAATATGGTCAGTCCGTACAGGTCCGCCGCGCGGGCGGAGCAGATGGCCGCCTTGGTGGGGTCGCCGCTGCAGGCCACCATCCGGGCCGACCCGGCGGTGTCCGCCTGGGGCACCTGCTTCCAGTCCGGGTGGGCGTTGAGATACCGCTCGCACTGGAACAAGCCCTGCTCGTGGGAATAGACATGGGTGATAGAGTCCAGCGTGGCCCCAGGCAGGGCCATGAGGCAGTGCTCCACCTTCACTGTAGCCTCCCCCACCATGTAGCATTCGTACTGGGTGAGCAGGTCGTAAATCTGCCGGATAGCCCCGGTAGAGCTGTTCTCAATGGGCAGCACGGCATAGTCCGCCCGCCCCTCCCGCAGGGCCAGGAAGCAGTCCTCAAACTGCTCCAGCCCGGCGGTATCCGCCCCCGGCCCGAAGAAGTCCAGGGCGGCCTGCTCGCTGTACGCCCCCGGCACCCCCTGATACACCACCCTTGGCGCGGCCACGGGGGGACGGGAATTGGTCCGGGCGGACTGCCAGCGCAGGACGCCGGGGTTGTCCGGGCCTTTGTCCATCAGATCCCGCTGCTGGCGGCGGGACAGGGCCATGATGGTTTGGAACAGGGTGATGGCGGCGGGGCGCAGCGACTCCCCGGCCAGCTCGCCCTTGTTTTGCAGCACCTGCCGCTCCCGCTCCGGGTCCAGCACGGGGATGCCCCGCGCCCGCTTGTACTCCCCCACCCGCCGGGTCACGTCCATCCGGCGGCGGAACAGCTCCACCAGCTCCCGGTCGATGACGTCGATCTCTTGGCGCAGCTCCTGAAGCCCGTCCATCAGCGGTACGCCTCCTTTAATTCCATATAGTGCTCCGCGCTGGGGCGCAGGCCGTCCAGCTCCTCTTGGGTCAGGGACCGCGCCACCCGGGCGGGGTTGCCCAGGAGCAGGGAGCCGTCGGGGGCGTCCATCTTCCCGGTGACTACCGCCCCCGCGCCCACGATGCAGTTTTTGCCCACGCGGGCGTGGTTGAGCAGGATGGACCCCATGCCCACCACCGTATTGTCCCCCACGGTGCAGCCGTGGACGATGGCCCCGTGGCCCACGGTGACGTACTCCCCCAGGACGGTGGGGGCGACGTCCGAGTGGAAGACGGCTCCGTCTTGTATGTTGGTGCCCCTCCCCACGATGATGGGCTGGCCGTCCCCCCGGAGGACGGCGTTGAACCACACCGAGCAGCCGGGGCCGAAGGACACGTCCCCCGCCACCACCGCGCCGGGGAAAATCACGACATTCTCATCGGATTGATGTAATGTTTTCAAATCCATGGTTGATTCCTCTTTGTTTAGATTCCCAGCAGCTCACAGGAAGCCAGCGCCGCCGCAGCTTCAATAACCGGGACGGCGCGGGGTACTACGCAGGGGTCGTGGCGGCCGGTGAGTTCCAGTTCGGCATTCCTGCATCTTGCAAGATCCACAGTGAACTGCCGGCGGGCAATGGAGGGGGTGGGGCGCATGGTCACTTCAAAGACCAGGGGCATCCCGTTGGTGATGCCGCCGTTGATTCCCCCCGCGCAGTTCTGCTCCGCTTTGACGGAGCCGTCTTCGTCCACAAACAGCGGGTCGTTGGCCTCCGAGCCACGCATGAGGGAGAAGGCTGTCCCCGCCCCGAAGGCCACCGCCTTCACCGCCGGGACGGCGAACAGGTATTGGGAGAAAATACCCTCCGCGTTCCGGCCGAAATCCGGCGCGCCCAGCCCGGCGGGCAGGCCGAATACCCCGCACTCGATGGAGCCGCCCACGGAATCCTGCTCGTTTTTCGCCTCTAAAATGGCCTGCTGCATCTCCGCGCCCTTTTCGTCGTTGAGCACAGGGAAGTCCTTGGCGGCGCAGGAACGCAGGGAGTCCCAGTCCTCCAGGGCGTCGTCGTTGACGCCGTAGACGGAGCTGATGTGCGCGCCCACCCGGATGCCCCGCTGGGCCAGCAGCTGCTTGGCCACGGCCCCCGCGAACACCAGCGGCGCGGTGAGCCGCCCGGAAAAGTGCCCGCCCCCCCGGTAGTCCTGGAAGCCGTGGTAGCGCACATGGGCGGCGTAGTCCGCGTGGCCGGGACGGGCCAGATCCTTGGTGCGGGAATAATCCTGGGAGCGGATGTCCGTATTCTCGATCACCGCGCACAGGGGCGCGCCGGTGGCGCGGCCCTCAAATACGCCGGACAGGACGCGGGGCTCGTCCGCCTCCCTCCGCGCTGTGGTCAGGGCGTTTTTGCCGGGGGCGCGGCGGGCGAGGTCGAACCGGATGGCCTCCCAGTCCAGCTCCAGACCCGCCGGGACGTCCTCCAGCACCACGCCGATGGCAGGGCCGTGAGATTCGCCGAAAATGGAATACCTCATGAGAAACCACTCCTTGTGAAAGTGAAAAAAGAAACTCCGGCCTGTTCCCAACGTGGGGCGGCAGGCCGCATTTTATGATACGAAACCTGTCCCCTTTGGGGGTATGCGGGATTTGACCTCACAGACTTCGCAGTGAGCTGAAATCCCTTATTCGTCATCAAGGAAGCTCCAAATAGTGTTCGTATATTTTTTTGCTTCCTCAATTCTCGGAAAGTGCGCGCTGTTTTCAAAAACCGCCTGGGTTACATGCTGCGCATGGCTCATGATATACTCTATTTGATTCTTGGTGCACGCAGGATCATATTTTCCGTTGATCAGCAGCATCGGAGCGGCGATGCCTGGGAGCATCGGCAGAAAATTGTCGGTCATCATCACCCTGTTCACCGGCTGTTCTTCCAGCAATTTCGTCAAATGCCGCTCGCCCTTTGACCACATTTCGTCTGTAATATCAGAGCCGTCCATACTCGCTTGATAGTCTTCAAAAGAAATACCATGCAGATAAAACCGCAGTTCCATATCGGTGACATAGCTAAGCAGGGTTGACAAATCCCATACCACTTCCGCCTTATTTTGGTAGTCCGCAGATTTAATTTTTTCACACAACGCGCTCGCCTGCTTGTTGTTCAGGCTGTTGATGTGCCCGCTCAAATATTCGGCTGTTGACTTTGCAGAATCCTCAAAACACAGCGAAGGACATTCCAGGATGATCTTGTGAATGGAATCTGGATAGGTGTGCGCGTACAAAACCGCAAGCATGCCGCCGTAAGAATGGCCAAGGATACTCCATTTTTCGATTCCCAAAAGTTTGCGCAGTTCCTCAACCAGTTCGATCTGATATTCCATATTGTAGCATTCGTTCTCGGCAATCGCTTCGGAGCGCAGCACGCCTAACTGGTCAAATATGACGACCCTCATGTTCTCGCTTAATGCCTTTGCCTGGTTTACGAAATCCAGACAGCTTGCTCCCGGCCCCCCATGAAGATATAACAGCGTGCCGCTATGCTCCGCGCCGTATATTTCATACCAAATCTGTTTGCCCAAAATCTTCATAAGCATATGAATGTTCTCCCCTTTTGTTGGATGGTATGGAAAGAAGAACTGCATCCCCGCGCAGATCAGCCAAGCGGAAGACTTGCGTGCCGTTTGCGCAGCCGCCCGGGCCCCGGAAACCGCTGCATCACAAGGGGGTCGGGCGGTCGAGGCCCTTCGCTTTCGAGAAAAGAAGGGGCCTTACCGTACCGTGATCCAGTACCGCTCCAGGTCGATGCCCTCGCCGGGCTCATGGACGGTGTTCTCGTACACGCCGCCGCAGGCCAGGATGGTCCGGCGGCTTCCTTCGTTGCCCGTCTTGCAGGTGATGAGTACCCGCTCCAGCCCCAGCGTTTCCCGGCACCAGATCAGCGCCAGCCGGAGCTGCTCCTTGCCGTATCCCTTCCGCCGCTCACTGGGCCGGACGGAGTAGCCGATGTGGCCCGCGTACTTCTCCAGGTACTCATTGAAGCAGTGCCGCACCTGGAGCATGCCCACCAGCTGGCCGTCCGATTCCCGGAGGGCCAGGAACTGGGTGGTCTGCACCTTCCCCTCCGGGACGGTGGCGGGGTCGGTGTAGGCCCGCACGTCCGCCAGCCACTGCTCGGGACTCTCCGCCCGCCGCAGGGGCCCGCAGCCGTCCATGGAACTGTCCGCTTCATAACACTCCTGCCGGTAGGTCCAGACTTGGTCTAAATAGTCCTCCGTGGGAACCACTAATTTGATTTTGTCCATTTTCGCTTCTCCTCGTCCGTTTGTGTAGGGGCGGATATGGTTTGCCCGGGGGTTTCCGCCGGGTTGGGTGGGACGCGGGCGCACAATGTGCGCCCCTACAGGCCCCGTTTTAGCTTCCCGCCCAGCCGCGCGTATTCCTCCCAGAAGTTGGGGTAGGATTTGGCAACGCACTCCGCCCCTGTAATGGTGACGGGCTTTTCGCACCGGGTGGCGGCGATGGCCGCCATCATGGCGATCCGGTGGTCGTTGAAGCTGTCCACCGTTACACCCCCTGCCAGCGCTTCCTTCCCCTGGATGTTCAGGAAGTCCGGGCCCTCCTCCACGCATCCCCCCAGGGCGGACAGCGCCGCCGTGACGGAGGACAGCCGGTCGCTCTCTTTCATGCGCAGGCGGGCGGCGTTGGCCAGGCGGGTGGTTCCCCCCGTCCGCAGCGCTGCCATGGCCGCCAGGGGCGGGACTAAATCGGGGGTGTTGGATACGTCCAGCTCCACGTCCCCCGCGCCGCTCAATTGGAGCGTCAGGTCCGTGACCACGCGGTCGCCCTGGAAGGAGAAAGGGTCCGCCCCGGCGGCAGTTACCGGATTGCCCAGGAATCCGGCCGCGTACCAGAACGCCGCCTGGGACCAGTCCGCCTCCACAACGGCGTCCGCCGCCCGGTAGATCTGGTTCCCATAGGGATGGTAGTGGGGGGGCAGGGACAGGGTGACGGGCATTTCCACCCCGAACTGGGCCATGGCCCGGAGGGTCATCTGAATGTAGCCCTCGCTCTCCAAGGGGGTGGTGGGGACAAGGGCCGACGGGCCGTCCAGCAGGGGCAGGGCGTACAGCAGGCCGGTAAAAAACTGGGAAGAGACGTTCCCCGGCAGGCGGTATTCCCCAGGGGTGAGCAGCCCCGCCACAGTGAGCACGCCGTCCTTCTGCGCGCAGGAAATCCCTTTCTCGTCAAACAGGTCGAAGTAGGGGTTGAGGGGACGCTCCATCAGCCGCCCCCGGCCGGTGAACACACCGCCCCCTCGCACCGCCAAGGCGATGGGGATCAGGAAGCGCAAGGTGGAACCGCTCTCCCCGCAGTCCAGATGGGGATAGGCCATGCGGCGCAGGGGGGACATGGCATTTGCCCCCATGCCCCGGACGGCGACGGTACTGCCGTCTATAGCAAACTCCGCCCCCAGCTCCCGCAGGCAGCGGATGGTGGCCTGGATGTCCTGGGAGAAGGCCACGTTGGAGATGACGCTCTCCCCCTGGGCCAGGGCGGCGGCGATGAGCAGCCGGTGGGCCTGGGACTTGGACGGGGGAGGCGTGACCGCTCCCGACAGTTTGGACGGGGTGATGGTGATGTTCATAGGGAACCTCCATTCGAAAAAAGGCTGGGACCGAACCGGGACAGGGGGGCAATGCGCACCCGCCCGATGACCGGGGTGCGTATCATTCAGGAGCACGGTGCGCGGCCCTGCAAGGCGCGGGCGTTCAGGGGAGGGAGCTGACCAGCCCCACCAGCTGTTTTTTGGGCAGCCGGCGGGGGACGGCGTGGCCGATCCTGTCCAGGAGGATCAGGGTGATATCCGCCCCCGCCCCCTTCTTGTCCAGGCCGATGGCGGCGGCGTAGTCCTCTGCTGAGCAGGGGATGGACGTGGGCAGTCCCAGGGCGGCGCAAAGCGCCTCGATTTTTTGAGGGGTGTCCGCGGGGGTGACGCCCAAAAGCACCCCCAGCCTGGCAGCGGCGCACATGCCCGCCGCCACTGCCTCGCCGTGGGTCCACTCCACGTAGCGCCCGGCCAGCTCGTAGGCGTGGCCCAGGGTGTGGCCGAAGTTCAAAATCATGCGGGCCCCGGTATCCCGCTCGTCCTCCATGACTACGCTGCGTTTTGCGCTGCAACAAGTATACAAAATGTGTTCGATATCTGCCGCCAACTCCTCCCGGGAGGGGCGCGCGGCCAGGGAATCGAAAAAGTCCCCATCCCAGATGCAGCCGTACTTTACCACCTCCGCCATGCCGTCCATAAACTGGCGCAGGCCCAGGGTGTCCAGGGCATCCGGGTCCATGAGCACCAGGCGGGGCTGGTAGAAGGCCCCGGCCAGGTTTTTGCCGTGGGCCAGATCCACCGCCACCTTGCCGCCTACGCTGCTGTCCACCTGGGCCAGCAGGGTGGTGGGGAGCTGCACAAGGCCCACCCCCCGGAGGACGGTGGCGGCGGCAAAGCCCGCCAGGTCCCCCACTACGCCGCCCCCCAGGGCCACGACGCCATCGGTGCGGGTGAGGCCGAAGTCCATGAACTCCTCCCACAGCTGGGCCAGCAGGGAAGGGGTTTTGCTTGCCTCCCCAGCCGGGATGACCACGGCCCGGCATTCAAACCCGGAGGCTTCCAGACTGGCCTTCACCCGGTTATAGTAGAGCGGGCCCACGTTGGTGTCGGTGACAACTGCCAGCTTGACTGCCTTGGGCAGCACTGCCCGGACGCGTTCCCCCGCCTGGGGGAGCAGACCCCGCGCAATCAAAATGTCGTATTCCCGGCCCGGCAGGGCCACGGTGAGGGTTTTCATGGTGGAAACCTCCTCGCGTTGAACGCAAATTGTTATTTTCGGCGCAGACGCTACAAATCGTTGACTACTTCGGCCAGGGTGTCCAGAAAGGCTTCCTCTCCCCAGGTGTTCATCTTGAAAAACATGGCTTGGCTGCCCCCGGCGGTGATGGCGGTAAGGTGGAGCCGGTTCCCCTCCCCCGCCAGGGTGAGGCACATGGCCACCCGGTTGCCGCCCATGGCGCTGTACCGCTCGTACATCCGCACCGACACCTGGACAGGGCCGATGGAGAAGTCCGAGCGGTCCTCCAATGTGGCGGACATACTCCCGTTCAGCACGGCCTGGTCCAGCCGCCACAGAATGTCGTCAAAATCCCCGGTGAGGGTGCGTTCCAATTTTGCCATAATGATCCCCCTTTCCCAATGTCAGACCAGTTTCTTCCCCGTCAAGTCAATCAGCGGGTTCAGACGGCCCATCAGGTGCCGGAACTTCTCCGGGGTGAGGGACTGGGCCCCGTCGCACTTGGCGCAGGGCGGGTCGTTGTGAACCTCCACCATCAGGCCGTCCGCCCCCACCGCCACGGCGGCCATGGCCAGCGGCTCCACCATCCAGTACATTCCCGCCGCGTGGGAGGGATCCACCACGATGGGCAGGTGGCTCATTTTCCGGATGGCCGGGATGGCGGACAGGTCTAAGGTGTTGCGTGTATAGGTCTCGAAGGTGCGCACCCCCCGCTCGCACAAAATCACGTTCTCATTGCCCGCGGCCATAATGTATTCCGCTGACATGATCCACTCCTCATAGGTGTTGGACAGGCCCCGCTTCAGCAAAACGGGCTTGGACAGCCGGCCCACCTCTTTCAGCAGGTCGAAGTTCTGCATGTTCCGGGCGCCGATCTGCACCAGATCCACCTTTTCCTCGAACAGCTCGCAGTACCGGGGGGCCATGATCTCGGACACGATGGGCAGGCCCGTGGCGGCCTTGGCCTCCAGCAGCAGCTCCAGCCCGTCCGCCCCCATGCCCTGGAAAGAGTAGGGCGACGTGCGGGGCTTGAACGCGCCCCCCCGCAGCAGGGCTGCCCCCGCGGCCTTCACATCCTGGGCCACGCCGGTGATCTGCGCCTCGCTCTCCACCGAGCAGGGGCCGGCGATGACGGTGAACCTGTCCCCGCCGCCGATGGGCACGCCGGATACGTCCACCACCGTGTCCTCCGGGTGGAATTTGCGGTTAGCCTTCTTGTAGGGCTCCTGCACCCGCATGATCCGCTCTACGTCGTTGTTCATGGACAGCTTGTCCATGTCGATGTGGGCGGTGTCCCCCACCAGCCCCAGGATGGAACAGCCCACGCCGTTGGTGATGCCCACGGTGACGCCATGGTCCTGCTCCAGCTTGGCCACAAGGGCCTGGATCTTTTCCTGGCTGACGCCGGGTTTCATAACGATTACCATATTGAAAACTCCCTTTTTAAAATATAAAGAAGCCCATGGCCCCGCGATACGCGGTCCATGAGCTTCCCAAACGTACACAAATCCAGGCGGGGCCGCCGGACGGCCCCCTGCTCATGCGCCGCGTTTTCCCACGCCAAAACAGCCGGACACGGTAAATCGAGTCCAGCCAAAGGAAAAGGTGAAGCTGTGGGTGTGAGAACGGGTCATAGGGATACCTCTCAGCAATTGGATTGGAGTCATTATACACTTTAGGAGGGTAAAATGCAAGCGCTTTTTAAGCGCGCCTGCCCCGCCGCAGATCCCAGAGGATGAGGACGGCGCAGCCGGTGATCAGAAGGACCAGGGTCAGAATGGCGCAGTTCCGGAAAAGCTCCTGAGGCAGGATATTGATGATCTGGTCCGTGCGGGGGTCGAACAGCCAGTTGTCCTTGCCGGGGAAGAACAGGACGTGAAACGCCACAAAGGCCCGATTGAAGTCCAGCGCCGCCAGGGCGCCCACCAGCAGGAACACGCCGCCGAACCCTGCCCCCGCCCAGAAGCCGGGACCCCGGCCCAGGGGCCGCGCCGGGGTTCGCCCGCTGAGCCGGGCGTACAGCAAAGCGGCCGCCAGCAGGGCCAGGGACGCGCCCAGCACCCGCAGGTCCAGCAGGAACAGCGCCCGCACGTCGGTGAAATGGCTTTTGCCGCTCTCCGACCAGTGCAGCGCGCCGGTGGAAAATTCCTCCGCGCCCAAGCAGTAGTCCAGCATCTCGTCAAAGGCGGTTTTGATCTCGCTCTCCGTCAGGCCCGTACGGGCCTCCAGGCCCAGGGGGGCGATGTGGGCGTAGTAGAAGGGGCGGCAGAGGATGGGGGCCGCGATGGCGGCGGTGAGCAGGGACAGGGCGGTCAAAACGGCCAGCACCCCGCACAACAGTTTACTGGGCTTCATAAGGGAGCCTCCTTTTCCGGAAGGGCGGACAGGGCAATGAGCGCTTGGGAGGGGAGATAAAACAGCCACATCCCCACCGAGGCGGCAGAATACAGGGGGGAGGGGGCGGGCAGGGCGTTGAACAGCCCCACGCAGACATCGCACCCCACAAACAGGGCCAGCCCCAGGGCGAACAGCCGCCCTGGACGGCCCTTCACCGTCCAGGCCAGGATGGTATTGGACAGCAGCTGGGAAAAATACAGCCCCGCCAGCAGGTTCAGCGGATTTGCAAGATGCAGGATATATAATCCAAGCTCCGTCCCCAGCGCCAGCCCCGCCCGCAGGGGATAGGCGGCGGGCGCGCCGCCCCGCCGCAGGCGGAGGTAATAGGCCGTCTGCACGCACAGGAACAGGGCGATGCCTAAGGGGTAGCAGTCGTTGCGCACCAGCAGGAACCAGTCCGCCCCGGCGGTGAGGGCCAGGGCCAGCGGCACCAGCTTGTCCCCGCCCCATTTGGCGCAGGCCGGCAGGGAAAAGCCAAGGCACAGCAGGATCCCGGCGTATTTGACGGGGACGGCGGCCCCGCCCCGGCCGGCGAGGTCCAGGGCCAGGAAGACGGCGTAGAGCGCGCCCTCCGCAGCCAGGAAGGCGGCGGTGTATTTCGTTCGCTCCAAGGCGGGCCCCCCTCTCCGGCGTTTGGGGAGAGTATACCACGTTTGGTGGAAAAAGGGAAGGGGGCATTGACAGGGGAGGCCGGGGGTAGTATACTGAACGCAATTTCTCAAAGGGAGGATGCGGAAGCCGTGTTGCTGCTTGATTTGTTTTAGGCCCGTTTAAATGTAATGTATGGAAGCGGGGCGCGCCATGGGCGGGCTTGGTTTTCTATGCGCAAAACGGCCTGCAAATCGAACGGACGCGCTTTTGCGACCCTTTGGCTGCCTGCCGCGCCACGCGGCGGGGCGGCTGCTAAGCGCTGCGTTTTTTGCGGGCCGGACCCCAACGGGGTCCGGCCCCGTTTCATTTTGAAATTGCGCCAGCCTTCCCGCCCGACATAAAAGGGAGGGCGGGGCGGGGCGTATGCGATCTGTGAGAAAGGAAATAAAATATGGATACAAACAAGCCTTCCCAGGGGCTGTGGACCTGGGATTTCACCATTATCACCCTGGGGAGCGTGGTCTCCCTCATCGGCGGCGTGCTGTCCAGCTTTGCCATGAGCATCATGGTGCTGGACTACACCGGTTCAGTGTTCTTCTACGCCCTGTTCAACGCCGCGTACCAGGTTCCCATGCTGGCGTGCCCGGTTCTGGCGGGACCCTACCTGGACCGGATGAGCCGGAAACGGGTCATCTACCGCCTGGACTTCCTGTCCGCCGGGCTGTTCGGGGCCCTGGCGCTGCTGCTGATGGGGGGCTGGTTCAGCTTCCCTGCGCTGCTGTGCTTCAATCTGCTGCGGGGAAGCATCGACAGCGTGTACATGGTGGCCTACGACAGCCTGTACCCCAATCTGGTGGCGAAGCACAACCTGTCCAAAGCCTATTCCATTTCCGGGATGCTGCAATCCATGATGCTGATGGCCTACCCCCTGGGGGCTATCGCCTATGACCTGCTGGGCGGCGTGGAGCCGCTGTTCGCCGTCAACGCGGTGTGCTTTTTTGCCGCCGCCTGCTTTGAGCGGTGCATCCGCCACGTGGAAACCCACATGGACTCCGCGCCCCCGGCGGACGGGGCGGGGGCTTTGAAACGCTTTGGCCGGGACCTCCGGGATGGGGTGGAGTACATCGCCGGGGAGAAGGGCCTGCTGGCAATCACGCTGTACTTTATGTTCTCCAACTTCACCGGGAACGGGGCGGGGCAGCTCCAGCTGCCCTTCTTCCGAAACCACGCGGAGCTGTTCGCCGCCTGGCCGGTGGCGGCGGCCACGCTGTACAGCATTGTGGCCACCTGCTCGGAAGCGGGCCGGGTGGTTGGGGGCTTTGTGCACTACAAATTTACGCTGCCTCCGCAGAAAAAATTTGCCATTGCCATGACGATTTATGTGCTGATTAACCTGATTGACGGCATGATCCTGTTTCTGCCCGTCCCGGTTATGGCGGTGGTCTTCTTCGCCTATGGGATGCTGGGGGTGACGTCCTACAACATCCGCATCGCCGCCACCCAGTCCTACCTCCCCGACAACAAGCGGGCCCGGTTCAACGGGGCTTACCAGATGCTCACCGCGCTGGGTTCCCTGGGCGGCACCCTCCTGGCTGGGTTTTTGGCTGAGATTCTGCCTGAACGGGGCGTGATCCTGTTGTTCAGCGCGGTGGGGCTGTGCGCCGCGTGGGGATTCATTTTCCGCAGGCGGCGGGAGGTGGCCGCCATCTATAACCAGGAGGAATAAAGCAGCCGCAAAAAACATGCTGTTTTTTGCGGCTGGAAAGAGATTTTCCCTTGCGTTTAAAAAGGAATGTGATATAATATACTCTACCTGAGTAGGCGTACCCCCGTTTCCGGCAGGTTCAGCCGCTGAAACGGGGTACGCCGTCTGTCTGCCCCGCGCCGCCGCGCGGCGAGGGGCGGGCTGCTACGGTAGGAGAAACTACGATTGAGGAGGAAATTCTGTGTTTAAGGGCAAATTGCATGGCATCCATGCGCCCCACAGGAAAAACACTGTGGAGTGCGCACCGACGCGTATGCCGGTGCCCGCGACGATCACCGTCCCCATGTCCATGAACATCGGCGCGCCGGCCAAGCCGGTGGTCAAGGTCAACGACACGGTAAAGGTAGGGCAGCTGATCGCCGAAGCGGGAGGGTTTATGTCCGCGCCGATCTATTCCGGTGTGTCCGGCAAGGTGAAGCGGCTGGATGAGATCGTCAGCTCCAATGGCCGGTTCGACACCGTCATCGTCATTGAGAGCGACGGCGAGCAGGCTGTGTGGGAGGGCATCAAGCCCCCTGTGGTCACCGACAAGGACAGCTTTGTGGAGGCGGTGCGCCAGTGCGGCTGCGTGGGCCTGGGCGGCGCGGGCTTCCCCACGTCCGTCAAGCTGAACGTGGACCCCGACCGGGTGCACGCCATCATCATCAACGGCGCGGAGTGCGAGCCGTATATCACCTCCGACACGCGCACCATGATCGACAACGCGGACGACGTGATCTACGGGGCCCAGCTGCTCCAGAAGTACTACACCGCCGACCGCATCGTCATCGGCATTGAGGACAATAAGCCCCAGTGCGTGAAGGTTATGGAGGAGGCGGGCAAGGGCGTGCCCGGGTTCGAGGTGGCCTCCCTGCCCGCGCTGTACCCCCAGGGCGGCGAAAAGGTGCTGATCTACAACACCACCGGCGAGGTCGTCCCCGAGGGCAAGCTGCCCATCGACGTGGGCGCCATCGTCATCAACTGCACCACCCTGGCGGTCATCGCCAAGTACATCCGCACCGGAATGCCCCTGGTGGAGAAGGTCGTCACCGTGGACGGCTCCGCCATCGCCAATCCCCAGAACATCATCGCCCCGGTGGGCACCCCCATCCAGAATATTCTGGATTTCGTGGGCTTGAAGTGCGAGCCCAAAAAGGTGCTCTACGGCGGCCCCATGATGGGCATTTCCGTCCCCAGCCTGGATGCCCCCATCATGAAGAACACCAACGCCATCCTGGCCTTTGACGCCAAGGATGCCGAGGACCCCGTGCCCTCCGCATGCATCCGCTGCGGGCGGTGCGTGGCCCACTGCCCGTTCAACCTCATGCCCGCCGCCATCGAGAGCGCCTATAACAACAAGGAGCCCGAAACCCTCAAGGCCCTCAAGGTGAATTTGTGCATGGAGTGCGGCTGCTGCTCCTTCAGCTGCCCCGCCCGCCGGCCGCTGGTCCAGGTGAACAAGCTGGCCAAGGCCATGCTGAACAAGTACAACGCCGAGCAGAAGGAAGCCGCGGAGAAAAAGAAGGCCAAGGAAGAAGCCGCGGCGAAAGAAAAGGAGGCGGTCTAAGATGGAGAAAAATATGGTCGTCTCGGTCAACCCCCACATCTACGCCAGCCAGACCACCCAGACCATCATGCGGGACGTGCTCATCGCGCTGCTCCCCGCCGTGTTCGCTTCGGTGCTGTTCTTCGGCGTCAGGGCCCTGCTGGTGGAGGTTGTGTGCGTGGCGGTGGCCGTGGCGTGCGAGTGGGCGTTTGAGAAGATCACCCGCCGGACGTGCACCATTATGGACTTCTCCGCCGCCGTCACCGGCCTGATCCTGGCCCTGAACCTGCCGGTGGACATTCCCGTCTGGCAGGCCGCGTTCGGCTCCTTCGTGGCCATTGTGGTCATCAAGCAGTTCTTCGGCGGCATTGGCCAGAACTTCGCCAACCCCGCCATCACCGCCCGCGTTATCATGCTGGTGGCCTTTTCCGGCACCATGACGGCCTGGGCCGTCCCCGCGTTTACCGACGCCACGTCCTCCGCCACCCCTCTGGCCATCCTGGGCGCGGGCGGCGCCGAGGGCCTGCCCTCCCTGCTGCATATGTTCCTGGGCGCCCGGGGCGGCTCCATGGGCGAGACCAGCTGTCTGGCCCTGCTCATCGGCGGCGTCTACCTGATCTACCGCAGGGTCATCTCCTGGCACACCCCGGTGGCCTTCATCGGCACGGTGCTGGTGTGCACCGCCCTGCTGGGCCAGCAGCCCCTGTACCAGGTTATGGCGGGCGGCCTGTTCCTCGGCGCTATCTTTATGGCAACCGACTACACCACTTCTCCCCCCACCCCGGCCGGGAAGCTCATCTTCGGCGTGGGCTGTGGACTTATCACGGTGCTGATCCGCGTGTGGGGTAATTATCCTGAGGGCGTGTCCTTCTCCATCCTGCTGATGAACATCTTCAACCCCTACATCAGCGGCTGGACCAAGACCAAGCCGTTTGGAGGTGTGCAGGCATGACAAAGGCAAAGTCTAATATCATGGCCGATTTTGGGGTCCCCATCATCGTGCTCGTTCTGATCTGCGCGGTTATGAGCGGCCTGCTGGCCCTCACCAACAGCGCCACCGCCCCCATCATTGAGGAGGCGGAGCGCAAGGCCAATGAAGCCGCCCGGCTGGAGGTGCTGCCCGCCGCGGACAGCTTTGAGCAGGTGGAGATCGCGGGCGTGCCCGACTCCATCACCGGGGTCTTCCAGGCCGGCAACGGCGCGGGCTTTACCTTCTCCATCACCACGCAGGGCTACGGCGGCAAAAACACCCTGAAAATGGCCGTGGGCATCGACATGGACGGCAAGATCACCGGCGTGAAGGTGCTCAGCCACAGCGAGACCGCCGGCCTGGGTTCCAAAATCACCACCGATGAGAATTTCTGCGGCCAGTTCCCCGGGCTGGACGCCGCCGGAGCCGCCAACGCGGACACCATCTCCGGCGCGACGTTCTCCTCCAACTACTATAAGGCCGCTCTTGCCGACGCGTTCACCGCGTTCGACATGGTAAAGGGCTGAGGAAGGGAGGCACATGGATATGAAAAACAATAAGCTGAAAATTCTCACCAATGGTATCATCAAAGAGAACCCCATCCTGGTGCTGATTCTGGGCACCTGCCCCTTCCTGGCCGTCACCACCCAGGCGTCCAACGCCATCGGCATGGGCGCGGCCGTCACCTTCGTGCTGCTGTGCTCCAACGTGATGATCTCCCTGCTGCGCAAGGTCATCTCCGACAAGGTGCGCATCCCCTGCTACATCGTGGTCATTGCCTCCTTCGTCACCTTGGTGCAGATGATCGTCAAGGCGTACCTGCCGGATCTTGACAAGGCGCTGGGCCTATACCTGCCGTTGATCGTGGTCAACTGCATCATCCTGGGCCGGGCCGAGATGTTCGCCAACAAAAACGGCGCGTTTGATTCCGCCCTGGACGCCATCGGCATGGGCGTGGGTTACACCCTGGCGATGCTGGCCATGGCCTCCATCCGCGAGATCTTCGGTGCGGGCACCTGGTTCGGCCTGCCCGTCCCGGTGCTGACGGATAACAACATCTCCATCATGACCATGGCCCCCGGCGGCTTTGCAATTTTCGGCATCCTGATCGCCATCATCAACAAGGCCAGCAACGGCAAGGCCATCAAGAAAAAGGACTTCAGCTGCGAGGGCTGCCCCAGCGCCGCCGCGTGCAACGGGCAGAACTGCGCTGAGAAGAAAGGGGCTGCCGCGAAATGAAAGAATTGATTGCCATCGTCATGGCGGCCGTCCTGGTGAACAACTACGTGCTGGCCCAGTTCCTGGGCATCTGCCCCTTCCTGGGCGTGTCCAAGAAGCTGGACCAGGCCGCCGGGATGAGCGTGGCCGTCATCTTCGTGATGCTGCTGGCCACCGCCGTCACCTACCCCATCCAGTTCTTCGTGCTCAATCCCCAAGGCCTGGGCTACCTCCAGACCATCGTGTTCATTCTGGTCATCGCCGCCCTGGTGCAGCTGGTGGAGATTGTCCTCAAGAAGTACATCCCCGCCCTCCACGCCTCCCTGGGCGTGTACCTGCCCCTGATTACCACCAACTGCGCGGTGCTGGGCGTGTGCATCAGCAACGTGGACAACTACCTGGTGGAGAAGGCCAGTTTCGGCGGCGGCTTCGTCCAGGCCATGTTCAACTCCCTGGGCTCCGGCCTGGGCTTCCTGCTGGCCATGGTGCTGTTCGCCGGGGTGCGCAGCAAGGTGGACAAGTGCAAGTGCCCCGAGTGCTTCAAGGGGATGCCCATCACCCTGATCTCCGCGGCCATCGTGTCCGTGTCCTTCATGGGTTTCGCGGGCATTGTGGAAAACCTGCTGGGTTAAGGAGGGGAGCATATGAATCCGATTGTAATTGCTGTGTTGGTGGTGGGCGTCATCGGCCTTTTGTGCGCCGTGATGCTGACCATTGCCTCCAAGTTCATGGCCGTTGAGGTGGACGAGCGCATCCCCATGGTGCGCGAGTGCCTGCCCGGCGCCAACTGCGGCGCCTGCGGCTTCGCCGGGTGCGACGGGTACGCCGCCGCCCTGGTGGAGGACCCGGATCTGTCCGTGTCTCTGTGCGTCCCCGGCGGGGCCACCGCCTCCGCCAGCATCGGCAAGGTGCTGGGCCGGGAGGCGGGCGATGTTGCCAAGCAGGTGGCTGAGGTGCGCTGCTCTGGTACCTGTGAGGCCACCTCCGTGAAGATGGACTACAAGGGGCTGGAGAGCTGCGCCGCCGCCAAGTTGCTGTTCGGCGGAACCGGTAAGTGCGTCTACGGCTGCATCGGCCTGGGCGACTGCGCCCAGGTGTGCCCCGTGTCCGCCATCCACATCAACGGCGGGCTGGCCCGGGTGGACGCGTCCGCCTGCATCGGCTGCGGATTGTGCGCCAAGACCTGCCCCAACGGGGTCATCGCCATCCGACCCGCCGACGCCCACATGGTGGTGGACTGCAACAGCCACCAGAAGGGCGCGGGCACCCGCAAGAGCTGCTCCGCGGGCTGCATCGGCTGCCGTCTGTGCGAGAAGAACTGCCACACCGGGGCCATCACCGTCAGCGACAACCTGGCGAGCATCGACTACGCCAAGTGCGACGGCTGCGGCAAGTGCATCGAGGTGTGTAAGGCCGGGTGCCTTGTCGCGTTGAACATCACTAAGGCGGAAGTCGTCAACGGCTGACAAAGCAAAGGCATAGTGCGAGAATAGGCGAAACCAGCCCGGTCATGCGCCCAATTTGAGCATGAATTCACCAACGAGGGAAGGCCGCGCCCGCGGCCCTCCCTCTGTTGTGGTTTTGGAGGAATTTTGTGGAGCGGTTGAAAACCCATCGAAACGATGCTATACTGATTGCCGTGCTGCTGGCCCTGGGTGGGGCGCTGGTCTTGTTCTTGTGGTTTACCCGGCAGGACGGGGGGATTGTACGCGTCCAGGTGGACGGTGAGACGGTGAAGGAGCTGCCGCTGAGCGAGGATACCCGGCTGATGCTGGGAGAGGGGGGGCGCGCCAACACCCTGGTGATTGAGGACGGCACGGCCAAGGTCGCGGCCGCCGACTGCCCTGACCAGATCTGCGTTAACCATGGGGCCATCCGATACGACGGGGAATCCATCGTCTGCCTGCCCCACAAGCTGGTCGTCACCGTGGAGGGCGGCGCGGAGAGCGGCGTGGACGGAACAACATAGCGTGAGTGCGCGGAGGTCGTCATGAAAGCAGAAAAAGTCGCCCAATATGGGCTGCTTACCGCCCTGGCGCTGGTGCTGTCCTGGCTGGAATCCCTGCTGCCTCCCCTGGGGGTGCCGGGGGTGAAGCTGGGGCTGCCCAACCTGGCCATCGTGTTCGCCCTGTACCGGCTGGGCTTCCGGGACGCCTGCGTGATCTCGCTGGTGCGGGTGGTGCTGGTGACCCTGCTGTTCGGCAACGGGGCCGCGCTGGCCTACAGCATTGCCGGGGCGGCGCTGAGTCTGTCCCTCATGGGGCTGCTGAAAAAAACCGGGAAGTTCTCCTCGGTGGGCGTCAGCGTGGCCGGGGGCGTGGCCCACAACGCGGGGCAGATCTTGGTGGCCATGGCCCTGCTGGAGACGGTGCGCTTGGCGTGGTACCTGCCGGTGCTGTGGATCTCGGGCACGGTGGCCGGGGTGCTGATCGGGATCGTATCCGGGGTGCTGGTGAAACGGGTGCCGGAGCAAAAATGAGGTGATCGAGATGGTAAAGAACCTAAAGAGAAGCACGGTGGAGCTGATCCGTGCCATCCTGTTCGCGCTGTGCGCGCTGAGCTGGCTGCCCGATTGGCCGCTGGGGCCGGTGAGTTGGCTGCGGATCGTTCTGCTCGTCATCTGCGCCGCCATCAGCGTTTTCTCTCTGGCCTGCTATTTCAAAAGCCGAAAAGCGGAGCGTTAAGAAAACAAGGAGGTTTTCCCATGAATTTGAACACGACCGGGCTGTTTGACCTGAGCCACACCCTGGCGGGGGACTATCTGGCCCGCTTTGAATACCCCTGGCAGGCGCTGGACGGGATCAAAGAGCTGATCCTCACCCTGGGCCCCGCGCTGGGGGATGAGTACGAGGAGATGGGGGGCGGGGTGTGGGTCCACCAGACCGCCCAGATCGCCCACTCCGCCTTTTTGGGTGCGCCCTGCATCATCGGGCCCAACACCGAGGTGCGCCACTGTGCCTTTATCCGGGGATCCGCCCTGGTGGGGGGCGGCTGCGTGGTGGGCAACTCGGTGGAGCTGAAAAACGTAATTTTGTTTGACAACGTCCAGGTCCCCCACTACAATTACGTGGGCGATTCTATTCTGGGCTACAAGAGCCACATGGGGGCGGGGTCCATCACCTCCAACGTGAAGTCGGACAAAACCCCTGTCACCGTGAAAAACGGGGGGGAACCCATCGAGACGGGCCGGAAGAAATTCGGCGCGGTTTTAGGCGACTGCGTGGAGGTGGGTTGCAACAGCGTGCTCAACCCGGGCACCGTCATCGGTCCGCGCACCAATATTTACCCCCTGTCCTGCGTCCGGGGCGCGGTGCCGGGGGACAGCATCTATAAAACCGGGGGTGTGATCGTCCTCAAAACGAAGGGAGAATAACCGAATGGGAAAATATTTCGGCACCGACGGATTTCGGGGCAAGGCAAACGTGGAGCTCACCGCCGACCACGCCTACGAGGTGGGGCGGTTCCTGGGCTGGTACTACGGCCGGGAGCACCGGGCCCGTATCGTGGTGGGCAAGGACACCCGGCGGTCCAGCTATATGCTGGAGTACGCCATCAGCGCGGGCATGGCCGCGTCCGGCGCGGACGTATACCTGCTCCATGTCACCACCACCCCCTCCGTGTCCTACGTCACCCGCACCGACGGTTTCGACTGCGGCGTGATGATCTCCGCCTCCCACAATCCCTACTACGACAACGGCATCAAGCTGCTCAACCGGGAGGGGGAGAAGATGGACGAGGGCACCATCCGGTTGGTGGAGGACTATTTGGACGGAACCCTGTCCGTGGACGGCCAGACCTTTCCCAAGCTGCCCTTCGCCACCAATGACGGGGTGGGCAGCATCGTGGACCACACCGCTGGTCGCAACCGTTATATGGGCTACCTCATTTCGCTGGCGGTGTACTCCTTCCGGGGGAAGAAGATCGCCCTGGACTGCGCCAACGGCTCCGCCTGGTCCATTGCCCCCAACGTGTTCCGTTCCCTGGGCGCGGACGTGCACGTCATCAACGACCACCCGGACGGGCTGAACATCAACCTGGACGCGGGCTCCACCCACATTAAAGGGCTGAGGGAATACGTCAGGGAGCACGGCTGCGACGCGGGGTTTGCTTTCGACGGGGACGCGGATCGCTGCCTGGCTGTGGACGAGCAGGGCGGGCTGGTGGACGGCGACCAGATCATGTACCTGTACAGTGTGTACATGAAAGAGCGGGGCAAGCTGCTCACCAATACGGTGGTCACGACTGTGATGTCCAACTTTGGGCTGTACAAGGCCTTTGACGCGGCGGGGGTGGGTTATGCCAAAACCGCCGTGGGGGATAAATACGTCTATGAGGAGATGGTGCGGGGCGGCCACCGCATTGGCGGGGAGCAGTCGGGCCACATCATCTTCTCCAAGTACGCCCGGACGGGGGACGGCATTCTCACTGCCCTGAAGGTGATGGAGGTCATGATGGCCAAGAAAGAGGCCCTCAGCCGCCTGGCCGGACCGGTGACGGTCTATCCGCAGGTGCTCATCAACGTGCGGGTGAAGGACAAGAAGGCCGCCCAGGACGACCCCGCCGTCCAGGCGGCGGTGCAGGCCGTGGAGGACGAACTGGGGAACACGGGCCGGATTCTTGTCCGGGAGTCCGGCACCGAGCCGGTGGTGCGGGTGATGGTGGAGGCCCCGGAGAAGGGCCAATGCCAAAACTTGGCCCAGCGGGTGGTGGATGTTATCATCGCCCAAGGGCACTCGTCGGAGCAAAGCCCGCTCTGATTCGGAACGCCCGGTTGGGCATTCCTCATCCCGCTCCCTTGCTCCGGCCAAACCCGCTTCGCTGGGCTTTGGCCGGGTATCAAAACCGCCCCGGAGGGAAATCCCTCCGGGGCGGCTTTACTTATCCTGGGTTTTCAAGCACTTATCGCCAAGCTCAATTGCTCCTTGCAGGGTATCCGCCACATGGCGCCTGTCCGAAACGGGAA
>CAJULZ010000015.1 GCA_910587205.1 uncultured Oscillospiraceae bacterium
CACGCTGTGGTAAGCGTAGGAGGAAAAATAGTACCGGTCGCTCACCACCGTGATCCCCTGGCCGATGGCGGCGCACAGGCCGTCCACGCTGTTCACCAGGTGGTCGATGCGGTCGGCGGCGTACAGCGCCGCGATGACCCGGTTGTCCGCGCTTACCCGACCGGTGAAAATCTGCCGGATCAGGGAGCCCACCGGGCCGCCGGTGGGCTCCCTGTCGGCGCGGCAGCGCAGTCCCAGGCCCTGGATGCGCTCCGCCAGCGGCCCGATCTGGCTGCTTTTTCCCGACCCGTCGATGCCCTCCAGGACGATAAATTTCCCCTGCTCCATCTTACAGCGCCCTGCTGCTGCCGTACAGGAACATCAGGTACAGCACGTACCCCACCAGCAGGGCGATGGCGGCCACGGCGGCCACCAGCCCCGCCACGATGTTCACGATGGGGATGATGCCCAGGATGCCGCACACAATGGACACCGCCGTGCACGCCACGTAGAGCTTCATCACCGTGGAGGCCCGCCGGCTCAGCGTCTCGTTGCCCACGGCGTGGAGCAGGCAGGCCGTGGTGGTGCACACCTGGACCACCGCCATCACGCTGGCTACATTGGCGGCCACGCTGAGCACGCCGTTGAGGATGCTCCCCTCTCCCAAAAAGCCCGCCAGCAGGTTCACCGCCACGGACACGGCCTGGAACACCAGGGCCGTGCGGTAGCCCTGGTCGTCGGTTCCGGCCTGGTACAAGCCCACCAGCTCCATCACGCCTCCGGCAAGGGCCATCAGCCCCCCGACAAACGGCACCCAGCCCAGCGCCACGCCTACCAGCATCAGGATTTGGCCGATGAACATCAGGTGCAGGCCCTTGGCCGCATAGGGGTAACGGTTTGCAACTTCCATGTTTTTGTCCTCCTTGTCTTCCTTGGCGCCTGTATTCACAGCGTTAAGCACCACCTGGGCAGGTCTTTCCCCACCATGCTTCATGGGCTATGAATACAGGCGCCTACTTGTTTTCCATCATATGCACGTTCATGTGGGGATAGGTCATCTCCACCCCGGCCTTGGCAAAGGCGGGTTGGAGGCTGTCCATCAGATCGTTATACACCGTCCAGTAGTCTGCGTTGGCGCACCACACCCGCAGGGCGTACTCAATGGCGCTGTCGCCATATTTGGTGACATGGGCAGCGGGAGCGGGGTCGTCCAGCACCAGCGGGTGCTCTTCCCCCAGCTTGGCCAGCGCCGCCAGCACCTGGTCCACCGGCGCGTCATAGCTGGCCGACACCGTCAGGTCCACCCGGCGGGAGGGCTGGGTGGAGTAGTTGATGATGTTGGCGGACACGATGGAGCTGTTGGGGATCTGAACCAGCTTGTTGTCGTAGGTGGTCAGGCGGGTGTAGAACATCCCGATGTCGGTGACGGTACCGGAGCAGCCCCCCGCCTCCACGAAGTCCCCCGGCTTGAAGGGGTGGGAGGCCAGCAGCTGCATCCCACCCGCCACGTTGGACAGGAAGTTTTGCAGCGCCAGGGAGAAGGCCAGGCCGATGACGGACAGTACCGCCACCAGGGACGTGACCTCGATGCCCAGGCGGCCCAGCACCACGATGACCGACACGAACAGCAGCCCGCCTTTGAGCAGGCCGCGCAGCAGCTTTTTCAGCGCGCTGTCCATGCTGGACCGGCGCAGGGCGCGGTCCAGCACCCCCACCAGCACCTTGACGGCCAGCAGGCACACCGCCGCCACGACCACCGCGCTGAACATCTTGGTCGCGGTGATATCCTTCAGGTTGTTCCACAGGCCCTCCGCCGCCTCGTCCGGCACAATGCCTGTCAGCCCAATCGCCCGCATACCGCCGCCTCCATTTCTTCCGCGCTTTGCCGTCAAGGCCCGCGCACGGTTCTGTCTGTGTTGACTATACCACGGCTTACGCCCCGGCGCAAGCGTCCCCCGGCAAAACTGTCCCGGTGAGCGCCCCTTTTTCCGAACCGGTGATCCTCACGTCCGCCAAACGGTTATGCAGGGTTTCCCCCCGCGCCCGCACCAGGGCGTAATTGGGGGCGTGGCCTTGCCAGAGGCCGTCCCGCTCCTCCTCAAACAGCACCGGGAGGGCGCGCCCCACCTGGGACGACAGCCAGCGCCCCTCCAGTTCGTCCGCCAGGGCGATGGCCCGGCGTACCCGTGCCTCCTTCTCCTCCCGGGGCAGCTGCCCCGGCATGGACGCCGCCGGGGTGCCGGGGCGGCGGGAATAGGGGAACACGTGCACGGCGGAAAAGGCGCACTTTCGGAGGAACTCCAGCGTCCGGGTGAACTCTCCCTCCGTCTCCCCGGGGAAGCCCGCGATGAGATCGGTGGTGATCCCAGGGGCATCGAAGTTGTCCCGCAGTAATCTGACGCTCTTATAATACCAAGCGGTATCATAGTTCCGGTTCATCCGGGCCAGGGTCTCGTCGCACCCGGACTGAAGAGACAGGTGGAAGTGGGGGCAAAGGTTGGGCAAGGCGGCGGCCCGGCGGCAGAACTCCTCCGTCACGGTGCGGGGTTCCAGCGAGCCCAGCCGCACCCGCAGCCCTGGTGCGGCGGCGCACACCGCCTCTACAAGATCGATGAGGGCACGGCCCGTCTTCAGATCCCGGCCCCAGGAGGAGATCTCGATGCCGGTGAGCACCACCTCCCGGTAGCCCGCCTCCGCCAAGGCCGCGGCCTGTTCTGCCGCCTCCTCCAAAGGCAGCGAGCGCACCGGGCCGCGGGCGTAGGGGATGACGCAGTAGGAGCAGAAGTTGGCGCAGCCGTCCTCCACCTTCAGCATGGCCCTGGTGCGGCCCAGCCCGCCCCCGGCGGGAAGGCGCTCGAACTCCCGGCGGGACAGCGCCTCGTCCACTGCCACCACCTGGGCCTCACGCCGGCGGAGCAGGCCCTCCAGCCGGTCCAAGAAGTCCATCCGACCCGCCGAGCCCGACACCAGGTCCACCCCCAGCGCCGCCACCGCGTCCGGGGCGGTTTGGGCGTAGCAGCCGCACACCGCCACCACCGCCTCCGGCGCGTTTTTCCGGGTCCGGCGGATGATGTTACGGCACTTCTTGTCGCTGACGGCGGTGACGGTGCAGGTGTTCACGATGTAGGCGTCCGCCGGGCCGCCGAAGTCCGCCAGGGCATGGCCCCGGCGGAGCAGCTCCCGCTCCATGGCCTGGGTCTCGTACTGGTTCACCTTGCAGCCTAACGTATAGATGGCGATTTTCACCGCAGTTTGGCCCCCCTTTTTCCCCAAGAAAACGCCGCGCGGCCGCCCGTCTTGGGGCCGCCGCGCGGCTTGCGCACAGACGATCTTGCAAGATTTTCTCCCCGGAGCTCGGCCGCAGCCGAAATTTCCGAAGAAATCCTGCATCTTATATTTTGCGGGATTTACCCGTCCTTCCCGTCCTCCGGCTCCTCCTCCGGGAGTACCTCCACCCGGATCTCCAGCACCCGGTGGTGCTCCGCCCGGGTGACGGTGACGTCCAGGTTCTCCCAGGTGAACCGGTCCCCTGTCTCGGGCACCCGGCCCATCTGCTCCAGCACCCAGCCGGATACGGTGGCCGCGTCGCATTCCCCGGTGAGCTGGAACAGGTCGTACAGGTCGTCCAGGTCGGCGGAGCAGGCGATGAGATAACTGCCGTCGGACTGCTTGCGGAACTGCTCCACCACCTCGTCGTGCTCGTCCCAGATCTCGCCCACCAGCTCCTCCACGATGTCCTCCATGGTGAGGATGCCCTCGGTGCCGCCGTACTCGTCCACCACCACCGCCATCTGGGTCTTGGTGCGCTGGAATTGGCGCATTAGGTCGTCGATCTTGGTGCCTGATGTGATGTGCAGCACCGGGCGCACCAAGGGCTTGAGCTCGTCCCGCTTGTGGTAGCGGGCGGAAAACAGATCCTTCTGGTGGAGCACGCCCACAATGTCGTCCACGCTCTCATGGTAAACGGGCAGGCGGGAATAGCCCTCGGCGGCGAACACGGACGCGATTTCACTCAGGGTAGAGGTGTCCTCCACCGCCACCACGTCCACCCGGGGGGTGAGGATATCCCCGGCCTCCAGGTCGTCGAAGCGGATGGCGGAGCGGATAAGCTGGCTTTCCTCCCGGTCCAGGCCGCCCTGGTCCTCCGCCTCCTCCACCATGGTCACCAGCTCCTCGTCGGTGATGCCCTCGTCCTCCGATTTGTGAAACAGTCTGGTGAGCAGCTTTTTCCACAGGCCGAACAGGAAGTTCAGCGGGGTGAGCACCGCCATGAACAGCCGCAGCAGGGGCGCGGAGAACATGGCGAACGCCTCCGGGGACTCCTTGGCCAGACTCTTGGGGGAGACCTCGCCGAAAATGAGGACCACCACGGTGAGCACGATGGTGGACACCGCCGGACCGTTTTCCTTACCGATCAGATTGATGAACAGCAGGGTGGACAGGGTGGCGGCCACGTTGTTGACGATGTTGTTGCCGATGAGGATGGTGGACAGCAGCTTGTCGTAGTCCTCCGCCAGGGCCAGGGTCTTTTCCGCCTTCTTATCGCCGTTCTCGGCGCGGCTTTTCAGGCGGATGCGGTTTAGCGATGTGAACGCGGTCTCCGTGGCGGAAAAATACCCCGACAGGGCGACCATCAGCACCAGTACGGCCAGCAATATGAAACTGTCTGTGTCCATGAGGACAAATCAACTCCCGAATATAAGTATGGATTTACCTTTTGCAAGGTATTGCATCCATATATATCATACTTTTGGAGAAATTGCAAGGGGGATTCCCCCAAGGGGGCGGCCCGCCGGGGGTGTTATCCCGCGGGCGGCCCGTCCAGCCGGACCCGGAAGGACAGCGAGTGGTCCGCCTCCCCGCTGACGCGGCAGGGCGGCTCCACATCGGCCCCCCAGCTGTCGATGCCGCCCACGCCCCGCATGGCCCCGCACAGGGTCACTACCGTGCGGGCGGGCTGGGGCAGCTCCCACCCGTGGGCGGCCTGCTCCAGCTGCCGGGGGGTATAGGGGAGGGCGGAGAAGGCGAAGGGTTCGCCGTCCGCCTCCAGGGTCAGGCTGGAGCCGTCCCCGCCGCGCAGGAGGACGGCGCGGGTGTCCGCGTGACAGCCGCACTCCTGGGGCACCAGATAGGCGGGGATATGGGGAGCCTCCTGGTGCCAGCCATACACGCCGCCCTTTTTCCTGTCCGGGTAGGTCTCCCCGGACAGGCCCAGCCATTCCACGGATTCCATTGGCTCCGGCGTCTCGAACCGCAGCCCAAACAGGGGCAGCTCCGGCAGCCCCTGTCCGCCAAAGTACCGGGCCTCCACGGTCAGCAGACCTGTATCGTCCACGGTGTAGGTGACCTCCGTGTTCAGCCCCGGCAGGGCGGGGGCAGTGTAGGCATAGCGGATGGAGACCTTTTCCGGGCCGTCCGCCAAGACTTCCCACCCCTGGCACACCTGCCACCCGTCCGCCGCCGCCCAGACGGAGCTCCTGGCGGCGAAGCCATTCCCCACATCGTTTTCCGTGGGCGCGCGCCAATAGGCCGGGCGGGGGGCGCGCCACAGCCACTCCCGGCCCCCGGCGTTCAGGGAAACGGGCCCGCCCTCGGGGTAGGAGAACAACACCTCAAAGCCGGCGCCGCGCACGCCCAGGGCGCCGTCGCCGCGGGTGACCCGGAGGGGGGATTGTCCCGCCGGGGGGGCGGGGAGGGCCAGGGAGTTCCGGGCCTTTTCATTGGCCGCGTCGTGGGCCGCCCGCTCCTCGGGGGAGGCATACCAGTACCGCACCTCCTGCATGGCGGGCTTTTCCGTCCCATCGGCGAACACGATGCCGTTGCCGCTGAAGGCGTAGTCCGTCTGCCGCTCACCGAAGTCGCCGCCGTAGCCCAGGACGCGCTCGCCCCGGGAATTGACACGCCACAGGGCCTGGTCCATATAGTCCCAGATAAAGCCCCCCTGGTACTGGGGGAACTCCTCCCCTAAGCGGATATAACTCTCCATGCCGCCCAGGGAATTCCCCATATCATGCATATATTCGCATAGGATAAAGGGCTTTTTCGGGTCGTGCTCCAGGTAGTCCCGGATGGCCTCCGGCGGGGCGTACATCCGGCTCTCCACGTCGGAAATCCCGTCGAATTCCCGGCAGTGGAACACCCCCTCGTAGTGCACCAGGCGGCTGGGGTCGTGGGCCCGGAAGAAATCCGCCATGGCCTGGATGCAGGTTCCGGCGTAGGACTCGTTGCCGCAGGACCAGAGCAGGACGGACACGTGGTTTTTGTCCCGCTCAAACATGGACCGGGCCCGATCCACCACGCAGTCCCGCCACTCCGGGAGGCTGCCCGGCACGTTCCAGGAGGGGTCGACGTTCCCCAGCTTCTGCCAGGAGCCGTGGCTCTCCAGATTGGCCTCGTCCATTACGTAAACGCCGTTTTGGTCGCACAGGTGATACCACGGGGTTTGGTTGGGATAGTGGGAGGTGCGCACGGCGTTGATGCTGTTCCGGCGGAATACGGCCATGGCCGCCTCCATGTCCGCCATGCCGATGGCCCGGCCCGTCTCGGGATTCCACTCGTGGCGGTTGACACCGTTGAATACGAGCCGCTTCCCGTTGAGCAACATCAGCCCGTCCTTCCGCTCAAAGCGGCGGAAGCCGGTGTCATAGGGGATGACCTCGCACACCGCCCCGTCCGGGCCGGTGAGAGCGAGGGTCACGCGATACAGCTCCGGGTGCGCATGCTCCCAGGGCAGGACGTTCGGGAACCGCAGGGGCCGGCTGCGGAGATATCTGCCCTCCGGGGTCAGTTCCAGCGGGCCGTCGAACAGCGCGCCCTGCCGGGGGTGGGCGATTTTACAGTGGACGCGCACGCCGTCCGCCTCCTCGCTGAGGAGCAGGCGGACGGACAGCGTGCCGGTGGAGTTGTCCTCCTCCAGCCCGGCTTGCAGCCACAGGTCCTCCAGGTGGGCCAGGGGCTTGGCGTAAAGGAAAACCGGGCGGAAGATACCGGAGAAGCGGAAAAAGTCCTGATCCTCGATCCAGGCCGCGCTGGAACGCTTGTACACCTCCACGCACAGGCGGTTGCCCGTCTCCCGGATATACGGGGTCAGGTCGAAATCCGACGGGGTGAAGCTGTCCTCGGCGTAGCCCACAAAGCACCCGTTGAGCCACACGTAAATGGCCTGCTCCGCCCCCTGGAAGCTGATGCAGACCCGTTTCCCCCGCAGGCCGGGGGCCAGGTCAAATTCCCGGACATAGCTGCCCACCGGGTTATCCTCCCAGTCAATCTCCGGGGGGCGCAGCCCGGCCCGGCCGTCCCAGGGGTAGAGGGTGTTGATATACTGGATCTGGCCGTACCCCTGGGTCTCCATGTGGCCGGGGACGAGGATGGAGCCAAAGCCGGAATCGTCAAAGCCCTCCCGCCAGAAATCCGCGGGGCGGGCGGCGGGGTTGCGGCTCCACACGAACCGCCACGCCCCGTCCAGGGACTGGCGCAGGGACGGTTCCCCTGCTTCCGCCTCCTCCGGCGAGGCATAACAAACGTGGTCGGAATGGGCGTCCAGCCGGTTCACCTGGAACACGGTGGGATCGGTCAGCCAAGAAAGTTCTGCGCGCATGGCGGCGCCTCCTTTGGGTATCATCCTCTGTCATGACCCGGGGCCAACTCCAGGAAGGGGTTTTCCGCCGCCGCGTCCTCCAGCACCCGCAGCAGCCTGCGCCCAAACTGCGTCCCCTCCATAGCCTCCCGGCCGGAGAGCTCCAGCCGCAGGGGGCGGTCCGGTTCCGTCAGGCAGTCATGGAGCGCGTCCAGGTTGCACCCCCACCACTCCGGCAGGGCCAGCGCCTGCCCCAGCAGGGCCAGGGCTTCCTCCCGGCGGCACAGCCGCGCGCCGTCCAATCTGATCGTCTCCATGGTCACGGCTCCCCGTAGAGCAGCTCAAAGCTCTCATAGTGGTCCCCGGTATAGTAGATCAGCCCGTCGTTGGAAAATACCAGCCGTTGGCCCCCCCGGGAGGAGCGCCCGACGGTGCCGATGTCGCACTCGGTATAGACGCGGCCGTCCGCCTCGGGGAGCAGGCCCTCGTAGTTGCCGAACCGGCTGCCGCCGATGGCCGTCCCCTCACCGGCGCAGCGCTCCACGCTGCCGCCGGTCCAGCCCAGGTCCTGGGCCTCCCGCTTGGTGACGTAGTTGTCCGGAAGATGGCCGTAGAGATGGACGTAGAGCGCCACATCCTCCTTGGAGCTGTACCAGCCGTCCTCCGCGACGGTCGGGCTGGGGGACGGCTCGGGGGACGGCTCCGCCGGGAGCTCCGGGGACGGGGATTCGGCCTGTACCGGCGAGTCGGGGGATTCCAGCGGCGCAGGGGCGGCGGAAGCCGCGGGGGACGCGGAGGGCGGGGGGCCTGCCTCCGGGCCGCCACAGGCGGACAGGCCCAGCGCCAGGAGCAGGGCCAGGAGGAGGGCGGAAAGACGTTTTATCATGTTGATCACCTGCGTTTCGTAAAGCTGCCCCTAATCTTATGCCATGCGCCCCGCCTTGTCAAGCCGCGGGGCGCGGCCGCCCCCGCTTTGCCGCACGCCGAAAAAAATTAAAAAAATTTACCTTTTCCCCTTGACAGCGTCAGAGGATGGGATATAATTGAAATGCTGGAACATCACCCGTTAGGAGGACACCGTGAAACTGACAAAAAGCGAGCTCGAGGTAATGGAAACCTTATGGAAGGCGGGGCGCCCGCTGGCACGGTTCGAAATTCTGGAATTGTCTGTGGACCGCAGCTGGAGCGCCAGCACAATCCACATATTGCTCAACGGCTTGCTGAAAAAGGGGGCGGTTCGTGAGGCAGGGTTTATTAAAAGGACCAAGACTTATGGGCGCTTGTATGACGTTTTGATCTCCCGGGAGGACTACTATTCCATGACGCTGTTCCGGGGGAAAAACGTGAAAAAGATTCCATCATTCTTTTCCATGCTGCTGAATACCGACGATTTGACCGTGGAAGTGGTAGACGAGCTGGAACGAATGCTGGCTGAGCGCAGGAAGGAGCTGGATGCCAAGAAATGATATCGCATTTCTCCGTGCTCAGCGCCATTGCGAGTTACAGCGGCGTGCTGTGTATCGTATGCGTGCTGCGCCGGCGGACGGAGCTGCTGGAACGGGTCGGCGCGTCTGTCCTGCTGCTGGCATCCTCATTCGCCTCGGTGAGGCTGCTCCTGCCGTTTGAGCTTCCGCAGAGCTTTCTGATCCGATCCTGGGATGTGCTGGGGCCGCTGCCCAGGCTGGCGCGGGCTTATCCCGCGGTGGGTCGGTTCCTGGTGGTGTGCTGGGCAGTTGGAGCGTCCGTGGCGATGGTTGCGGAGGTGGCGCTGTTCTTTTACCACCGTAAGCTAAGCCGGGAGTATGTCACGGTGGAGGATGAGTCGGTCCAGCGGATCGCGCGGCGGCTGGGCGTGGGGTGTCCGGTGGTGGTGTCGCCTGACGTGGAAATGGCCTATGTGGCGGGCGTGTTCCGCCTGACGGTCTACTTCCCGGCGATGGAAGCGTCGGAGGAAGAAATTGAGCTGATACTTGCCCATGAGGCGGAACATGTCCGCGCCCATGACGCGGTGGTCAAGCTCTTTTTTGGTATCCTGACGGTGGCGCTGTGGTGGAATCCGCTGGTGCATCTATGGCGGGAGGATATCGACGCGCTCATTGAGATGCGCTGCGACGAAAAAGTGATAGAGCACATGGACGAGGAGGAGCAGTTCCGGTACACGGTGATGCTGAAGGACATGGCGGAGCGGATCGTGAACCGCAGGCGTACGCCGGCGATGACCTTGGACGAGTCCATGGCGGCCAGGGGCGGATGCGCCTTGAGCCAGCGGGTGACGGTCATCAACGACCGCAAGGGAGCGCCGCCGAAGCGCGCGAGCCTGGCGGCGTTTTGTTTTATGCTGGTGCTATTCGTCGCGTCCTATTCCGTGCTGTTCCAGCCGGCAGGTGAGCCGCCGGCGAGCCATTTTAGGGATGAGCCGGAAGTTTATTACAAAGCAAATTATGACGGTTCGGAAACGGATGAATGGGTGAGCAACTCTTTTATTCTAAAGGAACCAGATGGCCGATATCGGTTGTTTACCAATTATGAGTTTAGAGGGTATCTTACAGAAGATCAGATTGTTTCTGAAGAATACCGGGAGCTTCATATTTTTGAGGGGGAACCACAGGGATGAAGAAACGGATTTTGACTGCCGCACTGGCGGTTGTATGCGCGTTGACACTGTTTTGTACCGGGATTACTCCGGCCATGGCTTCCACCCCTCCCAGTGAGGGCGGCGCAGTCACCTACGCGGAAGAGGTTAGATGGTATTACCGGACGAACCATGGCGTGGAGGAGATGCGCCTCTGGTCGCTTACTTATCAGTATTGGCTGACGGATTGGATCCCTGTGCCTGAGGATTGGCTCAGGCCGTAATAACATAGGAAAACAGCGCGGCGGCATTTCGTGGGAAGTGCCGCCGCTTTTTCGCGAAAACGCTTGACAAAACGCAGAAACTACAGTAGTATTTAAATACTAACCGCATAATTATAACCCGATATGCGGCGGCCGCGCCCGCTGCGGGACCAGGGCAGGGCTGCAGCAGGCCGGGATTGTACGGCCGCGCTGGGAGGACGGGACCCAGGCAGGAATCAGACGGATTGGGGCAGGGCAGCCTATGCCAATAGGCTTGCCCTGCCTTTGCTTTGGGCCGGGGCGTGGGACGGGGGCAAATTTGAAAATCCGTACTGCGGTACGTGGCATAATCCACTTCTTTTGGATATGATTTGTCAAAAGGGGTCGAAAAAATGCCGGAGACAGAAGCGTTGGCCATGCGGATTAAAGCGTATCGGAAGCAAAAATCCAAAAACCAGTTTGAAATGGCCTGCGACACGGGACTGAGCATCGAGGAGATCAGCCTGATCGAGCGTGGAAAGACCGATCCCAAGCTCAGCACCCTGCAAAAGCTCGCGGCATATATGGGGGTCACGGTGTCCACCCTGCTGGACACGGAACAGAGGACGGAGGAGGATCAGGATGGAGGACAGGCTTGACCAGGCGTACGGCGCGCTGCGCCGCCTGGGGGTGACGGCGGAGTACAAGGGCTGCCCGTACGCGGCATACGCCGTGGCGTTGTGCGCGGAGCGGCCCGATCTGCTGCTGTTGGTGACGAAGAACCTGTACCCGGAGGTTGCCCGGCAGTACCGCACCACATGGCAGGCGGTGGAACGGAATATCCGGACGGTGGTTGGGGTGGTGTGGAAGCGGAACCCGGCGCTGCTGGAGCAGATGGCGGGCGGGCCGCTGGAAGGGCGGCCGCGGTCCGCCCGTTTTCTTGCCATCGTGTCCGGGGGCCTGCGCTACGGCGGGGGGCTGTAAAAACCCCGGACGGGGGGCGGCGCTCATCGGGTGCGCCGGATGTAGTCGGCCACAATCCCGATAAACTGGGCGGAGGTGGGGCACTTGTCCAGGCAGGTGCCGGCCATCTGGTCGAGGACGTCCCTCCCGCCGCGGTTCCAGCAGGCGGCGATAGACGTGCGGACGGCGCGTTCCACGCTGGCGGGGGAGACGCCGAAGCTGCGCCCGGCGTCTGGGTACAGCTGCTTGGTGACGGCGAAGGGCCGCCCCGGCCAGGGGACCACCTGCATCAAGATGTGGATGAGGTAATAGTAGCCGCGCAGGTGGCTGAAGATGTGCATCCGCCGCAGCTCGGCGCTGATCCTGTCCGCCAGCCCGGCCATATTCCCGGGGACAGGCTGGGTGAATATCTGCATGTAAAGTCTACCTCCCATATTCCAATCCGGCCCATTCAGCCTTCGCTGTTCCACAAAAGGACCAGCTCCAGAAACAGCTCCGCAAACCGGAGCTGTTTTTTCTTGGGCAGCATCGCAATCTCCTGGATAATGTTAAACAGGAGGATGACGATATCGCGGCGATCCATGTCCAGCAGGCCGGTGAGCAGGACGGCGGGGTCGATGTTAAGCCGTTCGGCCATGTGCTCGATCATCGCGGCGGTAGGATTCCCCTCGGCCTTTAAGTAACCTTGGAGGGTTGAGCGGGCGATTTGCAGTTCCGCTGCGAGCTCGTCCACAGACTTGTTGTTAATGGCCATGATCATTCGGATGGTATCGGCCATATTTTGTTGAATCCCCATGTTATCCCTTCTTTCGACACAAGTATATATAATTCGATAAGAAAAAGAAATACCGATATACCGATTTCACCACCATCATGTCGGCGCTCGGGAGAAAAACAGAACGGCACGCTGTAATGCGTGCCGTTCTGTTTTTCTTATGTTGACAAAAAAGATCCCGGGCGCAGAGACCGGATCTGGTCCGAGCGCTGAAAGCGACGCTGTGGAGCCGCCGGCCGGAGCCGCGCCGTCAGGCCCGGGCCTTTTTCAGCTCGTCGATGAGGACGGGCAGTACTTCGAACAGGTTCCCCACCACGCCGTAGTCCGCCACGTCGAAGATAGGGGCGTCGGGGTCCTTGTTGATGGCCACCACCACATCGGAGCCGCTCATGCCAGCCAGGTGCTGGATAGCGCCGCTGATGCCGCAGGCGATGTACAGTTTGGGGCCCACCGTCTTGCCGGTCTGGCCTACCTGGTGGGCGTGGGCGATCCAGCCCGCGTCCACTGCCGCGCGGGACGCGCCCACCGTGGCTCCCAGCTCCTTCGCCAGGGCGCGGATGGGCGCGAACCCCTCCGGGCCGCCCACGCCGCGGCCGCCGGACACGATGATCTCCGCGCCCTCCAGATCCACGTTTTCGCCGCCCATCTCGCGGATGAGCTCAATCACCTGGGTTCGGATTTTGTCCCCAGGCACATGGATGTCCTCCCGGATGACCTCGGCCCTGCCCTGCGCCGCTTCGCCCTTCTTGAACACGCCGGGGCGGACGGTGCCAATCTGGGGCCGGTGATCCGGGCACAGGATGGTGGCCATGAGGTTGCCGCCGAAAGCGGGGCGGGTCCAGGCCACGTTCCCGCTCTCCTCGTCGATGTCCAGGCCGGTGCAGTCGGCGGTGAGGCCGGTGTGCAGGCGGCAGCTCACCCGGGGGCCCAGGTCGCGGCCGTTATTGGTGGCGCCGATCAGCATACTGGTGGGGCCGTACTTTTCCACCAGGGCGCACAGGGCGGCGGCGTAGGCGTCGGTGGTGTAGTGCCGGTACTCCGGGCCGTCCACCACGATCACCTTGTCCGCGCCGTGGGCGGAGGCGGTCTCCACCGCCTTGTCCGCGCCGCAGCCGATGACGACGGCGGCCAGCGCGCCGCCCTGCTTGTCCGCCAGCAGCCTGCCGGGGGTGAGCAGCTCTATGCCCACGTTTTTCGCGGCGCCGTCCTCGCTGGTCTCCACAAATACCCACAGATCTTTGGTTTTGGCTTCCATTGCGCTTTTCCTCCCTTAAACGATACCGGCCGCGCCGAGCAGTTCATACAGCTTTTTAGCGGCGGCGCCGCCGTCCGCCTCCTGGATCTTTACGCCGCCGGTCTTTTTCTGGGGTACGAAGGTCCTTTTCACTTTGGTGGGGGAGCCCTTCAGCCCCGCGTTTGCCAGGTCAATGGCGGGCAGGTCGGCGGCGGTGAGGGTGGGGATCTCCGCCCGGCCGGCGGCCAGCTTCCTCTTGAGGGTGGGGTAGCGGGGTTCCCAGGCGGGTTTGGTGAAGGTGACGACGCAGGGGGTGCGGACGGCGATGACCTCCACGCCCTCCTCCACTTCCTTGCGCACCCTGAGGGCGCCGCCGTCCGCCTCGGCCTCCAAGCCGTAGGTGACTTGGGGCAGATCCAAGTGCTCGGCGATCTCAGGGCCCACCTGGGCAGTGTCGCCGTCGATGGCCTGTTTGCCGCAGAAAATGGCGTCAAAGTTGCCCTCCAGCTCCTCCACCTTCTGGATGGTATGGGAGAGGATATAGCTGGTGGCCAGGGTGTCGGAACCGCCGAAGGCCCGGTCGGATACCAGATAGGCTTTGTCCGCGGCGATGGCCAGGCACTCCTTCAGCGCCGCCTTGGCCTGCTCGGGGCCCATGGACAGCGCCACGATTTTGGTGTCGGGGTTCTTGTCCTTGATCCGGGCGGCGGCCTCCAGCGCGTAGCCGTCGAAGGGGTTGACAATGCTGGGCACGCCCTCCCGGATCAGGGTGTTCTTCACCGGGTCAATTTTGATCTCGGTGGTATCGGGCACCTGTTTCACACAGACTAAGATGTTCATGATCCAATCCTTCCTTTTCGGTTTATGGTTGGGATACGGTTTGGGCCAGGGCCCGGATGACGCGCTCCGCCTCGTCCATAATGTCCTGGATCACGGCCCGCACCGGCTTGACGCTGTGGACCTGGCCCACGCCCTGCCCCAAAGGCAGGGCCGCCTCGCCGCCGGGAGCGTCCATGGGGCGGCGGCCCCCGATGTGCTCCGCGCCCCCCACCCAATCGGGGGTGCCGATGCGTTCCATCTCCCGGAGGCGGCACAGCTCCTCGCTGGTGTGGAGGCGCATGGGGGCGCCCATGGTAGAGCGCAGCAGGATGGTGTCGGTCTCCCGGGCCTGCACGACCCGGTTTTTGTAGATCTGGGGGAGGGCCAGTTCGGCGGTGGCCAGCATCCGGGTGCCCATCACCACGCCGGAGGCGCCCAAAGCCAGCGCCGCCGCCATGGCCCGCCCGGAGGCGATGCCGCCCCCGGCGATGACGGGTATGCCCAGCCGCTCCGCCGCCACGGGGATGAGGGCCAGGGTGGACACCTCGTCCGCGCCGGGCCGGCCGGCGCACTCCATCCCCACCAGCGTCACCGCGTCCACCCCGATGGAGGCCATTTTTTCCCCGTAGCGCACGGCGGGGACCTTGTGGATCACCTTCACCCCGGCCTCCTTCAGCATGGGCAGGAAGGCCCTGGGGTTCCGCCCGGAGGTCTCCACCACCCCCACGCCCTCCTCCGCGATGACGCGGAAGAAAGCGCCTGCCCGCTCCTCCGGGATGAGGTCGGGGAAGAGGGAGACGTTTACCAGAAAGGGTTTATCCGTAAGGGCCCGGGCCCGCCGGATGGCGTCCCGCAGGAGCTGGGGGGATTGACGGTAGTTCCCCGCGGCAATGGAGCCCATGGCCCCGGCGTTGGACACCGCGGCGGCAAATTCCGGTGTGGCCAGCCCCATCATGGCCCCGGCAATGATGGGGTGCCGGACTCCCAGGAGGGCGCAAAGCTCGGTGTGCACAGGCGGCCTCCCCTCAGCTGTCCCGCTTGACCAGCAGGGTGGCTTTGCTGGCCATGCACAGTTCGCCGTCCTGGTTGTAGATGTCCCGGCCAAAGACCACGATGCCCCGGCCGGGCTTTTTGCTCTCAATCTTGTCCAGCACGGTGGTCACCATATGGATGGTATCCCCGGCGTATACCGGTTTCTTCCAGGCGATCTCTGTGCCCAGAAAGCCCAGGGTGGTGCCCCGGGTGAGCCCGTCCTGGAAGGAGAAGCCGGTGGACATGGCGAAGGTCAGCGCCCCGTGGGCAATGCACTGGCGGAAGCCGGTGTTCTCCTTGACATACTGCTCGTCGGTGTGCAGGGGGTTGTAGTCGGCGGACAGGCCGGCAAAGAGCTGGATGTCCGCCTCCCGCACGGTACGGCGGGCGGATTCGTAGCTGGCCCCCACCTGGAACTCGTCAAATTTCAAGCCCATATCCTGCGGCCCTCCTTAAATGATGCCGCTGTCCTGGAGGTCCTGGAGCTCCTGGTCGCTGAGGCCCAGCAGGCCGCCGTAGACCTCCTCGTTGAAGCGGCCCACCTTGCCGCCCAGCCAGCGGATTTGCCCCGGGGTGCCCAGCATCTTGGGGGCCACGTTCTGCACCTTGATTTTGCCGAACTGCTCGGTGTCCATCTCTACAATATCCTCCCGGAAGGCATAGTGGGGATCGGCCACAATGTCCGCCACGTTGTAGATCTTGCCGTTGGGGATGGAGTCGCCCAAAATGGCCAGGCATTCGTTGATGGTGTGGGTTGCCGCCCACTTCCCAAACTCCGCGTTGATCTCCTCATGGTGGATGCTGCGGTCGGAGGGGGTCTGGTAGCGGGGATCGGCCAGGAGATCGGGTCGGCCGATCTTCTCCATGCACACGCGGTAGAGCTTGTCCCCCGCCACGGAGACGGCCAAATACTTGCCGTCGCTGGTTTTGAAGTGGCCTGCGGGTACGGTGACGGTGGTGCCGTTGCCGATGCGGGTACGGATGGCGCCGTCGATGGAGTATTCGGCGATGATGGATTCCTGGATACGCAGGGCGGACTCGCACAAGGTGCTGTCAATCATCTGCCCCTCGCCGGAGCCGTTCACGTCCCGGTCATAGAGGGCGAACATGACGGCGATGCAGCCGAACATGGCGGTGTAGAAGTCGGACACGGACAGCCCAGGCTTGCAGGGCGGGGTGTCGGGGTAGCCGGTGACCTCCAGGAAGCCGCCCATGGCCAGCCCCATGCGGTCGAAGCCGGGTTTACTGGAGTAGGGGCCGGTGCGGCCATAGCCGGACACGGCATTGTAGATGAGCCGGGGGTTGCGCTTATGGATTTCCTCCCAGGTGAAGCCCAGCTTGGTGAACACGCCGGGGCGGAAGTTTTCGATGAGCACGTCCGCATCTTCGATGAGCTGCCACAGCAGCTCCTTGCCCCTGGGGTCTTTGAGATTCAGGGAGACGTTCATCTTGTTGCGGTTTTCAATGCTGAACCACAGGTCCTTAATGCGGCCCATGTCACGGATGAGATCGCCGCTGCCAGGCTGCTCTACCTTGATGACCCGGGCGCCGAAGTCGGCCATCAGCGTGCCGCACCAGGGGCCGGCAATGATGTTGCCCACTTCAACGACCTTGAGTCCTTCCAACGCTTGCCTTGCCATAACAAGTTCTCCTTTTTTAAAATTTGGTTCCGGGATGATCCGGCCGCAGGGGCCGCTTCGGTTTGCTGGAATGCGTTTGAGTGGACAAGGAGTTTATGCTTTTAGTATAAGAGATTCCGTCACGAAAAGCATTCGGATGATGGAGAAAATCGTTTGATTTCTCCGATATTGTTCGATTTTCGGGCCGAAGATCGGCGCGGGTATTAATCAAATGGTTAAGAATCCGAAAGGGCGCGGAAAAACGCCCGCACCCAAAGCAGGGGACGGGCGTTTGTTTTCTGTTTGATCAGTTTGCCCCGCCGGGATTTGCCTGGCTGTAGTAATCGCACATAAAGTCCAGGAACTCCCTGGCTTGGGGGGAGAGCGGCCGCCCCTTCCGCCACAGGATGACCTGCACCCGGGGGTAGACCGGGTCTACCACGTCAATGAGCCGCAGGCCTACCAGCGCGGGGGCGCTGGTGGCCAGGCGGGTGGAGAGGGTAATGCCCATACCCTTCTTCACCAGGCGCATCCGGAGCTGTACGTCCGCCTCGGTGACGATGTTGGGGGTAAAGCCGGCCAGGTCGCACATGGTGTCGAAATAGCGGCGGATGGAGTAGGTGCTGGGGGGGACGATAAAGGGCTCGTGGCAGGCTTCCCGCAGGGAGATCTCCAGCCGCCCGCAGAACCGGTGCCCCTCGTACACCGCCAGGACGGGGGGATCGTTTGGGATGAGCACCTTGTATTCATATTGGCCTGCCGGCGCGTCGGACAGGGCGGTGATAATGAAATCGGGCTGTGTACCCTGGTCGCCGCTGAACAGGCGTTGGTTGTCCGCCACCTGATGGTTGAAGGCGATATGCGGGTTGCGGTAGATAAACTCTTCAAAGGCGGAGCCCCAGGAGATGTTGGTGGAGGTATAGACGTTCAGGATGTTCAGGTTCATCGGGCTTTCGGACTTCAGCTCCGCGCAGGCCAGCTCCAGCTCGCTGATGATATTGGTCACGTGGAGGTAAAACTTCTTGCCATTCTCGCTGAGCCGGATGTTCCGCCCCACCCGGTCGAAAAGGGGGACGCCCAGCTCTTCCTCCAGGCGGCTGATGGCGGTGCTCAGGGCGGGCGGGGAGATATACAGCTCGGTGGCGGTCTGGAACAGGTGCTCCCGCTCTGCCAAGGCTTTGAAATAGTACAGTTGCTGAAGCTTCATGGGCCGCTCCTTTCTCGTCAGGGCTTCCGGCCGGGTGCCGCGCGGGGGCACGGCGACGCCGATTGAAAAAGTTAAATTTTGTATCCCAACTGAATTATTCAGCGTGTCGGAAAAGCCTTTTCGCCACGCTGAGCGCGGCTTTTTTGAACCAAGGACGTTCAAAAAAGCCGTTGATTAAACGTGAAAGACACCCCGCCTGGGTTTCTTTCGCACTATCTTCCTTCCCGTTCTCGAAAAAGAAGCGTGTTTCTCCACAGTCTCTTATTATACTTTATCTGCCTGTCAAGGTCAAATGGTTTCGGAACAATTAACAAAAACGATAACAATTGGGCGCGCAAAACTGTCAAAACAGAAGAATTAAAAAAATCGACAGAATTCTATTGTCAAAACTGAACATTAACCAGGGGGTTAATAAAGCGAAATTTTATGATAATAGACAAAAACTGGCTGCGGCTTTATACTAAGAACTGCAAGGAGTTTAACAAAGTATCAAAAGAGGGGGGTGCGCGCTATTCAATTCGATAGCTGTACGATCGCACTGATCATTCTGGCCGTCACAATGGTGCTGTTTGTCTGGGGAAAGTTCCCGTTGCCGGTGATTGCGGTGGGCTCCGCGCTGGCCATGGGCGTGTTTGGGGTGATCCCGTTTTCCAGCGCGTTTTCCGGGTTCTCCAATGACATCAACTTGATGGTGATCGGTTCCATGGTGGTGGGGGAGGCGCTGTTTGAAACCGGCGTGGCCCAGAACCTGGGCTCCACCATTATTAAAATGGTGGGCACAAACGAGCGGCTATTCCTCATCACCTGCGTGGTGCTGTCCGCTGTCCTCTCCGCGTTTTTGAGCAATACCGCCGTGGTGGCCATGATGCTCCCCATCGTGGCGGCGGTGGCCGCCTCCTCCAAAGGGGCCATCACCAAAAAGCACTCGTATATGGCTATCGGCTTTGCCGCCAACGTGGGCGGAGGCATGACGCTGGTAGGCTCCAGCCCCAACGTGGTGCTCCAGGGCCTGCTGGCCGACTCCGGGCTGGAAACCATGAGCTTCTTCGACCTGACCCTGGGCAGCCTGCCCCGGCTGGCGTTCATTATTCTGTTCTACGCCACCATCGGCTACAAGCTCCAGAAAAAGGTGTTCAATTTCGAAGATGCGCCCGATGCCGGGGGCGGCGCCACCGGGGAAGGGGAGGAGCAGGGCTTCAGCAGACGCAAGATGATCACCTCTGTGATGATTCTCATTCTGACCATCACCGGCTTTGTCTCCGGGATCTGGACGGTGGGCGCGGTGGCCATGGTGGCGGCGCTGGCTTGTATCGTCACCGGCTGCATTTCCATCCAGCAGGTGTTCGCCCGCATGGACTGGACCACCGTGTGGGTGATGGCGGGGTCCCTGGGGCTGGCCGCAGGCGTGTCCCAGAGCGGGGCGGGCGAACTCATCGCCAACACGATTATCAGCCTGATGGGCGGACAGGTGAGTATGTTTACGCTGCTGCTTATCTTCACCATCCTGTCCGTGGTGCTGGCCAACATCATGTCGTCCACAGCCACCAGCGCCATGCTGGGCCCCATTGCCTTTGCCATGTGCCAGGCGCTGGGCTACTCCGCCAAGCCGGTGGCTATGGTGATCATCTGGGCGCTGAATCTGGCCTTCCTCACCCCGATTGCCACACCCCCTGTCACCATGACCCTCCAGGGGGGCTACCGGTTCCTGGACTATACCAAGGTGGGGTTCCCGCTGATGGTGGGCTGCCTGCTGCTGACCATTGTGACCTATCCGTTCCTGTTCGGTGTCTGACCACAAATAACATACAAGAAAGAAGGCGTTGCAATTATGATGCGGGATTACGATTTTATGTTGACGGAGGAGCAGCGGGAGCTGCGGGACCTGGTGGAGGAATTTGCGCAGAATGAGGTCAAGCCCATCTGCCGGGAGGCGGAGAAGGAGGCCCGGGTGCCCGAGGAGCTGATGAAAAAGGCGGTGGACATGGGGCTGCATATGGTCTCCCTGCCGGAGCAGTACGGCGGGCTGGGCCTGGATAACTTTACCTACGCTGTACTCCGGGAAGAACTGGCCCGGGGGGACGCGGGGTTCGCGTCTCGTGTGTTCGGCTTCGGCTTTGGCCCGCTGAAGATCGCCGGCAACGACTGGCAGAAGGAGTGGGTGGCCGGCCTGATGCGGGAGGGCGGCATCCTGGCCTTTGCCCTCACCGAGAGCGTGGCCGGCTCCAACGCCGGGGCCATGGTGAGCACCGCCCGGAAAGAGGGCGACGAGTACATCATCAACGGCGGCAAAACCTTTATCACCAACGGCGACTGCGCCGACGTATACACGATTTTCGCCGTCACCGACAAGGAAAAGGGGGCCAAGGGCGGCATCACCGCTTTCCTGCTGCCCAAGGACACCCCGGGCTTCACCGTTGGCCCCCACGAGGACAAGATGGGCATCCGCTGTGTGCACACCAACTCCCTGTTCTTCGACGATATGCGCCTGCCTTCCAAGTACCGTTTGGGCGAGGAGGGCCAGGGTTTCCAGATTGCCATGAAGATCCTGGACGAGTCCCGCCCCGGCACCGCGTCCTCCGCCGTGGGGCTGGCCCAGGCCGCCTTGGATGAGGCGGTGGCCTACTCCAAGGAGCGGGTGGTGTTCGGCAAGCCCATCTGCAAGCACGAGGGCATCGGCTTCATGCTCGCGGATATGGAGATGCACACCCAGGCCGCCCGGCAGATGGTGTGGGGCGCCTGCCGCTCCGCCGATTCGGGCCGCACCAACAAGAAGCTGGTGGCCTGCGCCAAGTGCTTTGCCGCCGACACCGCCATGATGGTCACCACTAACGCCGTACAGGTCTTTGGCGGCAACGGTTATTCCCGGGAGTACCCCGTGGAGAAGCTGATGAGGGACGCGAAGATTTTCCAGATCTTCGAGGGTACCAACCAGATCCAGCGCACCATCATTTCCGGGGGCCTGACCCGCTGAAGGCGCCTGGGAGGAATCCATGCTATTCCGCCCACAGCGCCCGCCATTTCCGGAATTTTGAAATAAGCCCAACCATTTCCGTTGACGGGGCTGTTCCGCAATTTGATAATAAAGAGTATATCCTTATGAACAGGCCTGGGACCAACGGGGTGAAAGCATGGATTCTGCCACAACAGCAAGGGCGGATCTTGTCACGGCGGAAGACCCGCGGCCCATCCGGGCCGCCCGGGCGCGCCGGAAGTCCGCCGGGTCAGGAGGTGGAAACGCAGGGTTCCAATGTGTCCAACTGCAAGCAACAAACAGGAAAAGACACCAACTTGATATGAAACAGGAGGAAATCTGCAATGAAGAAATGGAAGAAGTTTGTCTGTTTATTTGGTGCCATGGCCATGCTGCTCAGTGCGTGCGGGCCGACCAGTGAGCCGGGCCCCGCCAATTCCAAGGACCCGAACCCTGCCGCGTCCACCCCCGCCAACGTCCCCGGCAACCGCGCCCAGACTCTGTTCGGCACCGGCACCCCCGGCGGCGTGTATGAGATCCTGGGAACCGGCATGGTGAATATCCTGAACCAGCACCTTACGGATGTGGAAATGGTGGCGGTTTCCCCCGCCCAGGTGCAGCAGCTTCCGGCTATGCTCCAGAGCGGCGAGGCCAGCATCGGCATCGGTATGGCGTGTATGTTTGAGCGCGCCTATAACGGTGAGCAGGAATATACCGGCGCGGCGCAGAAGGATCTGGTCCAGCTGTGCGGCATGTACGATAATATTTTCGGCATCATCACCCTGAAGGGATCTTCCATCAATTCCGTTGAGGATATTAACGAGTCCACCGTGATTGCCTCTACCGCTACAAATAACTTTGTTATGTATGAGCTGGTCAAGGCCGCCGGTAAAATCGACCCCGAAAAGATGGATTACCGCGTGATGTCCTATGCCCAGGCCGCCGAGGCCTTGGGCGACGGCAACGCCGACGTGATCATTCTCACGGCCTACCCCTATAACGGCACCCTGGATTCCGTTGCCTCCACCAAGGGGGTCAAATTCTTGTCCATGACAGAGGAGACGAGGAATCACTACAATGAAGCCAATCCGCGCAATCTGATGCAGACTGTGCCGGCCGGTACCTATGCCGGCCAAACCGAGGAGCACTGGGCGCCTACCGTGTACACCGTTCTCTACGCCAACAAGAACGTGGCGGACAACGTTATCTATGAGACCATCTCCACCCTGATTGACAATGTGGATGAACTGGCGCTCAGCCATCCCTCTGGGGCCGGGCTCACGCTGGAAACCACCCAACGTTATCTCACCGACGGGGTCATGTCCCTGGAGCGTATGCACCCGGCCGCTGTGAAGTATTTCGCGGACAACGGTGTGGAGTAAAAGACAGGACGGTCAAACACGGCAGGGGGCGCTGTTCCCCCACGCGTCCCCCTCTTTTTATAAGAGAGTAGAAAGGAGGATGATTTTCAGTCTATGGGAATCAAATTCAATAAAAAACCCATCATCACTGTGGTGGGCGTTGCGTGGTGCGTTTTTCAGCTGTATATCGGATTTTTCGGCGTGCTGTCGCCCATGCAGCAGCGCCCGGTCCATCTGGCGTTCGCGCTGATTCTCACCTACTTGACCAAGCCTGTCAGCAAAAAGCTGGACGCTGATAAGCTCTACATTGACCAGATTATCTGCATCATTTTTTCTGTCGTTTTTGCGGCGTATATGTACCAGCACGCAAAGGCGCTGAGTATGAACATCGGCGTTTACACCGCTTTCGAGGTGTTCCTGGGCGCAGTGATCCTGGTGCTGGTCATTGAGGGCGCCCGCCGCCTTACCGGCATAGGCCTCATCACCATCGGCATCGTGTTCCTCATCTATGCCTATGTGGGCCCGTATATGCCCGGCCCCATCCGTCATCCCGGGGCCAGCCTCCCAAAGATCTTTACCTTCTCGGCCCTCACCACTGAGTCCATCTTCGGCACCTGCATTGACGCCTGCTCCACCTTTATCTTCCTTTTCGTGCTCTATGCCAAGATCCTGGAGAAAACCGGCGGCGGCCAGGTGTTCATTGACGTGGCCTGCTCTTTGGTGGGCCGGGTTCGCGGAGGCCCGGCCAAGGTGGCCGTGGTGGCCAGCGGCCTGTTCGGCTCGATCTCGGGCAGCGCCGTGGCCAACGTGGTGGGCACCGGTACGTTCACCATCCCGCTGATGAAGAAAATCGGCTATAAGTCGGAGTTCTCCGGGGCGGTGGAGGCGGTGGCCTCCTCCGGCGGGCAGTTCATGCCGCCCATCATGGGCGCATCCGCCTTCCTCATTGCCGAGATTGTGGGCATCCCCTACTGGACCGTGGCCGCCTGCGCCCTGGTGCCCGCCGTGCTGTACTATCTGGCGGTATTTTTCATGGTGGACTTTGAAGCGGGCAAGACCAACCTGACCGGCATGAAGCCGGAGGATATGCCCCGGACCCGGGACGTGCTGAAAAAGGGCTGGCCCTCCCTGGTGTCCCCGGTGGTGCTGATCGCACTGCTGGCCGGCCTCCAGTGGTCTCCGGCCAAGGCCGCTGTGTGGTCCATTGTGGTGGCCTTTGTCATCTGCATGGTCAACAAGAACACCCGGATGAACGGCAAGCAGATCATTGAGACCATGGTGGAGGGCGCCATCGGCGCGCTGGAAACCTGTGTGGCCTGCGCCGCTGTGGGCATCGTGGTGGGCTCCATTACCCTCACCGGCCTGGCGCTGAAGCTATCCTCCCTGCTTATCACCGCCTCCGGCGGGCACCTTATCGTGCTCATGCTGCTGACCATGATCGCCTGCGTCATCATGGGCATGGGGCTGCCCACCGTGGCCTGCTACGTGGTGCTGGCCTCCATGATCGCCCCCGCCCTGATCAAGATGGGCGTGCTGCCCATCGCCGCCCACCTGTTCATCTTCTACTTCGGCATCATCTCCGCCATCACGCCCCCGGTGGCGCTGGCCTCCATGGTGGCCGCCGGCATTGCCAAGGCGCCCTTCATAAAAACCAGCATCCAGGCCCTGAAGCTGGGCGCGGCCGCTTTTGTGCTGCCTTTCATGTTCGTGCTCAACCCGGCGCTGATCCTCCAGGGCGGCGTGCTGGAAGTGATTCAGTGTGTGTTCACCGCCACGGTGGGGATTTTCAGCATGAGCGTCATGCTGGAGGGCTATTTCCTGGAGAGACTGCCTGTCTGGCAGCGGGTGGTGTTCGGCGCGGCCGCCATTACCCTCATCATTCCGGAAACCTTTACCGATGTTTTGGGCGTGGCTATTTTCATTGTGGGCGTCCTGCTCCAGCTCATTGACCGGAAGCGCGCCCGGACGGCGTCGAGCCAGTGAGCTGGAACTGCCCCGGGAACAAAAAGGAGGGAATAACGATGGATTACCAATATTTGAAATACGAGCTGAGGGATGGCATTGCCTGGGTGACAATCAACCGCCCTGAGCAGCGCAACGCCCTGAACCGCGCCACCCTGCTGGAGCTCATCGACGCCTTCCGGCGGGTGGACGCCGACGAGGGTGTCCGGGTGGCCATCCTCACCGGCGCGGGCAAGGTGTTTGTGGGCGGCGCGGATCTCAACGAGCTGTCCGTTATGTCCGCGCTGGATTATCTGGATTACGGCAACCTGTACAATGTGCTCAACCGCCTTATTCGGGAGGGCGGCAAGCCGGTAATCGGCGCGGTGAACGGTCACGCTTTAGGGGGCGGCAACGTAATGATCTTGTCCTGCGACATCATCGTCGCCTCCGAGCGGGCCAAGTTCGCCGTCCCCGAGATCAACCTGGGTATTTTCGGCGGAGCGTCGGTGCTGCCCCGGCTGGTGGGCCGCTATCAGGCGGCGGAGATGGTTCTGCTGGGGGAGGCGTATACCGCCCAGAAAGCCTATGAGCTGGGCCTGGTAAACCGGGTGGTTCCCCCGGAGGAGGTCGTATCCACCGCCCAGTCCATCGCCGAAGGCATCCGGGCCAAGTCCCCTCTGGCTGTGCGTATGGCCAAGCGAGCGCTCATCCTGGGCAACCAGTACGAACCGGGCGCCGCCTCCGAGATGCAGCTGCCCATCATGTCCCTGCTCTATTCCGGCCACGACCAGAAGGAGGGCATGAGGGCCTTCTTTGAAAAGCGGGCCCCGGAGTACACCGGCCGTTGACCGCGAGGTGAGACTGGTGGAGAAAAAATGCCTACAGGGGCTGCGCGTCCTGGAGCTGTCCCATTTTATCTCCGCCCCATACGCGGGCCAGATGCTGGCCGATCTGGGGGCGGACGTGATCAAAATTGAGCTGCCCGGGGAGGGCAAGGGGGATATCGCCCGGAAATATGACCCGATGTATAAGGACATGAGCTTGTACTTCGCGTCCTATAACAGAAACAAGCGGTTCCTTACGCTAAACCTGAAATCCCCGGAGGGCCAGGAGATCTTCAAGGAGCTGGTGCGTAGATCCGACGTGGTACTCAACAACTTCCGCCCCGGCGTGATGGAGAAGATGAACCTGGGGTACGAGCAGCTCAAGGCCGTTAATCCCGGCATCATCATGGCCAGCCTGTCCGGCTTCGGCCAGACCGGGCCCAACGTCCGCCGGCAGGCGCTGGATATGACCATCCAAGCCCTGTCGGGCTTCATGGATCTCACGGGGTTCCCCGACGCGCCACCCACCAAGGGCGGCCCCGCCATCAGCGACTTTTTCGCGGGGCTGTACCTCACCATCGGCGTCCTGGCGGCCTACGTCTGCCGCCAGCGCACTGGGGAGGGGCAGAACGTGGACATTGCCCTGTTTGACGCCATGTTTGTCCTGATGGAGAACTACCCCGCCATTTACCGCATGAACGGCGAGCTCCCCAAGCGGGCGGGTAACGGCCGGCCCTTTTCCGCGCCGGTGGGCACCTACCGGGCCAGGGACGGCGCGTGGGTGCAGATTTCCGGCACAGCGGAGGCCCACTTTGAAAAGCTCATGGAGCTCATCGGCCACCCGGAGCACATCGGCCGGTCCGGCATGGTGGGGGCCGCCGTGCGTAAAAAGGAGAGCGAGGGGCTGCTCAACACGGAGATCCAGGCGTGGCTGGACACTGTGACCGGGGAGGAGGCGGTGTCTGCCATGGATCGGTACGGCATCCCCAACGCCTTGGTGCGGACCGCGGAACAGGTGTTCAACGACCCCCAGGTGGCCGCCCGGGAGATGCTGGTCCGCCCGGAGGAAAATGTGTTGGACGACCTGCCGGTGATCGGCAACCCCATCAAGATGAGCCTGACCCCGGCGCAATACCGCCGGTCCGCCTGCGCCCCGGGGAAGGACAGCGGGGAGATCCTCCGGGAACTGCTGGGCCGCACGCCGGAGGCGGTGGAGGAACTGCGGAAACAACACATCATCTGAGGAAAGGGAGTATGAGAAATGGCTTACCAGAACATCAAGATCGAGATTAGCGACGGCGTGGCGGTGCTGACCCTGAACCGCCCCGAGGTGCGCAACGCCCTGGACTTCGTCACCTGGGACGAAATCCGCGCTGGGATGCGGGCGCTGCGGGACGACAACAGCGTCCACGTGATCATTATCACTGGCGCAGGCGGCAAGGCGTTTGCCTCCGGCGCCGACATCCGAGCCCTTCATGCCCGCACCGTCGGCGAGCAGATGTGCAGCGAGACCAACGACATTCTGTACGAGATTTCCAGCCATAAGAAGCCGGTGATCGCCGCCGTTGATGGCTACGCCCTGGGCGGCGGCTGTGAGCTGGCCATGGCCTGCGACATCCGGATTGCCACCCGCAAGTCTAAATTTGGCCAGCCCGAGGTAAACCTGGGCATCATCCCCGGGGGCGGCGGCACCCAGCGCCTTCAGCGCCTGGTGGGCATCGGCAAGGCCAAGGAACTGATTTTCACCGGCGACATCATTTCCGCCGAGGAGGCCGAGCGCATCGGCCTGATTGAAAAGGTGGTGGATGACGGCACTGTGCTGGACGCCGCCTTGGAAATGGCCGGCAAGATCAAGGCCAAGGGCCCGGTGGCGGTGATGCTGGCCAAGATGGCCATCAATGTGGGCGCAAATACTGATTTGCTGTCCGGGCTGTATTTCGAGCGGTATTCCCAGGCGCTGGCGTTCTCTACCGAGGACAAGGCGGAGGGCACCCTGGCCTTCATCGAGAAGCGGCCGGCCAACTTTAAAGGCGTGTAAGGCGCACGGGGGATAAGGGGCCGATATGAGTACAAAGCTTTGGAACATTACAAAGTATGCTATCGCCCAGTACGCGCAGGCGGTGGAAAACCTGGAACCGATGTACCTGGACGCCCAGAGTGCGCAGGCGGCGGGGCTCTCCGCGCCTGTCGCGCCCGCCAGTTTTTGCGCTCAGTACCAGATGTATATGGACCCCGAGGTGAAGGTTCCTACTGGCGGCGTGCATGTCAAGCAGAAGATGTCCTTCTTCAAGCCCATCCGGGCGGGGGACAAGATCACGGCTGAAACTCAGGTTTCGGAAGGGACGGACGCCAAGGGCAGGCTCTTGATCCAGTATGCTACCACATTTGCCAACCAGGACGGGGAGGTAGTGTGCTCCGGGGTGATGATCAACATGATCCCCGGGCCGAAAAAGTGAGGAGGACGGACAGATGAGGTACGCTTTGCTAAAAACAATGGAGCCGGGTACTCCTCTCATCCCTGTGTTCAAGCACATCGACCAGAATAAGATTGACAAATTTGGAGTTCTGAGCGGTTCCACCGGTTCGGTCCATGTGGACCCTGCGTTCTGCGCCAATTCGCCCTTCAAGACGACGCTGGCGCACGGGTTTCTCACAATGGCCTATGCCTCTGAAATGATGGAGGTCAATTTTGGGATGGACTGGGCAGTCACCGGCTCAATTGAAGTGAAATTTGTTGGACAGGCCCACCCGGGCGACACTGTGCTCACCCAGGGAACCATCACCGGGACAGAACAGACCGCGGAAGGACTGCGGGTAGAATGTGAGCTGTCCATCAACAATCAAAACGACAAAAAGGTTTTGGCTGGCACGGCAAGCCTCGTCTGCAAAAACGCGGCGGACGGCTTCCATGCCAACGGATAAGGAAAGGGGTAATTTATCATGAGTAATCTTCAGCCGCAGGATGTCGTCATTGCCGCGTTCGGCCGCAGCGCGGTGGGCCGCGCCAAGAAGGGCTCCCTCAAGTACACCCATCCCGTGGACTTCGGAGGGCAAGTGCTGCGCCAGGTGCTGGACAAGCTCCCCCAGCTGAATCCCAAGGACATCGCTGACGTGATCATCGGCTGCTCCAAATGTGAGGAGGTTCAGGGCTATAACATCGGCCGCTTGATCTGTCTGCGGGCCGGCCTGCCCTACGACGTGCCCGCCCAGACTGTCAACCGGTTCTGCTCGTCCGGCCTCCAGACCATTTACAGCGCCATCAACATGATCCGGGCCGGGGATGCTGAGGTGATGGTGGCCGGCGGCGTGGAGACCATGTCCATGCTGCCCATGGGCACCAAGGAAGAAGTGCGCTGCGCCTGGATTAAGGAAAACGAGCCGGGGGCCTATATGCCCATGGGCCTCACTGCCGAAAACGTGGCCGAACTGTGCCACGTCACCCGGGAGGAGCAGGATGCCCTGGCCTTGGAGAGCCACCGCCGGGCTGCCGCCGCCCAGGATGCCGGCGTGTTCCAGGAGCAGATCCTCCCCGTGCAGGCGCTGGATGAGAACGGGAACCGGTTCACCTTCGACAAAGACGAGGGCATCCGCCGTGGCCTGACCATGGAGGATCTGGCCAAGCTCAAGACCGTGTTCAAGGAGGACGGCACCGTCACCGCCGGCACCTCCTCCCAGATGAGCGACGCGGCCGCCATGGTGGTGCTGATGACCGCTGGAAAGGCCGAGGCGCTGGGCATCAAGCCGCTGGCGAAATTTGTCTCCTTCGGTGTGCGGGGCATGGACCCTGCCTACATGGGACTGGGCCCAAAACAGGCGGTGCCCATCGCCTTGGAGAAAGCCGGGCTCACCATCGACCAGATCGACGTCATCGAACTCAATGAGGCCTTTGCAGCCCAGGCCATCCCCTGTATGCGGGATCTGGGGATGGATCCCGCCAAGGTGAACGTCAACGGCGGCGCCATGGCCATGGGCCATCCTCTGGGCGCCACCGGCGCGATTCTCACCATCAAAGCCGTCAGTGAGCTGCGCCGCCGGGGCGGACGGTACTGTATGGTCACCATGTGTATCGGCGGCGGCATGGGTGCCGCGGGTATTTTCGAGGCGGTCTAAACACCGCCCGACATTCAAAAGTTTGAGGAGGCTGTGCTATTATGAAAATTTCCGATATAAAAAAGGTCTGTGTGGCAGGCGGAGGCCTGATGGGCCGTCAGATCGCGCTGAACGCCGCGATCCACGGTTTTGACACCTATCTCACCGACAGCGTGGGCGATGTGCTGGCCGCGGTAGAGAAGTGGAGCGGCGAGTATCTGGCCGGCCGGGTGGCCAAGGGCAAGCTCACCCAGGAGCAGGCGGATGCCGCCAAGGCCAACTTTCACCTGTGCCCTGAGCTGAAAGACGCCGCCGAGGGCGCCCAGCTGGTGATCGAGGCGATTCTGGAGGATCGGGATGTGAAGCTGGACTTCTACAAAAAGGTGGGGGCCATTGCCCCGGAGGACGCCATTTTGGCCTCCAACTCCAGCTGGATGCCCTCCTCCACCTTCATCGGCTGCGTCTCCAACCCCGGCCGTCTGGCCAATATTCACTATTTCAACCCCGCGCTGGCCATGAAGCTCGTTGAGGTGGTCCGGGGAGAGCACACCGCCGACGACACGGTACAGACCCTGGTGGAGTTCTCGGTGGTGAACGGCAAGACCCCTATCCGCGTGAACAAGGAGATCGAGGGCTTTGTGGTCAACCGTGTGCTGCGCGCCCTGCGGGACGAGGCTTTCTATCTGGTAGACGAAGGAGTGTGCACCCCGCAGGAGGTGGATCTGGGCGTGGAGCTGGGCCTGAACTACCCCATGGGACCCTTCCGCCTGCTGGATCTTACCGGCATTGACCTGAACTACCTGTCCAGCACCACGCGGTGGAAGGAGACGGGGATTAAACCCCACGGCTATGACATCATCAAGGAGAAGTACGAAAAACGCGAGTGGGGCCGCAAGACCGGCAAGGGTTTCTACGATTACACCGACAAGAAGTAAGGTACATCTGCGAGCATAACAGGGCTCCGGCCCCATTTGGGGGCCGGAGCCCTTATTTTACCACAAAAACGGATCTGTTGGCAGAACAGGCTGAAATCAAAACTGAATAAGCATCAGACAGCGGAGGCCAAGGTTTTTACACCTTGACCTCCGCTGTTCGTTTCGACATCAGAGCCACACCATGACGGCAAAGCCGCCTTTGAAATAATAGGTGTTCGT
>CAJULZ010000016.1 GCA_910587205.1 uncultured Oscillospiraceae bacterium
CCTATGAGCGGGGCAGCAATGAGAACATGAACCGGCTGATTAGACGGTTTTTCCCCAAAGGCACCAACTTTGATGAGGTCACAAAGGAGGAGGTGATGGCAGCGGAGCGGTGGGTCAACAACTACCCCCGCAAGATACTGGGCTGGAAGTCCGCCACCATGCTCTTTGACCAGGAGCTCCAGGCGGCGTAACGCCCCGGTCCTATATAAGCGTACCAGCCGAATGGGATTGACCCATCCGGCTGGCTTGTCATGTCATTTTGTTGTGAAAACGCATAAAATATGCCCGCCTCACTTATGCAAGGTGCTATTCTTTCTTGTCTTTTGCAAATTTCTCTTGACTTTTAGGGAGGTTAACAGAGGAACACGACCACCAGGAGCAGCCACGGTAAGAGCATGAGGGCGGCGATGTCGCCGGATGGGTCGTCCATTTCGCGCAGGTCGCCGCCGCAGACGGGGCACTGGGTTTCCTGGGCGTCGAAATCTTTGCCGCAGTTGCCGCAGTGCTTCATCATGCTCACCTCACACGTCTTTTGCCCCGTAGAAATGCCGGGACAGCAGGAAGGACACCGTCAGCAGGGCCAGCCCCGCAATGGCCGCGATCACGGGAATGGCGGTGACCTGCGCCAGGGTGGGCTCGGCAAGCTCCAGGGATTTGAGCCACTCCAGCCCGCCCAGGGGAAACAGGGCCGCGACAACCAGCAGAACGATTCCGCCCATGATGCCAAAGAACATCATCCGGGCCCGCTCCGGGCCGAACTTGTACAGGAAGGGCAGCATGATGGCGTTCATCAGCACCGACATCAGGCCCATCACCGAACAGGTCACCAGAAATTCCACGGGCTCCTCCACCCGCCCGGCGGCATACAGCGCCGCGCCGAGAATGGCCGTCAGGCCCACGCTGAGCAGGCACAGGAGCAGGACGCAGAGATACCGGGCGGCTACCGTTTTCGTGCGGCCCACCGGCAGGGCCAGACCGTAGGTGTCCCACTTGGCCTGCTTGTCGTAGGCAAACACATTCATGGGAAGCATCGTTACTGTGACTACCATCAGCACGCCGACGATGTCCGCCGACCACACCCCGGTAAAAGCGACGCCCGCATATACGACCAGCACAAACAGGTAGGAGCGCAGGGTCTTGCGCAGAATGAGGAAATCCTTCAAAATCAAGCCGGTCATGCTTTCTCCCCCTTTACCACGAATACCATCAGCTCGTCCAGCGTCACCGGCTCCACCGTCAGGCGGGGATAGAGGCGCTTGAAATCGCTTTTGTGCCGGATGAGCGCCTCGGTGGAATACTGGCTTTTCCGGGTGGACACCAGATAGCCCCGGTCCACCTGCTCCAAATCCGCCTTGGTGCACACCAGCCGCCCGTAGCTCTCCAGCAGGCGGTCCTTCTCGTCGCACAGCAGCAGCTTCCCCTGGTGGAGGTAGGCGATGTAGTCCGCCGCCTTTTCCAGGTCGGAGGTGATGTGGCTGGAGATGAGGATGGCGTGATCCTCGTCGGACACGAAGGCCAGGAACTCGTCCAGGATCTCGTCCCGCACCACCGGGTCCAGCCCCGCCGTGGCCTCGTCCAGCAGCAGGAGCCTGGGCCGGTGGGCCAGCGCGGCGGCCAGGGACAGCTTCATCCGCATCCCCCGGGACAGCTCCTTGATGTTTTTCGCCCCGGACAGGCCGAATTTGTCCAGATAGTCCCGGTACAGCCTCTTGTCCCAGGTCTTGAACACCCGGCACAGCACCGCCTCCACGTCCCGCACCCGCAGGTACTCGGAGAAAAAGCAGTCGTCCAGCACCAAGCCGATGTCCTCCTTGGCGCGGTCCGGATCGGTGCCCAGCAGGGCGACTTCCCCGGCGGTGGGCTTGACGATACCCAGCATAGACTTGATGAGGGTGGTTTTCCCCGCACCGTTTTCCCCGATCAGGCCCATGATGGAACCGCCTGGGACCTTGAGGTCAACAGGCCCCAAGGTAAAGGTCTTGTATTCTTTGACAAGACCCTTGATTTCAATACAATTTGTCATAAATCATTCCTCATTATACAATGTGTTGAGCATTTCGGTGAGCTCGTCCAGGCCCACGGCCCCGGTTCTCGCGGCGTCCACTGCCTGGGACAGGTGCTCCTCGACCTGGCACAGCACGGCCTCCCGCCGGGTCTCCCGGTTCTGGGTCGCCACGAAGCAGCCCTTGCCGGGGACGGTGGTGAGGAAGCCGTCCCGCTCCAATTCTTCGTAGGCCCGTTTGGTGGTGATGACGGAGATGCGCAGATCCCGGGCCAGCAGCCGCATGGAGGGCAGGGCCTCGCCCTCGGGGAGTGCGCCGGAAAGGATGAGCCCTTTCATTTGGCGGACGATCTGCTCATAGATCGGCACGCCGGATGAATTGCTGATGATGATGTCCATGGTGCACCTCATGATATTTTGTATATATACGATATATACAGTATAGACAGTGTATTCGCCTTTGTCAAGGGGGCAGGCAAAAAAATTCCCCCATCTGGGGGAGGAGTCTGCGCCCTGCCGGCTTCAATAGCCAACGCTGGCAGCGGCAACGGAAATAGGGGTGCCCGCCTAAGCGCAAAGCGCGTCCGGCGGTCACCCCTTTAAGTGTGTCTTTCTGTCCCTTTCTGCGCAAACAGAGAGGAACGCCTGTGCCAAGCCTTACCGGTGCTTGCCCATGAAGAACAGCGCCACGCAGCCCGGCCCGGTGTGGGCCCCGATCACCGGGCCGATGGAGTTGATGATGATCTCCTCCGTGCCGTACTTGGCCTTGATCTGATCCGCCACGTATTGGGCCTCCTCGGCGCAGTCGCTGTTGCTGATGAACATGGTCTGGGCCGCCGGGTTCTCCGCCAGCTCCCCCACCTTGTCCACCAGGGCGTTCAGCGACGCCTTGCGGCCCCGGGCGGTGTCCACCTTGATAAGGTGCCCCTCATTGTCCACGTGCATCACGGGCTTGATCTGGAGCATGGTGCCCACCACGGCGGTGGCGGCGGACACGCGCCCGCCCTTCTTCAGGAAAAACAGGTCGTTGACGGTGAACCAGTGGCACTGGCGCAGCTTGTTCTGCTCCGCCCAGTCCCGGACCTCCTCCATGGACTTGCCCGCCTGCCGCAGCTTGGCCGCCTGGTAGACGAACATACCCTGGCCCAGGGAGGCGCACAGGGTGTCCACCACATACACCTTGCGGTCCGGGTACTGCTCGGCCAGGTCGCCGGCGGCGATCTGGAAGGAGTTGCAGGTGGTGGACAGGCCGGAGGAGAAGGCCAGCACCAGCACGTCCCTGCCCTGCTTCAGCACCGATTCAATGGCGTCGGACGCCTCGCCTACGTTGACGGCATTGGTGGTGGCCATGACGCCCTCCCGCTCCTTATTGTAAAAGTCCTTGGGGGACATCTCCCGGTTGTCGGGATAATTCCGGTAGGTTTTGCCGTCCATAATAAAGGCCAGGGGGAGCACTTCCAGCTCCAGCTCCTTGACCAAGCTGTCGGGCAGGTCGCAGGACGAATCGGTGATGATGGTGTAATCGTTCATGGTTCAGTACCTCCAAAAATAGATCTTAAAAAATTGACTGGGTCTTACTGCGCGCTGGGCTGGTTCACGCTCCGGCTTCCCTCCGCCTCGGGCTGGTCCGTGGGACGCTGTGCGCCCCATTGCTCGCCCTCGCTCCGGCCTGCCAGTCTGCGCTCTCGCTTCTCACTTCTTTTTCTTCAACAGGTCCTCATGCCCCGTGCGCTTGGCCAGGATGGCCAGCGCTTGGCGGCAGGCCAGCATGTTGGCGTAGCTGCGCATGGCCAAATCCAGCACCAGCTTGGGCAGGTCGTGGTCGGACGTATCCTCGTTCAGACGCTGGGCGGTGTCGGCCATGGCCTCGTCCAGATAGCGGCAGAAGTACTCATACTGCCGATCCGGGGCGCGCATCTCCCGGCCCACCGTGGTGAGCACCTTCATCTCCCGCACGCTCATAACCTGCTTCAGCGCACAGATGGCGGTAAGGTAGGCCAAATGCTCCTGACCGTATTTTTTCCCGTTGGCCCGTTCCAGGAGACCGTCCTTGATATAGTTGTTGATCATGGCGGGGGTGAGCGCGTCCCCGTCGCCAAAGTCGGGGATCTGCCGGGACAGATAGGACACCACCTGATCCATATACAGCGGGATGTCGGGCAGCCCGTCCCAGTCGTCGGGGCGCTGCCGGGCCAGCTCCTGTTTTAATTCGGCCAGTTCTTCCACCGGAACCCCTCCAATCTAATCTATAGAATTATATCATATCATGTTGGGGACGTAAAGGGGGAATCCGCAAAAAAAGGCCGCCCGGTTGGGCGGCCTTTTGGGTTCCCTTAGAAGTTGAAGGACAGGCTGGCTTCCGGAACATAGGCCCGGTGGAGGAAGGTGACGATCTCGCCGCGGGTGCAGGTGTTGTTGGGGCGGAAGGTGCCGTCGGGGTAGCCGTTGGTGATGCCGCAGGCCAGGGCATAGTTGACGGCGCCGTAAAGCGCCTCATTTCCGCTGGGCACATCGGAGAAGATGTCGGACCCGCCCACGCCCATTTCATCAAAGGCGTTCCAGATGTAAATCATCGCGCTGCCCCGGGTGCAGGGCTTGGAGGGGTCGAAGGTGACGGGATCAATCATGCCCCTGCCGCTGGCCCACTGGGCGGCGTCGTAGAAGAAATCGCTCTCCTGGGTGTTGGCGATGGGGGTCTTGATTCCCTCCTTGGGTTCCCCGGCGGCCCGCCACAGGAAGGTGAGGATTTCCGCGTTGGTGCAGGGGTCGCCGGGGGCGAATTTACCGCCCCCCTTGCCGTTGGTGATCTTCTGCGCCACGGCCCAGTCCACCGCGCCGGAACACCAGGCGGGCACGTCGATGAAGGCGGGGGCGGGGCTATCCTGCTTTTTGTCGATCGCGGCCTTTTGGCCGGCGTCGGCGCGGAAATAAAGGGTGTATGTGAGATAACCGGCCTCCGGGTCGGTCTGCGTCCCGTAGTCAATCAAAATAGACATGGCGTGGACGGCGCCGGTACCATCGTAGGGGCTCCGGTATTCCTCATCCTCCCATTCAAAGGAGCCGGCGGGGATCGTAATGGATTCGCCGGCCTTCAGCACGGCGCGCCTGTCTCCCCCATCAAGGATGTGTACAATTCGGCCGTCCTGCGTCACTTCGCTCGTTCCGCCGACCCACTCAAAACCCTGATCCGGCGCATACCCATACTGCCAGGTGACAAAGCTGATTTCATAATCCGTGCGCCCCGAGGCGGAGACCGCCTTGCTCCCAGTGTTGGTAATGGTCCAGCTGTCGGTCCGGTCAAACACCTCGTAGTGGATTTCCTCCATCACCCCATCAGAATTATCGTCTACAAGAATTGGCTGGCTGGAACGGTAGCGGCCCTGCGTCTCGTCAATTGTCCCATTGCGCAGGATAGTAAAGGTGCTTTTGATGTCCTCCTGGGCGGCATTTTTGACATCCACCGCGTACGCCGGGACGCACAGCCCCACACACAGGGCTTCTAAGGATATTTATTTTGGGCGAAGCGGAAAACGCCGCAGAATGGCCGTAAATCGCCGTCCGAGGCCGGGGGAATGGTCTTATACTACCTACCCCGCTAAAACGCGCCTACGGGCCTCCCACGGCCCCGCAGCGGCATTTCTGGACGGCCCGCGCAAATACAGACGGGGCAAACCGTCAGAAAGGGGGCAGACATGGAGCAGGAGAGGAAACGGGAATACATGGAGCGGCTTACCCTTGAGCTTTTGGCCTATGACAGCGAGGCCATAGGGGAGGCCGTCAAGTGTCGCCTATCCGGGGCAGACCCGGACAAGCTGACCGCCGCCGCGCTTGAGGCGTATAACGCGGTATTGGAGCTTGAGACGTTGAAAACCGACTATTGAGAAAGCGAGGGTATCACAATGGCAGACAAAGACAGAATCGCGGAGCTGGACAAGGCCATCAAGGACACGCGGGCGGAGCTGGCGGCCATCCAGCGGGAAAAGCAGGCGGCAGCCAATGACCCGGAACGGCTTGTGCTGGCGGAGAAGCGGGAGCGGCGCACGTCCGGGACGCTGGCCGCGCTGGAACGGGCCAAAGCCGCCGCCGAGTACACGCCCCCGGAGCCTACCGACAGGGCGGAGCTGCTTGCGGGCTTCCAGAAATACCGGGACGCAAAGGCGGGCAAGGTGGCGAAGGTGGCCGCCTCTATCGCCGCCGCCGAGCGGGAGCGGGCCGAGACTGACCGCGCCTTGCAGCGGGCCGCCGAGGACTGCAACACGGAAAAGACTGTGGAGCTTTCCGAAAAGCGCGGGGAGCTGGAAAGCAAGCTGAAACATCTGGCGGAAATGCGCGAGCGGGTGAATGCCCTCCCCGTCTACCCGGACGGGGCCATCATGGAGGAATGGGCGGCCATTTGTGAAAAGATGTTGCCGGACTGGAAAAAATCTGTACTGCTGGTGGAAACGCTGGCAGCGGAATACAAGGCCGCTTGCGCGGGCCTGCTGGCAATGCACGAGACGTTGAAAACTGTCCGGGCGGATATTGGGGAGCTGGCAAAGGCGGAGGGCTACACCCCGCCCGTTTTTGCCCCGGTATTCACCGCAGGGCTGGACAGCAGCCGCCTTGTTGTCTCCAAGCCGGACTATATCGGGCTTGCGGGGATTGAAAACCCCTTTAGCGGCTGGCCCCTGTAACCCCGGCCCGGAGGTGTGCGCCGTCCCGCTCCACCATCGGCGGGCATGGAGCGGGAGACGTGCGCCCCCAAATGCCCCGATACGGGCCACGGGCGGGCCGTAGATGGGTGGCAACGCCCCGGATAGTATCACGATACCACAACGGGCCTAAAGTGCCTCTATGGGGCTTCTATGGCGTTTCTGGCGGGTATACCGAAAGTAGACCAAAAGTGTACCGGGTAAAATCCGGGAGACGGAAAGGAGAAAATATCATGAATCTTACACGATACGAACAGGAAACAATCATCAATTTCAACGAGGCAGAGACAACGGCAAGCATTTACACATACAACGGCACCTTGCGGCGGCGGCTGGAACAGCTTGCAAAAGACCGCCCGGAGGATTGCCGCTTTGTGAAGTCCAGCCACGATGGGAAGGCCGTGGAATACATCATCCCGAAAAAGTGGCTACGGGTGAACCCCGGCCCGGTGCTGACAGCGGAGCGGCGGGCAGAAATGGCGGAGGCCGCAAGAAAGCGTTTTTCCCGTCAAAACTAAAAGCGGCGGCTTTTGATTTGGAGCGACAACACGCCGGGGAGGGTAACTATACCCCCGCCGCCGTCCCGCTCCTAAAACGGCCTACCGCACAGAGGAAAACGGGCCGGAACACCCGGCAGACTTCAAGGGAGGTTTTCACGGTGTCGATTGAGGCTTTATTTAACCACAGGTGCAGTATCTACCATTTGCGGAGCGAAACGACAAGCCCCGGTTTCGGCCTGCCGGGGCAAACAACCTACAGTTACCCCAAAACCCCGGATTTGGAACACGTTCCCTGTCATTTCAACGTGGGCGCAAGTACGGAGCTGGCGCAGGAAACGCCGTTCAACACATATCTCTACACGGGAAAGCTCAATCTTCCAGCGGGTACAGACGTGCGGATGAATGACAAAATCGTGAATGAGGCGAGCGGGCTTGACTTCACAGCGCAGGAGCCGCAGGACATACGGGGCCACCATGTCACCGTTGCCATCCAGCGCAAAGGGAGCTTTAGTAAAACTTCTGTGTAGCCCCATAGAGGGGCAAAAGGCGGTTACTCAAAGGTTACTCAAAAGTTGCGCAGGAAAGCACGGCGCGGGTAGTACGATGGTAGGACAAAAGTAGGACAGAGCGGGCCGGAGTGGTTAGCCAAAGGTTAGCCAAAAGTTAGCCGTAAAATGGGCGGTTTTCGCCGTCCGGGAGGGAGTGAAACGCATGGGAGACAAGGAAAAGCGGCGGCGGTTTTACGTCGGCGGGCGGTGGTATTCCCCGGACTGTGCAACCCCGCTTTGTCGCTATGCCGATATTTTCGAGGCGGTGACGCTCTACCAGACCGAAAAAGGGGCTTTTTTCACGTTCCGGGAAAGCACCGTTGACGGGCTGGGGATTGACGGCGCGGCGGTGGAAGTGCTGGGGAAAGCCGCCGCCCGCTCGTTCATGGACGAACACGCCGCCGGGATTATCACGGCAAACTATGACAGGATTTTCGGGGAGCCGAAAGAGGGATAGCCGGGAGCGGGAGGCGGTGACGCATGGGCGCAGGGGCGGCAAAGCCTACAAACGAAGAATTGATAGAGCGGCTACAGGCCGCCGGGGAGGGTACGCCGGAGGCGGCGGCCATCATGGGGGAGCTATGGGGGCAAAATATCCGCCTTGTCCGGCTGACCGTCCACAGGCTGACCGGGCTTAATGTAGGCGAACAGGGATTTGAGGATATGGAGCAGCAAGCCTATTTCAGTTTCCACGCAGCGGCTTTTACCTATGACCCGGCGGGAAAGTGGAAATTTTCAACCTATGTCGCAAAGCGTATAGGGTGGGAGCTGTGCCGCTACTATGAGCGCGGCGGCTTTACTATCCGCATACCAACATACATGAAACAGCGTTTCCGGGACTGTGCCAAGAAAAAACGGGAGCTTGAGAGGGAAACAGGCCGGGCCGTGACCTATGAAGAAGCCTTGAACGCTATGGGCCTCCATCCCGCCGCCGTTGCCGGAACACTGGCCGCCTTGCGCAAACAGGAAACAGCGAGCCTTGAGGCGGAAGCAAAGGGCAGCGAGGACGGGGACGGCCTCTCCCTGCTGGACAAGCTGACAGAAGGCGCAGATATGGAAGCGGACGTTATAGAGCGGGTGTGGCAGCAGGAGTTACACGCCGCCCTTATGTCCGCCTTGCAGGACGTTCCAGAGGACACAGCGGCGGTGATTGTTCGGCAATACTTCCACGGTATTCCATTTAGCCGGATTGCGGAGGAAAAGGGCCTGACGCGGGCAGCACTCCATGAACGAAAAGCCGCCGCCTTTCAGACCATCCGGGTCGGGAAATACGGCGCGGAGCTGGCGGAGTTCATGCCATCCATGAACAGGAAAGGACGGGCCGACAGACTGATACGGGAAGACCGGGCAGCGGTGGCGCGGCTACAGCTTTCCGACACGGAAAAGGAGCTTTTAGCACTATGACGGAATATGAAAAAAACTTTCAGATAGTCAAGGAAGCACTGGAAGCCTACCGGGATGCGCCGCCGGACAGTGGAGTACGGCGGTTTGTCGATTGGCTGATGAAAAGGAGCCTAAAAGACGCGCAAAATGACCCGGAAGGGAAGAAATACCACAATTTGATTGTTTTGCGGTACATATCCAGCACAAAGCGGGCCAAAAAGCCGATTTGTGACGCGCTGCATATATGCCGCGCCAATAAAATCATCCATAAAGGCGTAGAGATAAGTAGTTTCGACGCTGTGACGTATAACGCCATAGACCGCCTTTTGGTGCTGGCTTTCGGGTTTGGTGGGATAGACTGGGACGGCCCTATTCCGCATTCTGGAATTTTGCAGCGTGGAGCATTGCAGAGCGAGGCCGCCGAAGCCCCGCCCGAAAGTGAGCTTGCAGGCCAAATGGCAGAGCTTACAGGGCTGAAATATAGCCTTGTGGCCGGACTGCTGGCCGGGATGGAGCGGCATATCAGGGAAAGCGCGGAACTTTCGGCGGAGGAGCGCGGCGGCATACTCGCAGCGGTCAAAACTGCGCAGGCGCGGCTTGTACTTAATGCGGCGTTTGACCTGTAGCCCCCCCGCTCGTTTTCGGAGATATCCGGGAATATCCGGGGATTTCCGGGCCGGAAACTCCCGGAAAAAGAATATCCGGGGAGAACCCCCCGGATTGACACGGCCCCGAATGGATGATATAATATCGCCATCCTTTTAGTTGACGCTAAGGTGGGAAGACAACCGGGATTCCTTTGAGAGGGGGCCGGTTGTCTTCTTGTTTTGCGCTATGGGGCATTCCCCGGCCCTCTGGCAACGTTCCGCGCCGGGGTGGTATCTTTTCCCGCCCGCGAGCGGGAGCCGAAAGAGGGATAAAGGGGCGGTCGGAAATGACCACCCCCTCCCCATTTCCCGGCCCTCTGGCGGCGTTCCGCGTCGGGGTGGTATCTCCTTCCTGTCCGCGAGCGGGAGCCGCCCACAGAGGCCGCAGGACGGCCCCCCAATAATTCCCCGTTGAATCGACGGGGAATACCCCGCCATTTCGGCGGGGAATCCTCCCCCGCTCCCCGGACACGTGCCCGCAGGCGGGGGGCGGGCGGCTTACCGCCGCGCCGCCGTCCGCCCGGAACGCTCCACGCCCATTTCCCACAGGCGGCCCACAAGGGCATAGGCAAGCGTCTCATAACCGGGGCTTTCAAGGGCCTTGCACAGCTCAAAGGGCTTTTTGTCGGTGTGTGTGGTGGTGGGGAGCATATTTTCATAGCGGTGGTTCACCACGGCCCACAGCCCGGTAAGCTGGAAGACGGTGAGGGGCTTATCTCCAAGGCCGCGAATGTCCAGCGGGGCCGCCGTGGTCAGCTCTGAAAAGGTCTTGCTGAAAAGCTCGTTCATGCCGCCGCCCCCTTCCCGGTGCGCCGTCCGGCGCGGTTGATCGTGCAGTCAGAGACGGGGCAGCCCCGCATATGCCCGGTGTCCAGAATGTAGTGACAGGCTCGCGGCCCTGCGCCGCGCTTATCGGACAGCGGGCGGTAGTGAGCGCAGCCCGCGCAGTTGTTACAGGTTTTTTTCATGCTTTTTCGCTCCTATCTCTTGATTTCGGGAAGCGGGTGGGCTATAATCAGGCTTACCCGCTCCCCTTTTGTCGGGTGGTGTTGGGTGCTGGCCCCTTGCAAGGTTCACGGCCTTGCAAAGGGCCTTTTCTCATGCCGCGATAGTGAAGCGGCGGGAGGTGGTGGACTTCATAAACCGCGCCGCCACGTCCGGCAGAGCCTTTTTCAGCGCCGTGGTGTCCAGCCGGGAGGACGTGACCGCTTTCCAAGTGACCTTGTACTCCCCGGCCCGCAACTCCTCCGCGTCCCCCATTTCGGCCTTGATGGTGTCCTTGATAGCCTCGGCCTCGGCGGTCGCCTCGTCAATCAGGGCTTGAAGCTGGCGCAGCTCCCGGATTTTGCTTTCCATCTCGTTCATACTCATGGTGCAGACCTCCTAATTTTGTCTGGCGCGGGGCCGGGGGCGTGAGTTCGTTTCGCACCTTTGGCCTACTCGGAGAATGCGTTTCCCCGGCCCCGCTCGGTGTTTTGTTGTCCCTTGCTATGGTCTTATTATATATCATGCGCATGATAAAAGCAATAGGCAGAGTATACAATCATGCGCATGATATTTTGTCTATTTTGTATCTTGCGCATGATGGACAAATGGGGTATAATATAGCCATACTGGGAAAGGTGCCGCCATTTTTGCGGCTCCCCCCGTGGAGGTGAAAGCATGGCAGGCAAAGCAGAGTATAAAAATCAGTGGCAGAAAGAAAACTGCGACCGTGTAAACCTTACACTCCCCAAAGGCCGAAAGGCAGAGTTACAAGCATATGCCGCCGCCGCCGGGGAATCCCTAAACGGCTTCATAGGCCGGGCAATCAATGAGGCAATGGCGCGGGACGGCGCAGGAGAGCCGCAGGAGGCCGCAGGAGCGGCGGCGGTGGCCGGGGGTATCTCTCTACCCCCTGACGCGCTGGAAGCCGCGCAGCAGGCCGCAGAGCGCACAGGAGAGGCCGTAGGGGAATTTCTGGCGCGGGCGGTGGAAACACAGGCAAAGCGGGACGGAAATTCCCTCAAACTGGGTATCAACCCCGTTACGGGGGATAAACTGGACAGCAAAGGAGGCGCAGACCATGAGTAACCGCGATATGTGCATTTCAGTAATCAACAGCATGGAGGAATGGCAGCTACAGAGCGTCCTTGAAATGCTGAACGCCGTAAAAGGCACAATGGATAAGCTGGAAACGGGCGCGTTGGAGACGGCGCGGCTCCTGTCTGACCCGGATATGGCGGCGAAGCTGGCAGAGGGCAAGAAAACCCCGCTTTCCGAATGTGTCCCGGAAAGTGAGGTTGTCTGGTAGTGTATGCAATCGTCTACACGAAAACGGCCTTGAAGGATATTCCGAAGCTGAAAGCGGCCCATCTGGACGGCAAAGCAAAAGACCTGATAGCCGTTATCCGGGAGAACCCATACCAGAACCCGCCGCCCTATGAAAAGCTGGTAGGGGATTTGAAGGGCCTCTATTCCCGCCGAATAAACGGGCAGCACAGGCTTGTCTATGAGGTGTTTGAGCGGGAGCAGACAATCAAGATTGTTTCCTTGTGGTCGCACTATGAGCGGTGACGGCACAGGGCCAGACGGCGGCGGGGGAGGTGTCAACGGTGGGAAAATCGAAAAAGGCAAAGGGGGTACTACAAGTGCTGACCAATGACACGCCGCATGGATTCAGCCGGGCTATTGCCTGCAAGCTGGGGTATGATGAAGCAATCGTGATACAGCAGATTCATTACACGGCGACAAATGAGCGTGACGGGCGGCTATGGGCCTATAACACCTCCAAGGACTGGCAAGAAAAGCACTTTCCCTTCTGGTCGGAAAGCAAGGTGAAGCGTGTTTTTTTGAGGCTGGAAAGCCTTGGTGTAGTGCTGAAAACGGCGCGTTACAATCACTTTGGTTTTGACCGTACATTGTGGTATGCAATCGACTATGGGCGGCTCGCGGAGCTTGTAGGCGAGTTGAATCCGGGGGCCATCCCGTGTTTGAACAGCAGCGGCGGGGAGGCTGGCGGGAGCTGACCCCCGCCGCTTTCCTTTTGCCGGGGCATTTGCCGGATAGTATGCCGCCGATTTTGCCGCAGCAAAACAAAGCCGCCCCACAAATCCAGCAAGAAAACGGCGTTTCCTTGCGGTTTTCCGGGAAAAAAAGCATGGTTTTCGGAGATTGCCGGAGATAACCGGGAATATCCGGGGATTTCCGGGCCGGAAACTCCCGGAAATAAATATATCTCTGAAATATTCCGATTATGGCGCGGTTTACGCCTGTCTTGCTCAATTTATAACTGTGCTTGTTGTTTGCTTACTGTTTGCTTGCCGTTTGCTTAGATTTTGCTGCGGCAAAATGTCCGGCAAAATTTGACGTGATTGATTATACCAAATTGAGATAATCTGATTGTATCAAAACGGGACAAAAGCATTACCCAAGTTGACTTAACCAATACCCAAGAATACCCCAAAGAATACACATAGAGAACTACAGAGATATACCCCCATAGCCCCCTTGCGGGGGCGGGTGCTATGGGGGTGCAGGGGGCCACGCTCCCCAAAACGCGGCCCCGCTCCCGCTCGACAAAGAGCGGCGATTGTGCTACGATATGACAAAAGCAATAGCGCCTGCCCTCCCCACCACAGAGACAAGCAGACGCTACCGCTTCAAAAACCGCCTTTTATATTGGCGTGGTCTATCATACCACGTCCCGGCGGAAATTGCAAGGAGCTGGCGCGGTATGGACGGAAAAGAATATTGCATATACCTACGCAAATCACGGGCGGACATGGACGCAGAGGCCCACGGCGAGGGGGAAACGCTGGCCCGGCATGAAAAGGCCCTGTTGGAGCTTGCCAAGCGGGAACGGCTGAACATCACGCAGATACACCGGGAGATTGTTTCCGGGGACACCATAGCGGCCCGCCCCGTCATGCAGCAGCTTCTACAGGAGGTACAGGCCGGACAATGGGCCGGGGTGCTGGTGATGGAGGTTGAACGGCTGGCCCGTGGCGAGACGATAGACCAAGGCATAGTCGCGCAGTCGTTCCAGTATTCCGGCACGAAGATAGTAACCCCGCTGAAAACCTATGACCCCACGAACGAATACGACGAAGAATATTTCGAGTTTGGGCTTTTCATGTCCCGGCGGGAGTACAAGACCATCAAGCGGCGGCTTATGCGCGGGCGCGAGGCCGCGAGCAAAGAGGGGAAATGGGTGGGCGGCTCCTGTCCCTATGGCTACGAGCGGGTACGGGTGGAGAGCGGCAAGGGCTGGACGCTGAAAGTAGTCCCGAACGAGGCGGAGGTTGTCAAGCTGATTTTTCAGCTCTACACGCAGGGGCAGCCCCTCCCGGACGGCACACGGCGGGACGTGGGAACAACGCCCATTTGCCGCGCCCTTGAGAACCGGAGCATACCCGCCCCGTCCGGCGGGCGGGACTGGCGTACACGGACAATAGACCTGATTTTGCAGAACCCGGCCTATATCGGGAAAATCCGCTGGAACCGCCGCAAGACAAAGCGCAAGGTGGAGGACGGCAGAATAAAGCCGGAGAGGTACATATCCGAGCCGGATAACTGGATTCTGGTAGACGGCCTACACGAGGCGATTATAGACCCGGCCACGTTCCAGCAGGCGGCGGACAAGCTGGCCCGGCGCGGCCCCGCCCCTGTCCAATTCAACGGCACACTCAAAAACCCCTTTTCGGGGATTGCCGTATGTGAGAAATGCGGGCGGGCGCTGGCCCTCTGGACGAACGCAAAGAAATACTCCATGATGAAATGCCGGAACCGCTTTTGTGATAATGTCAGCGTGAACTATGAGCTTTTCGAGGCGCGGGTATTTGAGGCGCTGGCGGGTTGGGTGCGCGGCTATAATCTGGACTGGACAGCGGACGCAGACAGCGGCGACGAACTTTTGACCCTTGCCAAACAAGCCTATGCACAAGCGACAAAGGCCCTTGAGAATCGGGAAAAGCAGCTTACACGGGCGCAGGAAATGTTGGAAATGGACGTTTACGACGTGGACACGTTTCTTGACCGCTCCCGCGCATTGGCCGGGCAGATTGCGGCAGCCAAGCGGGACAAAGAGGCCGCCGCCGTTGCGCTTGCCAATGCAGAGAGAGCGGCGGAGGGCCGGAAGAACCTTATCCCGAAAGTGGAAAAGCTGCTGGACGTTTACGCAGAGCTTCCAGACGCAGCGGCGAAAAATGAAATGCTCAAGGAGATATTGGAAAAGATTACATATCGGCGGGATAAGCGGACAGGCCCGAAAGACGATTTCCAAATCACGCTATATCCCAAATTGCCGCAGGCCGGGGGTGTGGATTCCCCCGATTGATTGTGCTATAATAAACATCATCAGAAACCTTATACATAGGGCCAATGCCAGGAACATGGGTAACAGCCGTTCTTTCATGTGTCTCTCTCCTTTTATTGTAGGTTTGGCTTCCAACAGACCGGCCCGGAGCGGGCTGCGCGCCCGTCCCGGCGGTCCGCCGGAACCATAAAAAGCGGTGTCGAGCTTGAAATACCCAACACCGCCTTGAAAAATCAATGCGAACACAAAACCTATTATTTCCCCGCCTTGCTATTCCGGCGGAAAACGGATATAATAGGCCCGTGGTACGATGTAAATCGCTGTGTTGAGTGGTTACGGCACTCGCGCAGGGCCGTGGGGTGTCCCCACACCCCACGGCCTGCCGCCTTTTATGATTCCAATCCCATTCTATCCCATCCCAGAGGGAAATGCAAGAGGTTTCCATGGAAAAAGCGGCCTGGCAGGCCGCTTTTTTGCATGTTATCCCTCCGCCGGCAGCAGCCCCAGCAGCAGCGCCGCCCCCGCCTCGGCCAGCAGCAGGTCGGGCGGGCGGCCGTCGCTGGGCACCACCAGCTCCTGCCGCTCCACGGCCCGGCCGTTGAGGGCGACAAACTCCCGCTGGATGGCCACCGACACCCGCCCCCCGTCCAGACTGGACAGGGTGAGGGTATTCCGGCTGGAAGGGCCGTAGCTGAGCACGGTGTCGGCGGGGAGGGCGCGGGTGAGGGCGGACAGCCCGCCGGGAATCAGAGCGGTGCGGCAGGCCAGCAGCCCGGCCCCGGCCCAACCCGTGGCCGCCGGGGACACCACCAGCAGGTCTAAGGCCAGCCCGGCCAGCAGCGCCGGATGGCGGCAGGCCCGCACCAGGGCGGGGCAGCCCTCCGCCAGGCGGCTGACCCGTTCCGCCAGCCCCTCGTCCCGTTCCCACACGCCGATCTGCCACATGGCGGCCGCCCCCTTCCCAGATATGGGATAGTGTGGCGTGGGGATGGAATTTTATGCGCCTACCGCCGCGCTTCCTTACTATACTTATAGATCACGTAATTGACCACGTTGCCCAGGATCAATACGTTGCCGCACAGGTACAGCCATACCAGTAGGATAATGACCGAGGCCAGTGAGCCATAGACCAGGGAATACCGGGCGGAGTTGCCCATGAGCTCGGAAAAGACCATGGACGCGATAGCCAGCGCCGCCGACCCGGCCAATGCCCCGGGCACCACCGGGGGCCGGGGCTTGTCCAGCGGGGCGGCAAACCGGTAGAGCAGCAGGATAAACAGGAACACCATGCCCAGCAGCAGCAGGTATTTCACCCACTGCCAGGTGCCGAACCGCTCCACCAGCCCCTCCAGCCCCAGCACCTGGCCCAGCAGGCGGAAGAACCAGTTCCCTGTGACCACCACGGCCAGGGAGAGGTAGATGGTGACCACCAGCAGGGCGGCGAACAGCACGCTGGCCACCAGCTGGCCGATCCCCCGGAAGGTGGCCCGGCCGTAGATCTCCTGCATGATGTTCATCAGCCCCCGCACGGCGGCGGAGGCGGACAGTACCGTGAGGAATATGCCGGTGAGCAGCAGGGCGGTGGACTGGTTGGTATGGATGTACGTCAGGTACTCCCGGAACAGGGCCACCACCCCGCCGGGGAGGAACGCCTCCGCGTCCTCCAGCAGGGCGGTCAGATCCAGGTGCAGCTCGTTGACAAAGGCGGATAGGCAGATGAGGATGGGGAAAAAGGTGAGGATAAGGAAGTAGGCCAGCTCCGCCGCGGCCCGGCCCACCCGTTTGGAGAAATAGACCCCCACTACGTCGGCCGCGAACCGGACCGGCGGGTGGGTGCGCAGCAGCCTGTCCAATTTTTGCTTCACAGGCCCGCCCCCTTTCCTGCTTTCCCTATACTATAGCAGAACGGGGGGAAAAGGGCAACCGGAATTGTTGTCGAAAACAGGAGGCCGCGAATGATATGGAGCTTGTCCGGGTGCGGAGCGGCCGGGGCGCCCGGCCGCTTCCCTCCGGCTCGCGGTTCCATCCGCGCCGCTCGCGGCGGCCCCGCGTTTCTATACTGTCACGCTGCGAAGCCTCCGCGACGGGGACTAAGCCGCTCAACTGAGCAAAACGTCCGCCGGGGGCGCGGCCCCTCCGGTCGTTTTGCTCCGTTCCCGTCTTAGTCCCCTGCTCCCGGCTTCTCCGCGCTTCTACTCCAGCAGCATATCCAGCTCCTCCACCGTCAGGGACGGGTTGAGGGCGATGCTTACCGCGTAGCCCAGCACTTTGGACAGGTCGGCTACCCGCTGGTCCACCTCCCGGGGGGTGACAAAAAAATTTCCCCCGCCGGGCAGGTCTCCCCGGTCCGCACCCGTGTGCCCCGCCCGCTCCAGCAGGTCCAGGGCCAGTGTGGCCCCGTCCACCACCGTAGGCGCCCCCACGGTAAACACGGGCACGCCCAGCGCCGCCCGGTCCAGGGCCTGGCGGTGGTTGCCCACGCCGGAGCCGGGGACGACGCCGGTGTCGGAGATCTGCACCGTGCGGCACAGCCGCTCCAGCGACCGGGAGGCCAGCGCGTCCACGGCAATGACGCAGGCGGGGCGGAGCCGCCCGGCCAGCGCCTGGGCTACCAGGCTGCTCTCCATTCCCGTGGAGGCCAGCACCCCGGGGGCGGCGGCGGCCACGGGCCGCATATGCCCAAAGTGCTCCGGCGCCTGTTCCACCAGGTGCCGGGTGACGAGCATCCGGTCCACCGTCAGCGGGCCGATCAGGTCGGGCGTGACCGTGCGGCTGCCCAGCCCCACCACCAGGGCCGGGCCCTCCGGGGGGAGGAGGGGGGCCAGTTCCCCCGCCACCGCGGCCACCGCCCGCTGGAACGCCCCTTCCTCCCGGCGGAGCAGCCCGTCCAGGCCAACGGTGATATATACCCCTTCCGGCTTGCCCAGGGCTTGGGCGGCTTCCGGGGCGGATATGATAACCTCGTCCACCGGCATCCCCTCCCGCTGCCGGGACTGGGCGCGGACGCCGGGGAGGGAGGCCCCCTCCCCGGCCCCCTCCTGCCAGAGCTCGTGGGCCTCCAGGGCCAGGTCGGTGCGGCGCTGTGCCATAATACTGCCTCCTTGCCTGCGAAAAGTACCAGATGTTGTGCCCCAAAACAGGCTTTGGCTCTATTTTTTGCCGGGGGAAAGTTTCTATGCGAAAAAATGAAAATAAGTGTTGCAATTTCCGAATTATAATGGTAGAATACATATCTGCGGCGGGAAACCGCAAACAGAGATCATAAAAAATCGGAGGAGGTGTTTGGTTTGCCCAATATCAAGTCTGCCAAGAAGCGCGTCCTGGTCAATGCCACGAAGGCCGCCCAGAACAAGGCGCAGAAGTCCGCGCTCAAGACCAACCTGAAGAAGTTTGAGGCCGCGGTGGCCGGCGGCAACCGCAGCGAGGCCGATGCCGCATATAAGGTGGCCGTCAAGGCCGTGGACCAGGCGGCCGCGAAGGGCCTGCTGCACAGCAACAACGCGGCCAACAAAAAGAGCGCCATGACGCTGAAGCTGAATAAGCTGGCCTAAAGGCAAACAAGTCGAAAGCCGTCTGCCCCCGGCAGGCGGTTTTTTGCCGTCTTTTTTACGGCGCAGCTGGAATCCCCGTTTCAACGCGCTGAAAAGCAGGCGCCCCCGCCGCCGGAGGGGACGCCTGCTTTTTCAGCTTTTTTCCTCAAACGCCGCCCCGCAGGAACGGCAGTGGACGGTGATGCGGCCCTTACCCCGGGGCACCCGCATCCGCTGGCCGCAGTTGGGGCACTTGAAATAGCGGTGCTCCTTGTCGTGGGCGCGGGCGCGGAACGCCGACCACCGGCGGGCAATGGGCCGGACGCTCTGGAGGAACCGGGCGTTTTCCGCCCTGCGGCGGTCCAGGCGCCGGGAGAGGGAGCGGAACAGGCTGACCACCAGCACAATAGTCCCCAGCAGCTCAAAGACCAGCAGTCTGGTGAACAAAAAGACCACATAGAGGATCACATACAGCGCGATGAGGAACAGGTTGAGCTGGTCCCCGCCATATCGGCCGGCCATGAATCCAGCCAGGAACCGGCGGATCATGGGCGTTCACCTCCTAACCAGGGTAACGATTTTTGGGAATATTACTAATATAGCGCTCCAATATGGCCGCGTCAATGGGGTAAGCGTAAACAATATGTGAATTTCGCCCAAGGAGAGCTGGGAAAATCTGGGCATTCTTTTGGCTCTTGACAAACTCGATATTCGAGAATATAATGAAACCAGCAATCTCGAATATCGAGAAGGGGGCGCGGCCGGTGCCCAGGGAAAAATTCAGCACTTTGACCGAGCAGATGTTTTACATCCTCCTGTGCCTGCGGGAGGAATGCTGCGGCATAGACATACTGGACCGGGTGCCCGCCATGACCGGGGGGCGGGTGAGCGTAGGCTCGGGGACGCTGTATAACCTGCTGGAGCAGTTCTGCGGGGCGGGCATGATCCGGGAGACCCGGACGGAGGGCCGAAAGCGGAGCTACCTGCTGACGGACTATGGCAGGCGGCGGCTGGCCCAGGAGTACCAGCGGATTCAGGCCCAGGCGGAGGACTACCGCCGGGCCTTCGGAGAGGAGGGCGAACCATGAGAGAGACGAAACGGCAGCTGAGCCTGTATTCCTTCTATGACCATACCGGCATTGAGGCCCATTTGGGGCGTATGGCGGAGCGGGGCTGGCTCCTGTGCGGGCTTGGCCAGCTTCTCTGGCACTACCGGAGGATCGAGCCGAGGCAGATCACCTTCAGCGTGTGCTATTTCCCCCAGGCCACCATCTACGACCCCCGGCCCTCGGAAAAGCAGGAGGAGTTTTACGACCTGTGCGCCCACGCGGGCTGGACGCTGGCGGGGGAATCGGGCCAGCTCCAGGTGTTCTATCACGAGGGGGAGGACCCCACGCCCATCGACACCGACCCGGCCCTGGAGGTGGAGGCCATCCACCAGTCGGCGAAAAAGACCGTCCTGCCGGCCAATTTCCTGCTGCTGGGGGTGGCGGTGCTGAACTTGGGGCTGTTCCTGTGGCGGTTCTGGGACAATCCCGTCCTCACCCTGGCCAGCGGCGGCACCCTGCTGGCCCTGGTGGCCTATACGCTGATCCTGGTGAACTGTACCGTGGAGCTGTGCGCCTACTTCCGCTGGCGGGGGCGGGCGCGGCGGGCGGCGGAGCGGGGGGAGTTCCTGCCCACCCGGAGCCGGGTCTGGCTCCAGCGGCTCCTGCTGGCCGTCCTGCTCCCGGCGGGGGCGTGGTGGTTCGCCGGAATGCTCCGGGACGGCGGTGGCGGCCTGGCGGCGGTGTCCATGCTGGGGGTCATAGGGATAATAGCCGCCGTCCTTGGCGTCCGGAAGCTGCTGAAGGGGGCCGGTGTGTCCGCCAAGGCCAATCTGAGGGGCACCCTGGCCGCCTGCGTGGTGCTGTCCATCCTGTTTACGGCAGCGATCCCCTGGCTTGTGATACGGGGGCTGAACAGCCGCCCCAACCCCAGGCCGGAGGAGCTTCCCCTGTCCGTGGCGGATCTGCTGGAGGGGGACTTCAGCGGCTACACCCGGAGCTGGCAGGGGGTACAGTCCCCCCTGCTGGGGCGGTACACCGCCTACGAGTGGCCCCTGGGGCCCACGGGGCGTTTCCCGGATCCTGTCCATCTGGATTATGAGGTCATCCAAGTGAAGCTCCCCGCCCTCTACGAGCTGTGCCGGGAGACCAAGCTCCATGAGCGGGACGACTGGGGCGGCAATCCGGAGGACTTTTGGTACGGGTACGCCTACGCCCCCGTGGACCCCGCCCCCTGGGGGGCGGAGGAGGTGTACCAGTGGCTGCCGGGAGACGGGACGGACAAGGAGGCGGACAACAACCAATACCTGCTGTTCTACCCGGACCGGGTGGTGGAGATCAGCTTACAGTGGGATCAGCCGCCCACGCCGGAGCAGATGGCGGCGGTCGGCGAGAAGCTGGGCCGGGGGCCGCTGTAATTCCCCGTTGCGGTGGGGACGGAAAAATGGTATACTCTCTATTAACTGAGAAGCCCCCGCAAAGCCGTCCTTTGGCTTTGCGGGGAGAGGGGGCACAGCGGAGCGGCAGGGCCTTCCCCGGAGGGGGAGGCCTGTGAGCGCAGCTTGTGCCGACGAAACGGGGGATTCCCATGGCCCGCATCGATAAGGAAAACTATTATCTGGACATCGCCGGGATTGTGCTGGAGCGCTCCACCTGTATGCGCAAGCACTATGGCGCCATCATTGTGCAGAACGACGAGATCGTCTCCTCCGGCTACAACGGCGCGCCCCGGGGACGGAAGAACTGCGGCGATCTGGGCTACTGCGCCCGGGAGGCCATGAAAATCCCCTCCGGCGAGCGGTACGAGCTGTGCCGCTCCGTCCACGCCGAGGCCAACGCCATCGTCTCCGCCCACCGGCGGGAGGTGCTGGGGGCCACGCTGTACATGGCCTGCCGGGACCCGGCCACCGGGGAGCTCATCCCCGGAGCAACCTCCTGCTCCATGTGCCGCCGGCTCATCATCAACGCGGGCATCGCCAAGGTGGTCATCCGGGACACCCCCGCCGAGTACCGGGTGGTGGACGTACAGAGGGAATGGATTGACCAGGACGACTCCATCCCGGAGCTGTGGCAATGAGCCGCCGTCCCGCCCCGTTTCACGTGAAACGGCTGTTTGTGCTTTGGCTGGCGGCGCTGTGCCTGGGGGCGGGGTGCGCCGGGCCCCGGCCGGCGGAGCGCGTTTTTTTTGCCATGGATACCGTCATGACCCTGCGGCTGTACGGCGGCGGGGGCGAACAGCTCTTGGACGCCGTCGAGGGGCAGGTGAGGGAGCTGGAAGGGCTTTTGTCCGTCACCGGCCCGGACAGCGAGATCTACGCCCTGAACCATGGGGGTGCGGCGGAGCTGTCCTCCGAGACGGAGGAGCTGCTGGCGCGGGCGCTGGAGCTGTGCGCCCGCACGGGTGGGGCGCTGGATATCTCCATCTATCCGGTCCTGCGGGCCTGGGGCTTCACCACCGGGGAATACGCCGTGCCCAGCGGGGACGAGCTGGCCGCCCTGCTGCCCCTGGTGGATTATACAAAGGTTGAGCTGGACGGCTCCGCCGCCTGTCTGCCTAACGGCATGGAGATCGACCTGGGCAGCGTGGCCAAGGGGTATGCAGGGGATACGCTGGCCGCTGATTTAAAGCAGAACGGCGTCACCTCCGCCCTGCTGGACCTGGGGGGCAGCATCCAGACCGTGGGAGCCAAGCCGGACGGTTCCCCCTGGCGGGTGGCGGTGCGGGACCCGGAGGGAGAGGGTAGCGTGGGCGTGGTCAGCGTCACGGACCGGGCGGTGGTCACCTCCGGCGGGTATGAACGCTATTTTGAGCAGGACGGGGCACGCTACTGGCACATCCTGGACCCGGGGACGGGGAAGCCCGCCCGGAATGGCCTGGCCTCCGTCACGGTGGTGGGGGAGAGCGGCCTTGTGTGTGACGCGCTGTCCACCGCCCTGTTCGTCATGGGGCTGGACGGCGCCCTGGATCATTGGCGCCAGCATCAAGATTTTGAGGCAATATTTGTATCAGAGGACGGTTCCGTCACCGTCACCGCCGGACTGGAGGGCAGCTTCACCCTGAGCCAAAAGGACCGTGTCCTGACTATCGCCAGGCCCTGAATGCACCGCGGGCCGCGGCTCCCGCCCATCCAGGCGCAGCTCGTGGGGCGCGGGCTATTTCAGTGTCCGGCAGTCGGCGGCAGCACAAATCGGTCGCTTTCCCTCCGTCCCGGCCCGGCCTTGGGCCGCAGCGCGGCCCTGCGCCCGTCCTCGCTCCGGTCCAAGCTTCCTCGCTGACCGCTTCTCCGCGCTTCTCTGGAAAGTTCATGAAAGTTTCACATTTCCACTTGACAGGGAAGCGGCGGGCCTTTACAATAAGAAAGGATAATTTTGAAAAACCGCAGGGTTTTCCCCCGCGTTTTGAGCGTTTGCGGCGTCGTTCCGGCCCGCTTCTATATATCTATCGGCTTGTCAATAGATTTGTGACACTCAAATATTGCGCCCAGGTGGGTGGGCGGTTTTTCGGTTATCGCGGTGCGTCGCGTCACGCATCGCGTCTTATTTTGCAAAATTTTCTTGGAAAGAACCGCAAAAATTACACAAACAGGAGGTGTAGAACTCAGATGCCACCGTATGTCACGGTCATTATCGCCGTTGTTGTGGGGCTGGTCTGCGCTGTCGTGGGCTTCGTCCTGGGCTACCAGCGGCGCAAGGCCGCCGCCGAGCGGGAAATCGGTTCCGCCGAGGAGGAGGCCCGCCGCATCATCAACGATGCCATCAAGAGCGCGGAGAGCAAGAAGCGGGAGGCCACAGTGGAGGCCAAGGAGGAGATCCTCAAGGCCCGCAGCGAGTTCGACAAAGAGGTCAAGGACCGCCGCAATGAGATCCAGCGCCAGGAAAACCGGCTCAATTCCAAGGAGGAAAACCTGGACCGCAAGCTGGAAAACCTGGAGCGCAAGGAGGAAAATGTCACCGCCCGCATCGCTCAGCTGGACAAGGAGCACCAGGAGCTGGAGGGCCTGAAGAACAGCCAGATCGAGCTGTTGGAGCGCATCTCCGGCCTGACGGTGGAGGAGGCCAAGCGCTACCTCATCGAGCAGCTGGAGGACGACGTCACCCACGAGGAGGCGCTGAAGCTCAAGGAGATCCAGACCCGGTACAAGGAGGAGGCGGAGACCTTCGCCCGGGAGCAGATCGCCCTGGCCATCCAGCGCTGCGCCGCCGACCATGTGGCGGAGGCCACCGTGTCGGTGGTACCCCTGCCCAACGACGAGATGAAGGGCCGGATCATCGGCCGGGAGGGCCGGAACATCCGCACCCTGGAGACCATGACCGGGGTGGACCTCATCATCGACGACACCCCCGAGGCCATCACCGTGTCCTGCTTCGATCCGGTACGCCGGGAGATCGCCCGGCTGGCCCTGGAAAAGCTCATCCTGGACGGCCGCATCCACCCCACCCGCATCGAGGAGATGGTGGAGAAGGCCAAGCGGGAGGTGGATGCCACCATCCGCGCCGAGGGCGAGCGGGCCGTGTTTGAGACCAACGTCCACGGCCTCAACCCGGAGCTGGTCAAGCTGCTGGGCCGCCAGCACTACCGCACCAGCTTCGGTCAGAACGTGCTCAACCACTCCATCGAGGTATCCCAGCTGGCGGGCCTGCTGGCCGCCGAGATCGGCGTCAACGTGGCCGAGGCCAAGCGGGCGGGCCTGCTCCACGACCTGGGCAAGTCCATCGACCACGAGGTGGAGGGTTCCCACGTGCAGATCGGCGTGGAGCTGGCCCGGAAGTACCGGGAGAGCGAGAACGTCATCCACGCCATCGAGGCCCACCACGGCGACGTGGAGGCCCGGACCATCGTGGCCTGCCTGGTGCAGGCCGCCGACGCCATCTCCGCCGCCCGTCCGGGGGCCCGGAAGGAGAACGTGGAGTACTACATCAAGCGGCTGGAAAAGCTGGAGGAGCTGACCTCCTCCTTCGCCGGGGTGGACAAGGCCTACGCCATCCAGGCGGGCCGCGAGGTGCGCATCATGGTCAACCCCGAGGCCATCAGCGAGGACCGCATGGTGCTCCTGGCCCGGGAGATCGCCAAGAAGATCGAGGATGAGCTGGAGTACCCCGGCCAGATCAAGGTGAACCTGATCCGGGAGACCAAGGCCATCGAATATGCCAAATAAATGAGACGCGTCGCCGTGGAATCCACGGCGACGCGTTTTTCCCGTTGCGTTTTAACAGGGGCTGTGATATGCTGATATGCGTTTAGCAGCTTTTAGCTGCGAAGAAGGAGGCAGTGAAATGAAAAAGAAAGGTGTCATAGCGACGGTTGTCGTTTTGATTGCTGTGGCAGTGGGTGTTTATCTGCTGGCCCGTCCTAAGCCGTTGGGCAGTATGCACAACAGCTATTCAGAACAGACCACAACGGTCTCTGATATTTCATTTTTGGGAGATGCAAACCAAAGAATCAGATTTTCATTCCGTTCAGACATTGTATGCGGAGAATTGGACATCATTCTGTCTGATTCCGCGGGCAATGAAGTATATATCCTGGATCAGGCGGACGCTTTAGAAAAGCTATTCACTTTAAACAGTTCGGATACATATACTTTGACAGCTAAGTGCACCGATTTTGTTGGAAAATATGAGGTTTCCGTTTACAAGGCAGACTAAACCGCTTTTTCATGCAGAATACTAATTCATTTGAAATGTTATGATATTTGTACCCCGAGAAAAGGATGGGATTTATGGTCACCTTTGCAAGCCCCCAGTTTGAGGACCGCCAGTGGGCTCAGCCCCTGCTGGAAGCGGAGGGCAGCTTTGGCTGCGAATACAATTTTGCCAACATCTACCTCTGGAGCCGGGCGTGGCCCCAGCAGATCGCCCGGTACGGGGACCGGCTGCTGGTACGCATCCAGGGCAGGCTGGGACTGAGCTACCTGTATCCCGCCGGGAGCGGCCCCCTGGCCCCCGCCGTGGACGCCATAGCTGCCGATGCCGCGGCCAACGGCGTGCCCCCCACCCTGGTGTGCGTGACGGCGGAGCAGCGGGCGGCGCTGGAGGGGGCCTGCCCGGGCCGCTTCGCCTTTGAGGCGGACCGGGACGGCTTCGACTACCTTTACGATATCAACCGGCTGGCCGATCTGCCGGGGAAGAAGCTCCACGCCAAGCGCAACCACATCCACCGCTTTGACGAGCAGTTCCCCGACTGGCTGCTGGAGGACATTACCCCCGCCAACGTCCCCGAGTGCGTGGAGCTGGAGCGCCAGTGGGCCGCCATCCGCCAGGAGGAGGCGGGGGAGGACGGGGACTCGGTGTCCGAGGAGACCATCGCGGTGATCGAAGCGCTGTACCACATGGACAAGCTGGGGCTGGAGGGGGCGCTCATCCGGGCGGACGGCTCTCCCGTGGCCTTTTCCCTGGGGGGGCTCATCACCCCCGAGGTGTTCGACGTGAACTTTGAGAAGTCCTTCGGGGACATCCAGGGGGCCTATCCCGCCATTAACCGGGAGATGGCCCGGTTCGTCCGGGAGCGGCATCCCCAGGTGAAGTGGCTCAACCGGGAGGACGACCTGGGGCTGGAGGGCTTGCGGAAAGCCAAGCTGTCCTATTACCCGGATATTTTGCTGGAGAAATACAATGCCCGGGAGGTATAGGCATGATCCAGATCCATCACGCCCGGGGCGGGGAGGCGGATGCTGCTGCGGCCCTGTGGATGGAAGTGTTTGGGGACGATCCGGCCTTCCAGCGGGAATTTTACCGCCTGTGCGCCCCGGCCGGCCCGCTGGTGCTCACTGAGGACGGGGAACTGCGCTCCATGCTGGCCCTGCCGGAGCTTGCCCTGGTGTTGGCGGACGGAAGACGGCTGCGGGCGGGGTACGTCTACGCCTTGGCCACCCGCCCGGACTGCCGGGGGCAGGGCTGGGCGGCCATGCTGCTGGAGACGGCGGCGGGGCTGGCCCGGGGCAGGGGGCTGGACTGCCTCCTCACTGTCCCGGCCCATCCGGAGCTGTTCCGCTTTTTTGCCCAAAGCGGCTTCCAGCCGGGGTTTTACGTCCGAGAAGCGGAGGCCCCGCCCGCCCCGGCCCCGATGGAGAAAATCCCGCCGGAGGAGTACGCCGCCCTGCGGGAATCCCTGTTAGCGGGACGGGCCCACACGGTCTACACCTCCGGACAGCTTGATTTTCAGCGGGGGCTGTGCCCCCATCCGGCCAGCGGGCTGTACCGCTTGGAGCTGCCCCGCGGCCCCGGCTGCGCCGCCGTGGAGGACTGGCCGGAGCGCCCGGTGGTGAAGGAGCTGCTGTGCGCCCGGTCGGACACGGAGCAGGGGGCCGGAGCCTGCGCCGCCCTGTGCGGCAGGCCTGTCCGGGCGCGTACCCCGGCGGGGCCGGGGGAGGGGGAACCCTTCGGGGCGGCGCGTTGGCTGGAGGGCACGCCCGCCTCCATCCAGGACCTGGCCCTGGACGGCTGGCTGGGACTGGCCTTCGACTGAATCCGCCCAGCAAATGCATCATTTTGCATAAAAATTCATTTTCTTTTTTCATAAACCCATCACATTCCATGAAATGCAGGGGGATTTGAAAAATCCGCTTGCATTTTTTCTGCATAGGATGTATACTTTCATTCAACAGCCGCTCACGGCGCGCTGTATCCAATCGGCAAATCCCAGAGGAGATGAATGAAAATGAAACTGATGAAGAAATTGTCCGCCCTGCTGCTGGCCCTGACCATGGTGTTCGCCCTGGCGGCCTGCTCCAACCAGGGCAGCACCCCCAGCGCCGACCCCACCCAGCCCGCCGCCGATCCCACCGAGGAGCCCGCCAATGAACCCGCGGCCTTCACCACCGTGGAGGAGGGCAAGCTGCATATGTCCACCAACGCCGCGTTCCCTCCCTATGAGATGAAGAAGGACGACGGCGGCTACGAGGGCATCGACGTAGAGGTGGCCGACGCTATCGCCAAGAAGCTGGGCCTGGAGCTGGTGGTGGACGACATGGCCTTCAATGCCGCCCTGCTGGCCGTGCAGAACGGCGAGAGCGACATCGCCATGGCTGCCATTACCGCCAACGACCCCAAGCGCCAGGAGGTCATGGATTTCTCCGACAGCTACGCCACCGGCATCCAGGTGGTTATCGTCAAGGAGGATTCCCCCATCCAGTCCATTGACGACTTGGTCAATGCCAGGATGATCGGCTGTCAGGCGGACACCACCGGCTACTTCTACTGCTCTGACACCCCGGAGAACGGCGGCTACGGCGAGGATCACGTCACCGCCTATGACACTGGCGCCTTGGCCGTGATGGATCTGGTAGCGGGCACCATCGACGCCGTGGTCATCGACGACGGCCCCGCCAAGGCTTACGTGGCCGCCAACGAGGGCCTGAAGATCCTGGACGGCGCGTGGATTACCGAGGACTACGCCATCGCCTTCCAGAAGGGGAACGCCGCCCTGCTGGACGCGGTGAACGCTACCCTGGCCGAGCTGAAGGCTGACGGCACCTTCCAGGGCATTGTGGATAAGTACATCAAGGCTGACTGAGTTCCATAACTACACGGAACAGCTCCAAGCAGGGGCGGCTCTGACGGGCCGCCCCTGTCTTACAACACTTGAGAGGGGAATACCTCAATGCTCCAACCGCTGATCGACTGGCTTTGCAGCCTTCCCTTTGTCCAATGGCTGATGAAATTAACCCCCCGGTTTTATACCGCCTTTGTGGAGGCCGACCGCTGGCAGATGTACCTCAAGGGGCTGGTGGTCACCTTTGAGATCACCTTAGTCTCCATCGCCATGGGCCTGGTGCTGGGCCTGGTCGTGGCCATGGTGCGCACCGCCCACGACCAGCAGCGCCCCGGCCGCCGCAACCCCCTGCTGGGCGTGGTCAACCTGATCTGCAAGGTCTACGCCACCGTCATCCGGGGCACCCCCATGATGGTGCAGATCCTCATCTGGGCCTTTGTCATCCTGCGGGGCGAGCGGAACAAGGTGATGGTGGGCATGATCGGCATGGGCGTCAACGCCGGGGCCTACATCTCCGAGATCATCCGGGGCGGCCTCATGAGCGTGGACCCCGGCCAGTCGGAGGCGGGCCGCTCCCTGGGGCTGGGCTACCTCGACACCATGCGGTTTATCATCATCCCCCAGGCGTTCAAGAACATCCTGCCCTCCATGGGGAACGAGCTGGTGACGCTGTTCAAGGACACCTCCTTGGTGAACGCCATCGGCGCGGCGGAAATGACCTACTACGCCAACCGCATCGGCGGCAAGACCTACGACTATATGCCGCCGCTGATCGGCATCGCCTGCATCTACCTATTCTTCGTGGTGATTCTCACCTGGCTCCAGGGGAAGCTGGAAAGGAGGTTGGGCCAAAGTGATCGACGTTAAACACCTGTCCAAGTCCTTCGAAGACAACCTGGTGCTGGACGATATCTCGGAGCACATCTATCCGGGGGAAAAGGTGGTGGTCATCGGGCCGTCCGGCTCGGGCAAGTCCACGTTCCTGCGGTGCCTGAACCTGCTGGAGACCCCCACTGCCGGGACTATCACCTTCGACGGCGTGGAGATCACCGACCCCAAGGCGGACATCAACGCCATCCGCCGTCAGATGGGCATGGTGTTCCAGCACTTCAACCTGTTCCCCAACATGACCATCCGGAAGAACATCACCCTGGCCCCAGTGCGCACCGGCCTGATGAAGCAGGGGGAAGCCGACGAGGAGGCCATCGCCCTGCTGCGCCGCGTGGGGCTGGAGGAGAAGGCGGGCGCCTATCCCGCCCAGCTCTCCGGCGGGCAGAAGCAGCGCATCGCCATCGTCCGGGCCCTGGCCATGAAGCCCAAGGTGCTGCTCTTTGACGAGCCCACCTCCGCCCTGGACCCGGAGATGGTGGGCGAGGTGCTGGA
>CAJULZ010000017.1 GCA_910587205.1 uncultured Oscillospiraceae bacterium
CACCTAAAAAACAGTGTTTTCCCTCAATCTATCTCTTGACTTTTGTTGGCAGGTCTCGTTTTATAAATATTTTTCAATATGGCATTGCGCATAAACTCTTTTGCCCAACAGAGTAATCGCCTGCGTTGGGCAAAGGCTGACGCAGCGATAACACATGGTACATTTGCCGCCCGCCACAGCGGTTCCATCCTTCAAAGAAAGATTTTTCATAGGACAAAGAGATACGCATTTCCCACATCGGATACATCTGTTTCTGTCAATTTTCAGCTCATTTGGCTGCCACCTTATTATATAAACTGTCCTCATTTTACCATGCGGTTTTTCGGCAATCAATCATATTGCAGTATCTTTCGCATAACCCGCACCTCGTTTCCTTTGGCGAGGCTATTGTAAAACGAAAATGTCACAGAAATGTCCGAAATGCTCAAAATTAAGAAATTAAGAATTACAGGACGAAATATTCAGCAGCACGCTCAGATAATACTGCCGTCCGGTTTTCTCTGTCAGCATCGCCCCGTGGTACTTTTCCGCCACCGCCCTGATGTTGGAAAGTCCGGTCCCCGCCGGAGGCACGGGTTCGTCGGAGCAGGTATTCTCAAAGGTCAGCATGTAAAAGTCCCCCTGCTGCTTCCCGCTGATGCGGATCGCCTTGGCTCCATCGTTGCTGTGGCAGGCGGTGATGGCGTTGTCCAGGGCGTTGGCAAAGAGTACGCACAAATCAAAGTCGTCAATTCCACAGGGCTTGGGCAGGACCAGGGACACCTCCGCCACAATCTCCTTCGCCAGCCCCAGCTTCTCGCCCAGCAGGATGTCCACCACCGGGTTGCCGGTCTGGTATGGGAAGGACAGAGACTCTGAGACGGTCTCCAGCCTTTTCAGATATTCCCGCCCCTCTTCCAGCTTTCCTCCTCGGAGCAGACCGTCCAGAACGGACAAGTGGTTTTTGATGTCATGGCGGAAGGACTTTGTCTGTTCATAACGAGCTTGGGCCTCGGTGATATAGACCTTTTGCTCATGGGCCGCCTGGGTCAGCGATTGCAGCTCCGCCCGGACCTGAAAGCCCTGACAGAGCTGACGGTAGGCGTACAGGGTACACAGCAGCGCCGCCAATCCCATAACTTGCAGGAGCAGCAGCGTACTGTGCTTTCCGATTTCCTCCAGAGAGACGATGGGGGCAAAAAAGCTGTAGGCGGTCTGGAGGATATACAGCTCTGCGGCAAAGAAAAACAGTCCGGGAAACAGAAGAAGTCCGATATAGGGTGTCTGGCTGTCCTCCGTCCAGGCCAGGAACTTCAGTACAGCATAATAGCAGCCGGCGCACAGCGCAAAGAAAAGAACCTGCGCCGCCAAAAGCAGCGGATACAGCAGAGGACTTCCGATAAAGCGGGGAAAGAGCGCCGCCTCCACAGAGTTGATAATTCCAAAGGAGAGCTGGGAGACGTAAAAGGCCAGCACGGCAGCCAGCCAGGACACAGACGGTTGATTCCCCATCCAAAAACGGCTGACAGCATACAGTTCCAACACACCTGCGGCAATGGAGAGTGTCCCGCTGAGGGAAAGCCTGACCGAGACGAGCTGAAGCGCAGCCAAAAGGAGAATGTAAACGGCAAAGTGCAGCGGCTTCTGCTTTTTCCCGGTGAGGCGGCTGACGAAGAAAATGTGCATTACACCTTGCCCAAGAAGGCATATCCCGTCCAGAAACAGCGCGAAATAGTCCATGTCAGACGCCCCTCTCTCTCAGACGACACAAAAGGGCCTGGGTCAGCTCCCGCTCCCGCAGCCGGGAGGCGGGAATGCGCTCCCCCTGGGACAGCAGAACTTGCCCGCCCCGGCACCCGCGCACATAGTCCAGATTGACCAGATAGCTCCGATGGCACTTGAAAAAGCGTCCATCCACCCGCCGCTCCAGGTCCTCCAGCTTGTCGTAGTAGCCGCTCACTGTCCCATCATTTTTGTGGAGATCATTCTGGACTATTCCATAGGAATCAAAGGAGTGGCGCAAGCCCTGGGCCAGTTCACCCACATCAACGAGCTGAATTACCTCGCCAGCCGTTTGAGCGAACTGGACCCGGAAGAACTGCTGAAGTTCACTGCCGCCATCGCACATGGGGAGTACGCCAGCAGCCCGGAGGATTTGATCAACCTGACGCATAATCTGGATCGCTATGAACTTTACCCCGTCCAGAACGCGGAAGAATATGGCCTTTGGCTGGTAGATGAACTTTTAGCTTTGGAAGTGCCGGAGCAGGTGCGGGATTATTTTGACTTTGAAGCCTATGGGGAGGCCACCGCCATCAACGAGGGCGGCACATTCACGCTCCATGGGTATATGCTGGCTGGGCCGGAACCGTTCCAAAAGGTCTATGACGGCCAGAATATCCCGGAGCAGTACAAGGTATTTCGATACCCCATTCAACAAAAAATTGTAGTGCCCCATTCCAACAGGAGCCGGGACAGCCCCCGCCCCAAGCGCCCATGAGGGCGCTTTTTTTGTGTCCGAAAGCGGGTGAAACCCGTTAAGAAGCCCTTTTTTGTCGCCTCCTGCTCTGGTGGGAAGGACTCAACGGCCATGGTGCTGCTCATGGTGGAACGGGGGATGCCCCTTGACATGGTGCTGGTGGCGGACACGGGGATGGAGTTCCCCGAAATGTACCGCCACTGGGACAAGCTGGAGCAATACCTGCTGCGGGAGCGGGGCTTGAAATTGACCATCCTGCGGAATCCCCACAGCTTTGAGTGGCTGATGTTTGACCAACCAAAAGTGAAGCTGTCCGCCATCGAGCGCCGGGAGCGGGAAGGTGTACCGCCCTATGGGAACGGCTGGGCCAGTAGCAGAGTGCGGTGGTGTACCGGCCAGCTCAAAGTACACCTGATCAATAAGGAAGTGGCCCGACTGAACCAGCAGTATGAAGTATTCCAGTTTATCGGAATCGCCACCGATGAAGATCACCGCTGCACTACAAACGAGCACCTCCGCTATCCCCTGGTAAGGTGGGACATCACCGAGGCCCAGGCGTTGCAAGTCTGCTACAACCGGGGCTTTGACTGGGACGGCCTGTATGAGATATATGACCGCTGTTCCTGCTGGTGCTGCCCTCTACAGCAGATTGAGGAACTTCGGAAGCTGCGTCACCACCATCCCCAGCTATGGACTAAGCTGCTGGAACTGGACGAACGCGCCCTGGCTCAATTTGGGCACACTCCGCTGGGACGGTTCAAGGACGGATGGACAGTGGCGGCACTGGAAGAACGGTTTGCCGCCGAGGATCGGGCGCTGTGCCTGTTCAACGATAGAAAACCAAGCCAGAAAAGGCGCAGGAAAGGGCATACACATTGAGCATTTGAAAACTAATGGAAGGAGTTGACTATTTGAACGTTTTAGTTGTAGAGCCGGGGATGGCCCCCTATGAGAAGGAGATCAACGGTTTGAAAGAAATGCAGGCCACTGTGGGCGGCCTGATCACCGCCAGCTATCCCTACGAAGAACCCGTTGCCATCGTCAGCAATGACGAAAGCATCCTGGAAGGTATGCCGTTCAATCGCAGCATTGAGGGCGGTTACGGCGGTATTTTTGGTCCGTTTTTCGTCTGTGGGCTGACCGAGGACAGCTTCTGTTCCCTCACCCCGGAGCAGATGGAGCATTTCAAGAAAAAATTCCATCAGGCGGAAATTTTGATCGCTGTGAAGGGCAACGAGCCTATCACGCTGAAAGTGGACCCCCGCCCGCATACCCCACCCGACCAACCCAAGCATCCGCCCAAGAAGCCGGGCCGCTGATTCATGCCGCCCGTATCAAACGAACGGCTGGCCGAGCTGACAGACCGCCTGGAAAACGGAATCAAGGAGTTATACGCCAGCGGACGGTATGCCGAATATCTGGCAGCCATGTCCAAGTTCCACCACTACAGTTACAGCAACGCGCTGCTGATCTTATTTCAATGCCCCACGGCTACCTGCGTTGCAGGATATAACGTATGGAAAAAGGAGTTTGAGAGGCAGGTGAAACGGGGCGAACATGGAATCTTGATTTTTGCCCCAAGCAAATATAAGCAGGCCGCCATGGTAGAGAAAAAGGACCCGGCAACAGGCCAAACATTGTATGGCCCGGACGGAAAGCCTTTGACGGAACCGGGCTTTATTGCGGCCACACGTTTTGTCCCCGTCTATGTCTTTGACGTGAGCCAAACCGAGGGGAAGGAACTGCCCAATATCTCCGTTTCTGAACTTTCCGGGGACGTTGAAGGCTTTGAGGATATTTCGGCCCGCCTGTCCGCCCTATCTCCGCTGCCCATTATGTTTGGGGCCGTCCCAGGAACAGCAAAAGGCTATGCCAGCCACCTGGAAGGGCGGATCGTGATAAAACCGGGCATGAGCCAGGTGCAGACACTCAAAACGATGATCCATGAAATTGCCCATGGCAAGCTCCATGCCCCGGATTTTTTAGCAGACCATCCCAAGCAGCGCCATCAAAAAGAGGTGGAGGCCGAGAGTGTGGCTTATGTGGTGTGCCAGCACTTTGGCATCGACACATCGGACTATTCCTTCGGCTATGTGGCGGGGTGGAGCCGTGGGCGGGAATTGAACGAACTGAAAGCGTCTTTGGACATCATCCATACCACCGCTGGAGAAATCATTGACGCCATTCAACCGCCGCCCCAACGGAACCAGGAGCGGGAGTTATCTCAGGCCCCGCAGAAGGGCCGCCAGCGAAAATCCAAAAAAGCAAAACGAAAGTGAGGCCAACCATATGGAAAATCCCAACACCACCCAGGAGAGCATGAAGGAAATTGAAATCTTTGGCGTTCCCGCCCTGTTCACCAAAAATCAGATCCCGGAGGACGGCATTTATCCCGGAATGTCCCTGTATGAGCTCCAGGGGCGGGATGGCCGGTTTATGGGCGCTGTGCTCACCCCTGTGCCGATCCCGGTACTGGCGGACGGCCCCCGCGACCTGAAGCCGGGTGATCTGGTGATGGACACCGGGGCCGGGTACTACACCCCCGCCGAGTTCGAGGAAAAGTACCTGTCCCCGGACTATGGCGGGGCCACGGCGGAGCGGTATGGAAAGGAAAATTGAAATCATTCCATTTCTTGCGGGAATTGTGAAAGCAAACACCCGCACCTACCAATCAGACCTGACCTTTGATGAAAAGCGTTTGCAGGCCGCCATGCTGGACCCTGTGCCAGAAAATCGCGTGCTTCTCTGGATGTGCCGTCCCTGCGGGACATGGTGCTTTTCAGAGCGGGAGGTTTTTTTGAGGGACACCGAGGCTTTCCTCACCTGGACCTATGAGGACTACATCGCCCAGGCAGACCAAATTAAAGCATACCGTATCACTGTAGACCCTGGATACCCCGGCGAGTTTGTATTGGGCAACGTTCAACCGCTGGACTACGGGAAACAGGTGGAGCGTGTCATGCGGCTGGCCCTCCCCATCCATCAAGTGTCCCTTACCTTTGATGATGGGGAAACCTGCGCCATATCCTACCGGGACTATATGGCCCAATATCACAGCATACACGGCCAGGGCAATGTCCAGCACATCGGCTACCTGCCGGAGAATGAGGGGGAGCTTGCCAGCCTTTTGTACCTGGAACGCCATCCCCCGAAACAGCGATTCCGCCGCCCCAGCAACAGGCTCCCGCCCCGGTAGCCCTACCAAGACAGCGCCGCTTGCGGCGCTGTCCCAGCAAGTATGTCATTTGGTAGCACAAATGACCCTTGTTAGGGGGCAATGCCCCCTAATACCCCCCGAAATGCGTCTCACCATGAGACGCGAAACGAACAGGCGGCACACCGAAATCGCGTCTCATGGTGAGACGCAAATCTACGAAAGGATGGTGCCATGCGAAAACGAAACCGCCATGTAAGCGTCTGGATGAACGAGCAGGAATACCGCCACTTGAAAAAGCAGGCGGAAATCGCGGGCCTGGGGATGGACCCCTTCATCCGCAGCCTCGTTTTAGGCGTCCAGCTCCGCCCACGTCCGCCCGACACCTACGCCGCCCTGCTCCGGGAGCTGTCCGCTATCGGCAATAATGTGAACCAGATCGCCCACAACACCAACGCCAACAAAGCGGCGGCACAGGCCGAGATCGACGAGGCCGTGAAACTGGTCCGGCAGGCGTGGCGGCTGGTGAAGGACACGCTATAGATGGCCTACGATAAGATCATCCCCATTCAGCGGCGGCTGGATCATTGCGTGGACTACGCGCTGAACGAGGAAAAAACCAGCCTGCAAAATGTCCTTTCCTATACGGGAAATCCCGTAAAGACCCACCAGCTCGTCACGGGGATCAACTGTGACCCCGCCCGCGCCTACCGGGATATGCAGGACACGAAACGCCGCTGGGACAAGAAGGGCGGCATATTGGGCTATCACATCATCCACTCCTACGCCCCCGGCGAGACGACCCCGGAACAGGCCCACGCCGCCGGGGTGGAATTTGCCCGCCGCCTGCTGGGGGAACGGTATGAAGCGGTAGTATGCACCCACATAGACCGGGGGCATCTGCATTGCCACATCGTTTTCAATTCTGTTTCTTTCCTGGACGGCAAAAAATATCGGAGTGATTTTGACAGCTATTTCAATACCCTGCGGGACACCTCAAACGAGGTGAGCCGGGAGTTCGGCTTATCGGTCATTGAGCCGGAAGGCCATGGGAAGCAGTACGCCCAATGGGACGCGGAGCGGCGGGGCAAGGGCGCCGCCGTCTTTGTCCGCCAGGACATCGACGCCGCCATCCGCGAGAGCTTTACATTTGATATGTTCCTCGCCGCCCTGCGCCGCCAGGGATATACCGTGAAATATGGGTCCAGGGTGAAGCACACCGCCGTCACACCGCCGGGCGGGGGCCGGGCCTTCCGGCTGGACAGTCTGGGAGACGGCTACACCGAGGCCGACATCCGGGCGCGGCTGGCTATGGTTCGGAACGGCACGCCCCCACCGCTGCCCCCTCCGCCACCGTTGATCCCCCGGCGATACACCATCCGGCGCGGAAAACCCCGGCAGACACCCCGGCAAAAACTCCACGGGTTCCGGGCGCTCTATGTGTACTACTTGTATCTGCTGGGCGGAAAGCGGCCCAGGAGACGACGGCCCGTTCCGTCTGCTGTTCGGGCGGACGTGGCAAAGCTGCGCCAATACCAGCGGCAGTACCAACTTTTGCGGGAGTACCGCATTGATAACGATGGGGAACTTGCCATGCTGGGTGAGGCGCTCCAAGCGCGGATCGACGCGCTGGTGGACCAGCGCCGGGATTTATACGGCAGAAAGCGGGTAGGCGAGGACGTAGAGGCGGCAATCGCTGCTATCAATATCGAACTTCGCCAACTTCGTCGGAATCTGAAAACCTGCGGACGCATTGCGGAGGATATCCCCCGCATCCGTGGAAATCTCCAGCTTGACCGGGCGCAGGAGCAACAGCACCAGCCCCACCCAGAGCAGGATCGCACTCGTGGTCCCGCCCGGTAAAATCAAATTATGAAAGGTAGGTGATCAAATGGACGTGAGCGCCGAGGCCGCCGATCTGGTGGTGAAGGAGAGCATCCAGGCCACCGAGAGCGTGGTGAAGCTGGCAGGCTCCGCATTGAAAAATGTGGCGGCGCTGCTGCTGGCCTTGAAGCGGCAGGACGGCAAGGTAGTGGGCCAGACCAACGCCAAGCGTCTGGCCCGCGACCCGGCCCCCGCCGTGGTGATCCCGTTGAAGCGGGAGGACATGGCCCAGTTCAAGAAGCTGGCAAAAGAGTACGGCATTTTGTACTTCATTGCCCAAAAGCGGGGCAGCACCGCGGGTTATGTGAACGTGGTTTCCAACCAGAGCTACGCCGCCCAGCTCAACGCCGTGATGGAGGCCATGGCCTATCCCATCCCGGAAAAGGCCAAGGGGGAGGAAGCGCAAAAAAAAGCGCCGCCCCGTGTTCAACCAGAGAAGTCCTCGCCAGAGCGCGGGATTGGCTCGACTCCCTCCCAGACAGCAAGTGCGGCTACTGAACAGGACGCACCCGCTGAATTGAGTGAATCAGTGCGGGCGAGGCTGGAAGGGCTGAAAGCCATGTCGGAACAGACCCATTCCAAACAGCAGGGCCGGAGCATGGCCCAGGGCAAGACCCAAAAGAGGGGCAAAGACACCAGAAGAACATAAAAGGAGGAATTTTTTTGCCGAGTATCAGTGACATCATCAAGAACAAGACCACCCGTGATCAAGCGCGGACGGAACAGCTCCAGACGGATCGGGAAATGATCTCCGCCATGCGGGACGGTTCGCTGAACATGATCACCAGCAGTCCGGAGCACTACCAGGAGTACCTGGATTTGCAGGCGGACAACATCCATTGCAGCGTCGGCAACGTGGCCCTCACCATGGCCCAGCTCCAGGGGGCCACCAAAATCGGCACCACCGACTTCTGGCACAGCCAGGGCCGGTATGTTCGGGACGACGCCATCAACGCCGGGGCCAAGGTTTTTGTTCCGCCCCGCAACAAGCAGTACCGGGGCTATTTCATGGGCAATTATTATGATGTAAGCCAGACCACGGGTAAGCCCATGCCCCAGCGGACAACCCTCACCGACCAGGACCCCCGGATGGATACGGCGCTGGCCGCCCTCATGGATCAGTCCCCGGTGACGGTGGCCGAGAGCACCGACATCGACGCGCCCGCCTTCTATGACCCGGACAAGCTGACTATTTTCATCCACCCGGAGTACAGCGCTACGGCGGTATTTGCCGCCCTGGGCAGCGAGATCGCGCTGGCCCGCTCTCATGACCGTGGCTATAACCAGAGCTTCAACCGGGAGCTTTACTCCCTGGACGCCCAAAGCGTGGGCTACATGGTATGCCGCCGCTTCGGGGTGGAGTGCGCCCCGCCCGATGTTCACCATGTCGCCGGAAGCTATGAGGGCCTACCCCCCAGCACCAGGGGCGAGGCGCTGGAAAAGGTTCGTGAAACCACCCGTAAAATTGGCGATGGGGTGGAGCAGACCATCAACCCCCGCCAGCAGGAGCGCGGGAACAACAGGCATTTCAGGGGCCGATAAAGCGGCCCTATCCGGGTGTGTCCCCCCGGTGGAGGGTACGCCACCGGCCCCCGCCAGTCAAGGCCGGACGGTTGCAAAGGACGCAACCGCCCGCGAGCCGGCCAGCCCAAGGGCTGGCCGGACCTTGACAGGCGGCATCCGGCGGCGTGTTTTTGTGAGTAAGGGGAACACACCCCAAAAGCCGCCCAAGGGCGGCTTTTGCTATCCTGGGAGGCGGTTCGTCTCCCGTGACCCCGGCGGTCAACGCTCCGCGCTGGCCGCCTACCTTATACAATATGGAGGAACGCACAATGAAACGAGCATCCATTCCCATCCTGGCGGCGCTGATGGCCTGCCTTCTGGCGCTCCCGGCCTACGCCGCCACCTACTATCCCATCTCCGTGGAGGAATACACCTACGGCCCCTTTGACGAGCTGCGCATCGACAAGGTGTACGAGCTGTCCCGTTCCGATGATCCCGCCGACATCCCCACGGAGGACTTTGACCGGAACGGCCTGCACTATACCCTGCTGGACGTGGTGAAAACCGATCAGGCCGACACGGACACCAAGGACTATACGGAGGTCGTCACCCTGGAGAGCGACACCAAGGACATGGCCCTCATCATCCAGCAGATGGAGCTTTCCATGGACGTGACCACCGAGGACGGCTATACCGGGACACTTATGCCCGACTATCCCGGTATTAAGGTGGAGGCGGCGGGATATAAGACCAGCTCCCGCACCGTCACCGCCACCCGGTCTTACCCCAATCTCTCCGACGCGGACACGTCGCTGATCCCCCGCACCATCCAGGACAGCGGGCGCACCCTGACCCTGGCCGACGTTCAGTGGCAGGAGACCGGGGGCTTCTACAACGCCACCGCCACCTACAGCGGCACCGCAAGCAGTAAGTACGCCACGGGCTACATTGCTACAGTGGAGTACAAGGGGGAAGTGACCCGGACGAGCTGTGACACAGTGATCTACACCGCCACTTTCGCGTCTCATGGTGAGACGCAAATCGAAAGCAGCCCCCAGCCCACCCAGGGACCCGCTGAATCTGCCCAGCCGGAGGTCCCGGAGGGCGGCGTGAACTGGGCTGTTCTGGTGATCCCCGCCGCGCTGCTGCTGGGGCTGGCCGGGTTCGGGGGCTGGAAACTGGTCCGATACATCAACGACAAGAAAAGAGGTTATGTGAAATGAGAAAACGCTTGACGGGCCTTGTGGCCGCCTGCTGTCTGCTGACGGCGCTGGCTATGCCCGCCCACGCTATGGAATACACTTTCAAGGCCCCGGACGCCGGGGACTTCGGCACCCCCACCAGCGATGATACCATCTATCAGTGGGAGGACCCCAACGTGGACCGCTCCAAGACCAGCGCCCTGATCCCGCCCGGCTTCGGTACGCCGTCCAGCTATCTCCCCAATTTTGGGGAATTTTTGACGCCCAATCTGGCCGTAGGCGGACCGCTGAACGGCGGAAACTTGATCCCCGGCACCGTGGGGACGGCGGCCCTGCCTGGGGCCGTGGGCAGCGTCAACGGCTCCGCCGCCGACGCCAGCACCGGCTATCCCACTGTCAGCTATCCCACCGCCAGCGGGCCTGTCATTTCCTTCACGGAATTGACGCCCGATCTCTACAACAGCGACGGCAGCCTGGGCACCCTCAAAATCCCGTCCATCGGCTTGACAGTGAAAGTCTATGAGGGCACCGGGGACGCGCCCCTGCTGAAAGGCGCGGGCCACTTCACCGGCACCACCGCCTGGGACGGTAACTACTGCGTGGCCGGGCACAACCGGGGCGTGCGGAACGACTTCGGGAAGATCCACACCCTCAAGAGCGGTGATACCATCAGCTTGACAACGCCCATGGGCACCCGTTCCTATGCTGTCACCAGCGTGAGTAAGATCAGCTATACCGACACCTCCATGCTGGAGGCCACCGCCGATAACTGCATCACCCTGTTTACCTGTGTGGAGGATCAGCCCGCTTACCGCTGGTGTGTCCGGGCCGTGGCCGGATAGCCTGATTTTTTGACGCTATTTCTCATTTTTGATACAATATTAGTGGGGAAACCCACTCCAAAAACACATACGGGAGGTATCAGAAATGAGGAACAAATATCTGCAATTTGCTTTAGGCATGATCGCGGGCGGCCTGCTGTGCGGCACAACGGCAGCGGCGGCGGACTACCTTACCGCCACCCCCAGCACACAGACCTTTTATCTCAGCGGCCAGCGGATCAGCCTCACCGCCTACGACATCGGCGGCAATAACTATGTGAAGCTCCGGGACATTGGGCAGGCCGTTGATTTTGGCGTAACCTATGACGGAACCACCAACAGCGTATACATCGACCCCAATTCACCCTATCAGGAGGAAGTGAAACAGACTGAACAGACCACGGGCACCCCCTCGGCCACAGTGACGGAGGAAACCGTACAAGCGGCGTTGGCCCAGCTCAAAGAGAAGTACCCATCCGGCACCCTGTATGGAGCGCCCTATATCTCCGGCTCCGGCGGTCCATATCGTGTCAGCAGCATCCATTGCGCGGGCTGGGCCATGAAGTGCTCCGACGCCGCTTTTGGAACTTTGCCATGGCGCCGCATTGACCGGCCAAGCTGGGACGAGATACGCCCCGGCGACCTTGTGGAATACACCAGCGATACCACGAACCATGTCGTGGTGGTCGTGCGGAAAACAGACGAATGTATCTTTGTGACAGAGAGCGGCTTGAACGATAAGACCCGGTGGGGAGGACAGTATTTCCGCTGGTGGTTGGAGGGACAGCCCGAATATATCCTGTTTACAAGATACCCGCAGTAACGCAGAATGGGAATGAAATCTCACCATGAGACGCAATTCCCTGGCACATTCAAAATACTCAAGACTGGCAGGGCCAGATCGTGAAAGCGGTCTGGCCCTGTCCCATTTCAAAGGAGGAAAAATTTGAAGCATAAATTCATCAACCGGGCAATCGCCCTGCTGCTGGCCCTGGTGTGCGTCATGGGCCTGCTGCCCCTGTCCGCCTTCGCCGCTGATGGGCTGTCCTCGGCACCCGGCTCCATCACGCAGAAAAGCAGCGACTACATGAAGATCGGCGGCCAGTCCGTCCGCTACAGCGCCGCCAGCAGCGTGATCAACAGCGTGGGCAGGCCCTATGTGTTCGACGAGCAGGTGGAGGTTCCGGGCTTCGGCACCACCCGCGCCCTGTGCGCCTATCAGAAGGGCACCCTCGGCCCAGGGGCAAACGGACAGAAGTGGAACTACAAGAGCGAGGTGGACAACCCTTCGCTCCGGGTGCTGCTCACGTACATCTACTCCCACACCTACGGCAATTTCACCGCCGCTGGGGACGCCGTGGGCCTGGAACACTGGGGCCAATACTGGTCTGACATCTGGTTCATGGTGGCCCAGGCCGGGAGCTGGCTCTATGAGCATGGGGCCATCCTGGACGTGACCAGCAACCGGGAGGGTTTCATTGAGCAAATGGCGGAGGAATTTGTGGCGGCTATGAAGCTGTACCATGACACCTACGGACAGTCCTCTTTCATCACCAACTGGAGCTCCATCGACACCCACAGCATCATCGACAGCGCGGACGGCGGCAAAACGGGTTACTCCGCCTATGACTACATCGCCACCGGCGTGAACCTGGTGCTGGATCATCCCGAATACTACCACAACTATCATCTGTGGCTCTACGAATGGGACAGCACCCAGCCCTGGAAGCTCCCCGGACAGTCCGGCGTTCCTATGCAGCGGCTTTTAATCGCCGTGCCGGACGACGAGCCGATCAATGAAAACCTCCGCCTCACAGTGAAGAAGCTGGAGGCCGGGAGCAACAAGCCCCTGCCCGGCGTTTCTTTTAAGGTGGAGGCCGTGGACGGTGATTTTTCCGTTACCCGCACCACTGGCGCGGACGGCACCTTTACCCTCACCGACACGGACGGCCTGACCTCCGGCCAGTACACCATCACCGAGGAAGCTGTGCCGGAGGGCTATGTGGCGCAGACTGCATCGCAGACGGTCACTGTCCTGCCCAATAATTCGATCAGCAACACATTCACTTTTTACAACAGCAAAGAGGGCGGCGGGGAAGGCTCCATCCGCAAGGTGGACGCGGACGACCCGACCAAGGGGATCGCCGGGGCTGTCATTAAGCTCACCAGCGTTAAACTGGATAACGGCGGTAGCTTCACCAGCACCTATATCACCAAGGACGGCGGCTATATTCTGAAAGAGGACCTTGATTTTTCCACCCTCCCCACGGGCAGCTATGTGGCGGAGGAAATCACCCCGCCCGAGGGATATATTTTAAGCTCTGACGTGTCCAAGGTGAAGCAGACCTTCGTTTGGGACGGCAAGCATGATATTTCCCTGGTGTTTGAGAACGACGCCAAGGTAAAAGTGAAACTGCTGAAAGTAGACGAGAGCGGCCAGCCCTTGCCCGGTTGTATCTTCGTGGTCCTGCGGGACGGGCAGGTGATCTGCACCGAGAAAACCGACGCGGACGGCACCATTACCATCTCCAACGTCACCGAGGGCTATTATGAGTTCCGGGAGGTGGACGCGCCCCTGGGCTATGACTGCGACAGTTCCCCGGTGGGCGTCCACGTCACCGCCGAGGACCTCCAGGGGGAGCAGACGATCACCGTCACGAAAGAGAACCACCGCCTGCGCACCCTCACCATCCAGAAGCGGGACGCCGAGAGTGGTGAACCCATCCCCAGCACCTCTTTCCACATTGAGGGCGTGAACCTGGGCTATGAAAACGACGTGGTGACGGGCGCGGACGGCAAGGCTGTGTTGGAGAGTATGCCCAGCGGGTGCTATGAGATCACCGAGACGGACGTACCCAAACCCTATATCTTAGACACGAACAACCGAAAGACCGTCTGGATCGACAGCGAGAAAGACAAGGACATCGTGGTTGATTTTGTCAACAGCACCCTGCCCGGCCTCCGCCTGTTGAAGCTGGATCGCCAGACCAACAAACCGATCCCCGGCGTCACCTTCAAAATTGAGGAAGTGGACGGCGGTTTTACCGACCAGCGCCAGACCGGGGCGGACGGCACCATCTTTTGGGAGAACCTGCGCCCCGGCGCTTACAAGGTTTGGGAGGTAACTCCGGCCCCGAACTATGTCCATGACGATACCGTTCATGTGGTGCAGTTGGAGGAAAACCACACAACCACCATTGAGCTGACCAACATTGAGAAGCCCACGCTGAAGGTGCTGAAGGTGGACAGCATCACCCACAGCCCCATCGCCAATGTGAAATTTCAAATCTGGCGGGGGAGCGATGATACCATCACCGGGGAGCTGAACGACCTGGGCATCCACTACACCAACGCCAGCGGCGAGATCGTGTTGGAGCACATCGACACGGGCTGGTATCGAATCCGCGAGCTGGAACCCGCCCCCGGCTACACCATCAAGCAGCCCGACACCCAGGACATCTATCTGGTGGCGGGAGAGACGCGCACCGTCCAATTTGAGAACGTTCCGAAAAACGCCATCGTGGTCGAGAAGTACGACAGCGTGACCCATGAGGCCCTGCCCGGATGTACCTTCCAGCTTCGCTATCTGGCTGGAACCAGCGGAACCGGGGGCACCGTGATCGGCCAGAAGGTGACGGGGGCGAATGGTATCGCCATGTGGACCGGGCTGGAGCCTGGGGCCTATGTGATTGAGGAAGTAGACCCCGCGGACGGCTATTCGATCATCAATTCTTCCGAGACGGTCTATCTGGCCGACAACGGGGAACAGAGCGTTGTGACCGTCCGCTTTGACAATTCCCCGGACGGCAGCCTTCTGATTCGGAAGGTATGCGCCACCAACCCTTCCGTTACCCTCCAGAACGCCGAGTTCAAAATCGCCTATGCGGACGGCACCCTGATTGGGGACAGCAACGGCATTTACCGCACAGACGAGAACGGAGAAATCAGAATTGAGGGGCTGAAACCGGGAAAGAGCGTGGTTGTCACCGAGGTACGCGCCCCCTCTGGTTTTATCCTGGACACGCAGAGCCAAACCATCCAAATCAAGGAGGGCCGCACCGTCAGCCTGACGTTCAAGAACCAGCCCACCGGGAAATTGATCATCCAGAAAAGGGACAGTCAGACCAATGACGTTTTGCCCGGTGCCGAGTTCCGCATCACCACGGCGGCGGGCTGTGAAGTGGGGCTGGACGGCGTGATCGGCACCAGCACACTGACATCCAACGGCATCTTTACCACCGACAGCCAGGGCGAAATCCGCATTTCCAATCTTGCCCCCGGCGCTTATGTGATTAACGAAATCAAGGCCCCGGACGGCGGGTATGTCATTGACACCCCTTCCACCAATGTGGTGATCGGCCAGGGCGGGGACACCCAAACTGTCATCATCAAAAATACCCGCAAAGGCGGCCTCGTGGTCGAAAAGTACGATTCTGTCACTAAGCAGCCCTTGTCCGGCGCTCGGTTCAAAATCATGAGCGCCAACGGCGAACTCACCCCCGATAATGAGGGCTTGACTTCCTCCAATGGCCTCTACACCACCGATGTGAACGGCCAGATCGTGCTGTCCAAGCTGCTCCCCGGCACCTACATCGTGTCCGAGGACCAAGCGCCGGACAACTACCGGAAGGACCCCACCCCGCAGACTGTTGTGGTCAACGCCGGGGACACGCAGACCCTTCGTTTTTACGACGATCCCCTGTGCACCCTCACTATTTTGAAGCGGGACGCTGTGACCAAGAAGCCCTTGAAGGGCGCGACCTTCCTGGTCCGGGACAGCTCCGGCAAAGTGATCGGCCCCAACAACGGCCTTTACACCACCGGGACGGACGGCACCGTGACCGTCACCGGGCTGGCCCCCAATTCCACCGTTGTTGTGTCCGAGAGCAAGGCCCCCAAGGGCTATATCCTGGACGAAACCCCGAAAAATATCGTGGTTCGATCCGGTGTTGCCAACAGCTTGATTTTTGACAACGAGCCTGGGACCACCTTGATCATTCGCAAGTACATCGAGGGCACCGAGAATGAGCCGCTGTCCGGCGTGGCGTTCAAAGTCATTGACGGCAACGGCGGCGCGGTCGGCCCGGACGCGGGAATCTATTACACCGACAAGGCCGGGGAGATCGTGCTGGAGGGCATCGAACCCGGCACCACCGTCAACGTGCGCGAGATCAAAACCGTGGAGGGCTATGTTTTGGACGGCACCCCCCAGGAAATTTTGATCAAGGGAGGCCAAGTCCAATCCTTGACTTTTTGGAACAAAAGGGCCGGAACTTTGGTGATCCAGAAGAAAGATTCCGTGTCCGGCGCTCTGATCCCCGGCGCTCAGTTCCAGCTCACCTATGCCAATGGCGGCTATGTGGACAACGACAACGGCCACCTGTCCAGCAACGGCCTCTACACCACCGACGATAAGGGAGAAATCCGCATTTCCGGCATCGTGGGAACCGTTGTGGCAAAGGAGGTAAAGGCGGCCCCCGGCTATGTGATCGACGCCTCCACGCAGACGCAGACCGTCACCGTCAACCCCCTGGACACGCAGACGCTCACATTTTTGAATGAGCCGATGTGCTCCCTCACCATCACGAAACTGGACGCTGTAACCGGGAAGCCCGTGCCCAACACCACCTTTGCAGTAAAGGACGGCAACGGGAACGTGCTGGCGACCTGCACCACCGGGAAGGACGGCACCGCCACCGTCAGCGGCCTTGTGCCCAACAGCACCGTCGTTGTTGTGGAAACCCGTGTCCCCAGCGGCTATGTGCTGAACACCACCCCGCAGACCATCATCGTCCGCAACGGGGCCAACACCCTGACTGGAACCACCACCAGCGGCACCGGCACTGTGACCACTCCGGGCGGCAGCACCACGACCACCCCCGGCACCAGTTCCGGCGGCAACGACCTGACCTTCGAGAACGACCCCAAGACCACTCTTGTGATTGAGAAGTACATCACAGGGACCACCACGCCGCTGAAAGGCGTGACCTTCCTGGTGACGGACAGCAGCGGCGCCCTGATGGGCAGCGCCAACGGCGAGTACATCACTGACGAGAATGGCCGCATCGTGATCGAGGGGCTGGAACCCGGCACCACCATTACCGCCAAGGAAATCAGGACGCTGGAGGGCTATGTGCTGGACACCACCCCGAAATCCATCAAAATCAAAACGGGCGAGGCCCAGACCCTCCGTTTCTACAACCAGAAGCAGGGGTGCATCGTGATCCGCAAGCTGGACAAGCAAACCAATGAGCCGTTGGCCGGGGTGGAGTTCCAGATCACTTATTCGGACGGGAGCTACCTGGACGATGACAACGGCCACCTGTCCAGCAAGGGCCTGTATAAGACGGACGGCAACGGCGAAATCCGCATTTCCGGCGTGTCTGGTACGCTGGTGATTACCGAAACCAAGACTTTGCCCGGATATGTCATGGACGAGGGCACCAGGACGCAGACCGTCAAGGTGAACCCCTCCGACACGCAGACCATTACCGTGTATAACACCAAAATCGGCGGCCTCACCATCATCAAGAAGGACGAGGAAACCGGGGCGCGGATTAAGGGCGTACAGTTTGAAATCCGCAAGCTGAACGGGGAAATCATCGGCACCTACACCACCGACGCCAACGGCGTGATCAGTCTGCCCCAGGCCGAGAAGGGCTGGTATCAGGTTGTGGAACGGAAGGCCGCCGAGGGCTACCGCCTGGACGATACCCCCCACCAGATTGAGGTGAAGGACGGCCAGACGGCCACCCTGGAGATCACCAACCGCCAGAGCGGTTCCGCCCTGATTCATAAGGTGGACAGCCTGACGGGCGAGGGGATTTTTGGCGTGACCTTCCTTGTCAGTGACGCCAAGGGCAATCCCATCGGCACCTACCAGAGCGACAACGAGGGGTACGTTTACATCGACAAGGAGCTGGCGGACGGCAAGTATACCATCCGCGAGATTGAATGTGCGGACGGCTATATTTTGGACACCCAGCCCAAGACGTTTTACGTCCAGTACGGCGGCTGCTCCACTATCACATGGCCCAATACCGCCATGCGGGGGCAAATCCAAATCGTGAAGAAGTCCGCCGACTACAATTCCACCAACGGCCTCCCCGCCGGAACGCCGCTGGCCGGGGCCACCTTTGAAATCTACAACGAGCGCAACGGGAATTTGGTGGACACCATCGTATCTGACAAGAACGGTCTGGCCTCCTCCAAGGCGCTCCCCCTGGGCCGCTACACCATCAAAGAGACAAAGGCTCCGGCCAACTACGGCGCGACTACGGACACCTTCACCGCCGTGCTGGAATACTCCGGCCAGATCGTAAAGCTGGAAATTACCAATAAGAGCGTGTCCACGGGCGTTTCCATTGAAAAGACTGGGCCGAATGAAGTCGTGTCCGGCCAGCCCGTCCGCTATGTGTTCTCCCATATCGGCAACACCAGCAACGTGACGCTCCAGAGTTTTTATTGGAGGGACACGCTGCCCGCCGCCGTGAAGCTGGACAAGATCGTGACGGGCACCTACAACTTCCCCGGCAACTATAAGATTGTCTATAAGGTGAACAACACCGGGGACTATCTCACGCTGGCCGACAACCTCAGCACCAGCAAGAACTACACCCTGGCCGCGTCCCCCACGGCCCTGGGGCTGGCGTCCAATCAGCGTGTCACAGAAATCATGTTCGTGTTCGGGCAGGCCCCTGGCGGCTTTAGCCAGGTGGAGGCCCCCATGGTCTACTGCACCGCCCTGACCGGGCTTGCCCCTGGGAGCAGCTTTGTCAACGTGGCCGATGTGGGCGGCACCTATAACGGAATCTGGCAGCAGGCCGTGACCCGCTGGGTGACGAACGTGTATGGCAAGCCCGTGGTGCCGACCCTGCCCAAGACTGGGTACTAAGAATCAAATCTCACCATGAGACGCGAATCGCTTTTTTGAACAGGAGGAACCATGCCTGACAAAAACTATATCCGGTTTATCAACAGCGACTACAAAACGCTGTTCCATCTCCCGGACGGAGGACGCATCCGGCTCACACGTTCTGACGGAGAACAGCTTGACCGCGTGTGCCGCTTCATCGACGAGTGCCATACACAGGTTGGGAACTGGACCTATCATATCTGTGAATTTGCCGAGCGCATGGAGCAGAACGGCACAAAGTATGAGCCGTTGGACTACATCCGGGACATGGAGTTCTATCCCAAGCACTTTTTTGACCTCAGTGACGGGGGCAAGGACCCTGCCTATCGCATCATTGATGAAACGGAGACACATGGATTTGCCTTTGCCCCCAAAGGGGCGGGGAAGGGCATGAAATACTGTGTCTTTGAGCTGGTGCCCTGTCCCGGCTATCGTCCCCGCCCCGGCAAAGTCGTGATGTGGGGCGGGACCCTCCAGGAAGTCCGTCCGCAGGACTGGGGGCTGAATCTGACAAAGATCAAAGGCATTACACAGAAGCCGAAAGCACATCCGACCCATAAGCATTAGGCGGGCTGGGACACAAATCTTCGGGTGTGGAATGGCGTCTCATGGTGAGACGCCATTCCCGCCCGCATTAAGGAGGCGAATACCATGAAAAAGCAGCCTGACAACGGCTATTTACAATGGGTGTTTCTTGCCCTGCCTGTTCTGTGGCTGGGGGCAATGCTGGCCTATGCCTATGAGGACGGCATGAACCTATTCCAGCTCATGGGCAGCTTCGCCGCCGCCATGGAACACCCCTTTGCCATCGGCTGGACGCCCCATACCCTCAAATTCATGGCCGGGGCACTGGTAGCCTATGGCTTTGCCGTCACCATGTATACCACGGGCAAGCAGAACCGCCGCCCAGGGGAAGAACACGGCTCGGCCCATTGGGGGAACGTGTACCAGCTTGACCGCAAATACCGGGATAAGGATATGAACAACAACGTGATCCTTTCCCAGCACCTTCACATGAGCCTGAACGGGCGGCAGCACCTTCGGAACCTGTTACAGATCGTGGTGGGCGGTTCCGGCTCGGGCAAGACCCGCTATGTGGTGAAGCCCAATATTTATGAGGCCAACGCCTCCTACATCGCCACTGACCCAAAGGGGGAGCTGGCCCGCGCCGCCGTTTCGCTGCTCTTGAAAGAGGGCTATGTGATCCGCGTCATTGATCTGGTGGACCCGGAGCACAGCGATTGCTACAACCCCTTCCACTACATCCGCAACGACGCCGACGTGCTGAAGCTGATCGCCAATTTCATCCGCAACACCACGCCGAAAGGGGCCCACTCCAATGACCCGTTTTGGGAGAAATCCGAAATCGCCCTGGACTCCGCCCTTATGCTCTATCTGCTCCATGAGGCCCCGCCAGAGGAACAGACCATGGAAATGATGTTGACCATGCTGGAATATGGGGCCGCCAAGGAGGGGGACGGGGACTACCAATCGCCCCTTGATCTGCTCTTTGAGGCGCTGGAGGAAGAAAACCCGAACCATATCGCCCTGCGCCAATACAAGGTTTTCAAGCAGGCACCCAGCGAGACAGCCATGAGCATTTTGATCACCGCGTCCGTCCGTCTGGCTCCCTTCACCTTGCCGGAGGTACAGCGCATCACGTCCACCGATACCATGGAACTGGACAAGCTGGGGGAGCGGAAGCAAGCGGTGTTCTGCATCATCCCGGACAGCAACGACGCCTCGCTGAATTTCCTGGTTGGTATGTTGTATACGCAAGCGTTCCAGGAGCTCTACTATCAGGCGGACAAGGTACACGGGGGCGGCCTGCCTGTCCCGGTCCGGCTCATGTTTGACGAGTTTGCAAACGTGGCCCTCCCGGACGGCTATGCCCGGCTCCAAGCCACCATGCGCTCCCGGAACATCATGGCCACCATTATACTACAGAACATCTCCCAGTTGAAGGCCCTTTTCAAAGATGACTGGGAGGGCATCATCGGCAACGCGGACAGCTTCATCTATTTGGGCGGAAATGAGCAATCGACCCACGAATATGTTTCCAAGCTGCTGGGGAAGGAAACCATCGAAACCCGCACCAGCAGCCAGAGCAAGGGACGCAACGGCTCCTACAGCCAGAATTTCCAGCAAGCGGGCCGCGAGCTCTTGACCCCCGATGAAGTGCGTATGCTGGATAACCGCCTGTCCATTGTCCTGATCCGGGGCGAGGCCCCGGTGATCGACGCTAAGTACGACCTGGAACGGCATCCGAACATCAAGTTCACAGGGGACGGCGGGGCCGCCCCCTATGTCCACAACAGCCGGTGCCTATATGACGCTGGCGACCTGGACTTTACCTTTACATCCCTGGACGACATCGAAATCATCGAATGAAAGGAAGAATCGACATGAATAAGAAGAACATCAAGCCCGACACCCTCACCCAGCGCCAGACCCGCCGCGCCCGCCGTCTCTACTTTACCAGCGCCCTGGCCGTGGCCCTGTGCGCTGCCCTCACCGTTCCGGCCTTCGCCGCGTCCGGGGGCGGCGATCCCCTGTCCATCGTGAATAATTTGAGTGATTTTATCTTCTCCTGCATCAAGGCCATCGGCGTGATCATCCTGGGCTGGGGCATCGTCCAGCTCGGTATGTCCATCCAGTCGCACGACGCCAGCCAGCGCAGCCAGGGTATGCTGTGTGTGTTCGGTGGGCTGATCATCGCTTTCGCCAAGGAGATTTTGTCCGCTATCGGCGCGGTATGAGCCGGGCCGGAACAAAAAAGGGAATGGCGTCTCACCATGAGACGCCATTTTCTAAGGGGCCCCACTCAAAACCCAGCGAAGCGGTTTTGAGTGGGAGAGGAGGGGCAAAGAAATGCAGCGCAGTTTTCGCCGTTAGGCGGAAACGGAGCGGAATGGATTTCGCCCCGACGATGGGGGTGAAAAACCATTAGTGATAACTGGATCGTCAATATCCTGGAAAACGCGCTGACGGACTGGAACGGCAAGCTCTCCGAGATATGGACGCTGCTGACGCAGACCCCGCAGAACTTCAAAGGCGGGGACATCTGGACGGTCATTTCCAGCATACACAGCGCCATGGTGGGCGTCGGCTACGGCCTGCTGGTGCTGTTCTTCGCCATGGGCGTGTTCCAGAGCGCCGCCAGCTTCCGGGACTTCCAGCGCCCGGAATTTGCTTTGCGGCACTTCATCCGCTTCATTCTGGCAAAGGTGGCCGTGGGGAGCTGCATGGAGATCATGACCGCCATTTTCAGCGTATGCGGCGGCGTGATCGCCACCGTCATGGGCAGCATGGGCGGCTCGGTGTCCACGGCAGCCACATTGCCCAGCGAGATCGTCACCGCCATTGAGGGGCTGGGCCTGTTGGAAAGCATACCTTTGTGGCTTGTGTCCCTGTTGGGCAGCCTGTTTATCACCGTCATGTCGTTCATTCTTCTGCTGACGGTATACGGGCGCTTTTTCCGGCTCTATATGTTCACCGCCCTGGCCCCGCTCCCCCTGGCGTCCTTCGCAGGGGAGGCCACCGCCGCCAGCGGCAAAGCGTTCCTCAGAAGCTACATCGGCGTGTGCATGGAGGGTGCCGTGATCGTGCTGGCCTGCCTGATCTACTCCGCGTTCCTGTCCAGCAGCACCCCGGCGGCGGACGCCAGTCTGCCCGCTGTCACCATGGCGTGGCAGTACATCGGACAGCTTATTTTCAATATGCTGATCCTGACCGGGCTGGTGAAGGGCGCGGATCGGGTGGTGAAGGAGATGCTGGGTCTATAGGAAAATATAACATCATTTACGCCGACCCGCCCTGGAAGTACGGCACATGGCACTCCGCAGACCGGCACTATCCCACCATGCCCATTGAGGAAATCAAAGCCCTGCCCGTGTCCGAGCTGGCCGCCGAGGATTGCGCCCTGTTCCTCTGGATCACCATGCCCATGCTCCATGAGGCGTGGGGGGTGATGGAGGCATGGGGGTTTCGCTTTGTCACCGCTGCCTTTGTGTGGATCAAGCTCAGCCGGAAGTCCGACACCATCTTTTGGGGGCCGGGCCACTGGACGAGGGCCAACGCGGAAATCTGCCTGCTGGCTACCAAGGGCCACCCCAAGCGGCAGGCCCGGAACATCCACCAAGTTATTATCTCCCACGTCCAGGAGCACAGCCGGAAGCCGGAGGAAGCCCGCCGCCGCATTGAGGCTTTGATGGGGGACGTGCCCCGCGTGGAGCTGTTCGCCCGCCGTCCGGCCTCCGGCTGGGACGTGTGGGGGAATGAGGTGGAGAGTACCATTAACTGGATCGCAACATGAACGAAAAATTATGAATTTGAGGTGATTGAATATCGAAATCAAAATTCCCAAAGAAGTCCGCCAGCACAAGGAGAGCATTTTCTTCGGCCTGTCCACCCGGCAATTTTTCTGTGCCCTGTTTGCCGTGGGAATCGCCGTGGCCGTTTATCTGCTGCTGGGCAGCGTGGCCGGGAAGGAAACGGCAAGCTGGGTTTGCATCCTTGCCGCCGCGCCCGTGGCCGTGGCGGGCTTTTTCAGCTACAACGGCCTGACCCTGGAACAATTCCTGTGGGCCTTCATCAAGTCGGAGATATTGTGCGCCGGGGAACGGCGCTTCGTCTCCGAAAACTTCTACTACAATATGCTGAACCGAAAGGGGCGTGACGACTTTGATTAAGTCCCTTATCGCCGCCAACAAGAGCGAACAGGACAAGTTTACCATCCCCCGGAGCGTCCAGCAGTCTATCCCCATCAAGTGCATCTATGAGGACGGTATCTGGCTGGTGGGCCGCAAGCACAGCCGAACGTGGCGCTTCACCGACGTGAACTACGCCGCCGCGTCCGAGGATGACCAGCGCGGGATCTTCCTGTCCTACGGCGGGGTGCTCAACAGCCTGCCCACCGACGCCGCCGCCAAAGTCACCATCATCAACCGCCGCCTCAACCCCGTGGACTTCCAGCGCACCATGCTCATGAAGGAGAGGGGGGACGGCCTGGACAAGTACCGCCGGGAGGCCAACGCCATCCTCACCCAGCGGGCGGCGGAGAGCAATAATCTTGTCCAGGAGAAGTATATCACCCTGTCCATCCCCCAGCGGAAGATCGAGGAAACCCGCGCCTATTTCCGGCGGGTGGACGCCACCCTGTCCAAGAGCTTCGGGCGGCTGGAATCCGGGGCCCGGCCCGTGTCCAACCATGACCGGCTCCGCATCCTCCACGACTTTTTCCGCCCCGGCGAGGAACAGTATTTTACCTTCGACCAGACCGCCGCCATCCGGCGTGGTCTGGACTTCAAAGACCTGATCTGCCCGGACGGTATGCGTTTCCGGGCCGGACACTTTGAGATGGGCGGCAAAGTGGGCCGCGTCCTGTTTTTGAAGGACTACGCCAGCTACATCAAGGACGACATGATCTCCGCCCTGTCCGACTTCCCCCGCAGCCTTATGCTGTCCATTGACATCCTGCCCATCCCCACCGACGAGGCGGTGAAAGAGATACAGGGCCGGATCATGGGCATTGAGACGGACATCACCCGCTGGCAGCAGCGCCAGAACGATAAGAACAACTTCACCGCCACTGTCCCCTATGACCTGGAACAGCTCCGGGGGGAGGCCAAGGAATTTTTGTCCGACCTCACCGAGCGCGACCAGCGCATGATGTTTGCCGTGGTAACGCTGGTGCATATCGCGGACAGCCTGGAACAGCTTGACGCGGACACCGATGCCCTTCTGTCCATTGGGCGGGAGCACCTGTGCCAGTTCTCTGTCCTGCGCTACCAGCAGGAGGACGGCTTGAACACCGTCCTGCCCTACGGCCTGCGCCGGGTGAAGGCCCTGCGCACCCTGACCACCGAGAGCACCGCCGTCCTCATGCCCTTCCGCGTCCAGGAGATACAGGACCCCGGCGGGCTGTCCTACGGCATCAACGCCATATCCAAGAACCTGTTGATCTGTGACCGCAAGCGGCTGATTTCCCCTCATGCTTTCTATTTGGGCGTGTCCGGTTCCGGTAAGTCCATGGCGATGAAGTCCACGATCCAGAACGTGGCCCTCGCCACCCCGGACGATATTATCATCATCGACGCCGAACGAGAGTACGGGCCCCTGGCCCGCGCCCTGGGCGGGGAAGTTATTGAAATCTCGCCCAACAGCAGGCATCACATCAACCCCCTGGAAGTGACGGCGGACTACGGGGACGGGGAAAACCCCATCGCCATGAAGTCCGAAATCATCACCAGCATTTTGGAGCAGCAGATGGGGGTGGGCCGTCTGTCCGGCAGCCATAAATCCATCATTGACCGCTGCACCGCCAACGTGTACCAGAACTATTTCAACAGCCGGGGCAAAGCCCCCATGCCCCTCCTGACCGACTGGAGGAATGAAGTCATGCGACAGGTGGACCCGGAGGCCCGGGAAATCGCCCTGGCCGCCGAGTTGATCACTGAGGGCAGCTTGAACGTGTTCGCCCATCCCGGCAACGTGAACATGGACAGCCGGATCGTGGTGTTGGACCTGTATGAGATGGGGGAGCAGCTTCGGCCCACCGCCCTGGTGGTGACGCTGGAGGCCATCCAGAACCGCGTTATGGAGAACCGCAAGCGGGGCAAGTACACATGGGTATTTCTGGACGAGGTGTATTTGTACTTCAAATACCACTACTCTGGGGAGTTCCTTTACCGGGCATGGAAGCGGTTCAGAAAGTACGCCGCGCCCATGACGGCGGCAACACAGAACATTGAGGAATGTTTGAAATCCGAGACGGCCCGGCTCATGCTGGCAAACTCCGAATTTCTTCTTCTATTCAACCAGGCGGCCACCGACCGGGCGGAGCTGGCAAAGCTGCTGCACATTTCCGACACGCAGATGGGCTACATCACCAACGCCGAGGCGGGCCACGGGCTCTTGCGGATCGGCGGCTCCCTGGTGCCCTTCTCCAACACCATCCCCAGGGACACCGAGCTCTATCGGCTCATGTCCACAACGCCCGGTGAAAATGAAATCTCACCATGAGACGCAAATCGACATGGGGCGGATCACATTAGGCTCGCTCTTTGACGGCATCGGTGTGTTCCCGCTGGCGGCCCGCCGCCATGGGATCGTGCCGCTGTGGGCCAGCGAGATTGAAAAGGCTCCCATTTCCATCACCCGGCGGCATTTCCCGGACATGGAGCATTTGGGGGACATCACCAAACTGGACGGCGGGAACATCCCCGCCGTCCATGTGCTTACCTTTGGCTCTCCCTGTCAAAACCTATCTCAAATAGGGAACCGTACCGGGCTGGCCGGGGTAAAATCAAGCCTGTTTTTTCACGCAATCAGAATTATCAAAGAAATGAGGGATGCAACTGACGGACTGTTTCCAGTTATCACTGTTTGGGAGAACGTCATGGGAAGCCTTTCATCAAACGACCGGCTGGATTATGCGGCGGTGCTCGGAGCGTTCACAGACGCCGACATTCCAATTCCTCCCTCTGGAGGATGGGCAAACGCCGGAATGGTGCGAGGGCGAGGCCCCGATCTGGCCTGGAGGCTGCTGGACGCCCAGTATTGGGCAAGACCCAGGCTGGCCCGTCGGCAGCGAATTTTTGTCGTGGCCGATTTTGGAGGGCGGCGTGCTCACCAAATACTGTTTAAGCCCCGCCCAATGCTCCAAGTTTCTCCGGCTGGCGGAAAAGGCGGGGTGCCCACCTCCGGCCATGATCGAGGCCCTGTTATTGAAACAGGGGGGCGTGTACCCATCGTCCGACCCTTTCAGCTCTTTCGTATGCGGGGGGCGGCCAATGACCGATACCATGTCCAGTTCCGGGACAGCTTCGGATTTGCTACAGACCCTTTTCCCACTCTTTTAGCGGGGACGGTCTATCCCTTCGCGTTCTGGTATGAGGACGATCCGGCGGGCGGCTGTGTGCGGTTTCCCACGGAATTGGAAAGTGAGCGGCTCATGGGCCTGCCTGACGGGTGGACCCGGTATGGAGCAGAAGGGGAGGAAATCAGCAGCGGCCAGCGATACCGGGCGCTCGGAAATTCGATTGCGCTGCCCTGTGCGGACTATATCATGGCCGGGATCAAAGAGGTGCTTGACCCGGATATTTCACAAAGGAGCGCCCATCCATGAAAAAGCAAAGATTTCAATATGCCATCAGCGGCTACCGCTGGGCCCCGGAGAGTTTTCAAGCCAGCAAAGGGCTTGTTGGGCAGCCGAAAAAGGTTATCCCAATGTCTCATGAAGAACGCCATGAAGTCGGTATGCTGTTTTTGTCAAAAGGCTATGGCGCTGCGGTAGGCTACGTCAAGCACATTGAGCGTATGCGGGAGCGCCAATGCAAAACCATGATAACGTATGGTTTCCGGCTCAAAGAAATGTCAACCCAATTTGCGTACTGCCCCCAGCTCTATTGCCGTGCGGACGCCCCCATTAGCGAACGGCTCTGGCTGTTCAAAAAAATACGCAGTGTACTGATGGAAACAGAAGGGCGTGTCGTTACCTCGACCGAGTGTGATCTGGATGGGGAATTTAACCCCGTGAATGTCCGGGAGCATACCGCGACAGCGGATTTTGGCCGCCCTTTGCGTATTTATATGGGAAAGCAAATTGTCCGGGGTGCCCCGGAACCGGAATACCGGCCCTGGACAGAGGCTCCCGAAAAGGCCCGCACCGCAAATGCCAGGACACGGCCAAAACGCCGCAGGTAGAGAAGCAGAACCCATAAATCCGGGGCGCGTCCACCATGGGCGCGCCCCACTACTTTTTTAAGGAGGGAAGTATCATACCCAAAATAAAAGAACGGGATCAGACGGATAAAGTCAAAGGGAAAGGCAAAAAGAAGGGCGGCGGAGCGGCCCAGCAGAAGGCAAAGCGCGTCATGACGGCCAAGCTGAAAAAGGAGCTGGCCCAGCAGAAGCGGGGCGGCGGCAGTTCCGGTGTCGAGATACCCCATGAGGATTTCACCGGCGTCACCAGTGCCGCCAATACCGCCACCGGCTCCGCCAGCGCCGACAGCAGCACCGGGGCCGTGGAGCAGGTGGAGCAGACCACCGGGGCCGCTGTCACTGACGTGGGCCACTACGCCAAACGCGGCGCTGCCATGGCTGTGTCCAAGGCCAAAAAAGAGCGCCGAAAAATCAAGGAGCGGCGGGAGCAGCCGGACACCCAGGGCCAGCCCCCGGACACATCGGCCCCACCCTCTGACACCCATGGGGCAAATACCCCGGCAGACGCCCCGGCCCACCATGGGCAGAAGGACGTGCCCACACCGTCCCAAGCCTCCGTGCCTGGGGATCGTATGTGCCAACGGGCGGTGAAGAAAAGGAAAGAGCAGCTTGCCCATCCCAGGGCAGACATGCTCCCCCAAGGGAAGGACCCGGCACCTGCCCCTCCATATACCCTGGCCCACCATGGACCGACCGGCACACCCGCCATGCCCCAGGTCCCCGCGCCGGGGGATCGTATGCGCCAGCGGGCGGTAGACCAGCGGCGGGAGCAGCTTACCCACCCCAAGGAGGGCAGGCCCTTCCAGGGGGAGGCTCCAGCCTCCCCCCACCACGGCAAACCTGCGTCCACCCCAGGCCCATCCACTAAAAATCTCCCTGCTGGTGATCCATCCATCAATCCATCAATCAAGGAGCGCCCCCGGCGCTCCGCTGTGCTGAAGGAGAAACCCCAGGCCGGGGCCATCCGGCCCAAGACCCGGCAGGCCGTGACGGAGGCCGCCCGTGTCCGGGCGGCCCCGGCCAGTACCTCCGGCCCCATGGGGAAGAAAGATCGGAAGAGCGTCGTGTAGGGAAAGAGTGTAGATCTCGGTGGTC
>CAJULZ010000018.1 GCA_910587205.1 uncultured Oscillospiraceae bacterium
TCACCACGTTGTAGCCGCCCTTGCGCTTGGTTTTGAGAATTTCCAGCGCCTCGCCGGTGTAGCCCGGGGCGATGACGCCGTCGGACACCTCCAGGGCCAGGAACCGGGCAGTGTCGGCGTCGCAGGTGTCGCTCAGCGCCGCCCAGTCGCCGAAGGAGCACAGCCGGTCCGCCCCCCGGGCGCGGATGTAGGCGCAGGCGATGGGGGACAGCTCGCCCTCAGGGGCGAAGTAGACGTGCCGCTCCACGTCGGACAGGGGCAGGCCTAGGGCAGCTCCGGCGGGGGAGACGTGCTTGAAGGAGGCGGCGGCGGGCAGGCCGGTGGCTTTTTTGAGGGCTTTCACCAGCTGCCAGGAGTTCAGCGCGTCCATGAAGTTGATGTACCCCGGTTTGCCGTTCAGGACCTCCAGGGGCAGCTCGCCGCCCTCCATGAAGATGCGGGCGGGCTTCTGATTGGGGTTGCAGCCGTATTTCAGTTCCAGTTCGGTCATATCAGGTATCTCCTCCTTTGTTGTCCTTACTGTGTTTGATGGCGTGTAAAATGCAGATACCCATGGCTAAAATGGGGAAAAGTACCCGAAAGCAGAGAAAACCATATCCATATAACTGGGGTATGTCGATATTTACATCTAAAACTAATCCTATGAACCATGCAGCCAATGTGGCGAGAACCGCTTTCCAGTACATAAAGCCCCCTTACCAGTGCTTGTTGATGATGGACGTCTCGTCCTCCCCGGTGGCCAGGTCGATATACCGCACGAACAGGGACACTTTATTGTCATCGTTCAGCGCCAGCCATAGCTCGCCGGCCAGGGTCTCCGCATCGGGGGCGGTGATGGAGACCATCCGCGGCTCGCCCTCAAAGGAGTGCAGGGGGTTCCCGTCGCGCTCATAGGTGTGGAGGAAGTGGCCCACCCCCGCCTTGGGGGCATCGTACTCATAAAAGTACCGGCAGGCGCAGGAAGGGTCCCCGTCCAGGCTCTTGAGGATGGACAGGTCATAGGAGCCGTTGGGCTTCACCACGCCGGAAATACGGGGGGTGTAGTTGGGGGGGTCGGGCTCGAAAGTGCGGGTGTTCAGGGCGTGGCGGTAGCAGTGGCCCGCCAGGATATTGTCCCGGATGGTGTCGGTCTGATCGCCGTTGGTGACGATGGTGAGGCCATTGTCCATCCGCCGCACGGGGTGGTAGATAATGAGGGAGGGGTCGGTCATTTTGCTTTCGTCAAAGGCCTTCGTGCGAATGCCGTCCTCCGTCTCCTCAAAGATCCGGTTGCGGCTGTTCTCGCTGCGGCCCATGATGAAGTAGGCGATGACGGCGCTCTTGTTGTCGGCGGAGTGGCCCAGCAGAATGCCCCGGCCCGGGTAGGGATTGGACTGCAAATACTCGGTCATGTTGGTCATATCAAACACTCCTTTGTGGGATATTACGGCAGGATATGGACGGTGCGGCCCTCTGCCCGTAGCCTGCCCTGGCAGAACAGGGACACGGCCTGGGGCAGAATAACCCACTCCGCCTGTTCCATGATCCGGCGCTGGAGGGTTTCCGGGGTGTCGTCTGCCCGCACCTCTACCGCCTTTTGCAGCACAATGGGCCCACCGTCACACTCCTCGCTGACGAAATGGACGGTGGCGCCGGACACCTTCACCCCGTATTCCAAGGCTTTTTCATGAACATGGAGCCCATAGTACCCCTCCCCGCAGAAGGAGGGGATGAGGGCGGGGTGAACGTTCAAAATAGCGTTGGGGTAGGCTTTTACCATCGCCTCCGTCAGAATGACCATGAATCCGGCCAGCACCACCAGGTCAATGTCCAGACGCTTCAGCTTGTCCACCAGGGCGGTGGTCATGGCCTGATTGTTCGGGTAATCCTTCCGGGCCACCACATAGCCGGGAATGCCCGCCTTCGCAGCCCGTTCCAAGGCGTAAGCCCCCGGTTTGGAGGCGATGACGGCGGCAATTTCTCCGTTGACCAGTTCACCCCGGTTTTGGGCGTCAATGAGGGCCTGCAAATTGGTGCCGCCGCCGGATACCAGCACGGCGATGCGCTTGACCGCGCTCATAGGAGTTCCACGCCCCCGTCGCCGGGGACCACCTCACCAATGACGCGGGCGCGCTGGCCCGCGCCGTCCAGCGCAGTGATGGCCTTGACCATGTCCTCCTTGTCTACGACGAGAACCATGCCGGTGCCCATGTTGAAGGTGTTGAACATATCCCGCTCGGGGATATCCCCTGTCTTTTGAAGCAGGGAGAAGATAGGGGGGATCTGGAGGGAGGACTTGTCAATCTTGGCGCTCAGGCCGCCGGGCAGGCAGCGGGGGATGTTTTCGTAAAACCCGCCGCCGGTGATGTGGCTGACGCCGTGGATCTGGGCAGCCTCCATGGCGGCCAGGACGGGCTTGACATAGATTTTGGTGGGGGAGAGAAGCTCATCACCCAGGGATCTGCCGTCCAACTCATCCAGGGGCTTGGACAGGTCGGCGCGTTCGATGTCGAACACTTTGCGCACCAGGGAGAAGCCGTTGGAATGCAGGCCGCTGGAGGGCAGGGCCAGGATCACGTCCCCCGGCTTTACCATGGAGGGGTCAATCATCTTCTCCTTATCCACAATGCCCACAGCGAAGCCAGCCAGGTCATAATCGTTGGGATTCATCACGCCGGGGTGTTCGGCGGTCTCCCCGCCGATGAGGGCGCAGCCCGCCTGAACGCAGCCCTCCGCCACGCCGGACACCATAGACGCCACCTTTTCCGGGTCGTTTTTGCCGATGGCGATGTAGTCCAGGAAAAACAGGGGCTTGGCGCCGCAGCAGATGATGTCGTTGACGCACATGGCCACGCAGTCGATGCCGATGGTATTGTGCTTGCCCATGAGCTGGGCCACGCGGATTTTGGTACCCACGCCGTCGGTACCGGACACCAGGATGGGCTCCTTCATGTCGGATACGTCGGGGGAAAACAGTCCGCCGAAGCCGCCGATACCGCTGACCACACCGGGGATCATGGTGCGCTCCACGTGCTTTTTCATGAGCTGTACGCCCTTGTACCCGGCTTCAATGTCCACGCCGGCGGCGGCGTAGGATTCGGAATGGGAGTTATTCATGCTTCCAACCCCCTCCAACGTTTGCACTGCTCGATGCGCTTGCCGCCGTCGCCTTGCTGTTCATCGTAGGCGAACTGATTCAAAAGTTGGCAGGGGAAAGCCTCGCACTGGCCGCAGTGGACGTGCTTTTTGCCCTCGGTACAGGATTTTACTGGGCAACTTTCCCCCCAGAAGGGCTTTTCGATGTTGACACAGCCGGTGCAGCCCATCTGCTCACGATAGATGCATTCGCCGCACAGGATGCCGCATCTTGACTCAACCATGTTGTCTGTCTCCTTTTTGCTTATTCTTTGCCGGTCCAGCAGTAGGTGCAGATCTTATCCTTCTCAATGCCGATGGCCTCCAGCAGCCCGTCCAGGGACTGGTAGCCCAGGGAATCGAAGCCCAGCTTCTCGCAGATGGATTTCAGCAGGCACTGGCCCCGCTGGGTGGTGGAATCGGAATACTCCTCCAGGTGGGCCTGGCCCTCATCGCCCTCCAGCTCCTGGACGATGCGCCGGGCCAGTAACTCCATAGAGGAGTTGCTTCGGGAGAAATTGAGGTATTTGCAGCCGTACATGATGGGGGGACAGGCGGAACGCATGTGTACTTCTTTGGCCCCTGCGCCGTACAGGAAGTCCACCGTTTCCCGGAGCTGGGTGCCTCGAACAATGGAATCATCCACAAAAAGCAGCTTTTTGCCCTGGATCAGCTCGGGAACAGGAATCTGTTTCATTTTGGCTACTTGGTTGCGCACGTCCTGGCTGGCGGGCATGAAGGAGCGGGGCCACGTGGGGGTATATTTCACGAAGGGCCGGGCAAAGGGCTTGCCGCTGCGATTGGCGTAACCGATGGCGTGGGGCACGCCGGAATCGGGTACGCCCGCCACCCAGTCCACGTCGGGCAGGGTGCCCGCCTCCTTCTCCCGCTGGGCCATAATCTCGCCGTTGCGGCAGCGCATGACCTCCACGTTCATCCCTTCGTAGTTGGAGTTGGGATAGCCGTAGTAGGTCCATAAAAAGGCGCAGATGCGCATTTTGTCCCCGGCGGGGGCTAGGGTTTCCCACCCATCTGGGGTGACGCGGACGATCTCGCCGGGGCCCAGCTCATAGGCGTTGGCATAGCCCAGCTTGGTGCAGGCGAAGGATTCAAAGGACACGCAGCAACCCTCGTTATTTTGGCCGATGAGGACCGGCAGGCGGCCCAGCCGGTCCCGGGCGGCTACAATGCCCTCGGAGGTGAGAATGAGGATGGTGGACGAGCCGTCAATGACCTCCTGGGCATGCCGGATGCCCTCAATGAGGGAGCCCTTCTGGTTGATGAGGGCGGCGGTGAGCTCGGTGGAATTCACCTTGCCGGAGCTCATAGCCATAAACTGGCGGCCGCCGTTGAAATATTCCTCCACCAGCTCCTCGGCGTTGTTGATGATACCCACGGTAGAGATGGCGTACAAGCCCAGATGGGAGCGCACCAGCAGGGGCTGTGGGTCGGTGTCGCTGATGCAGCCGATCCCCGCGTGGCCATGAAATTCCGCCAGATCCTTCTCAAACTTGGTGCGGAATGGGGTGTTCTCAATGGAGTGGATCTGCCGCTGGAAGCCGTCCTGCGCGTCATAGATAATCATACCGCCCCGGCGGGTGCCCAGGTGGGAGTGGTAATCCACGCCGAAGAAAATGTCAAGGGTTACGTCGTGCTGAGAGATCGCGCCAAAAAAACCGCCCATGTGTGAGCCTCCTTATTTCTTACGCCTGCGCCGGAAAAACCAGATGAGCGCGCCAACCGCCGCCACGATCAAAAGCAGAATGAGAATAAAACCAATTGGATCGCCCCCCACAAGAATGGCGGTGGGGCCGTCCTGTCCGCCGATGATGCCCACATCCATGGCTTACTTGCCCATCAGGCGGCGGCTCATCTCCTGGTAAGCGCCTTCTACGTTGCCCAGATCCCGGCGGAACCGGTCCTTGTCCAGCTTTTCGCCCGTCTTGGAATCCCAGAAACGGCAAGTATCCGGGCTGATCTCGTCCGCAAGTACGATGGTTCCGTCGGCGGTCTTGCCGAACTCCAGCTTGAAGTCCACCAGAGTGACGCCGCAGGCCAGCAGCTCCGCCTTGAGAAAGTCGTTGACCTGGAAGGCGTATTTCTTGATGAGCTCGATTTCCTCCCAGGTGGCCAGCTTCAGCGCCACGGCGTGGTGGTCGTTGATGAGGGGATCGTGGAGGTCGTCGTTCTTGTAGGAGAACTCCACAGTGGGCGCGTCAAAGACGACGCCCTCCTCCACGCCGTACCGCTTGGCGAAGGATCCGGCGGAAATGTTGCGTACAATGACCTCCAGAGGGACGATGTCTACTTTCTTTACAGCGGTCTCCCGCTCGGACAGTTCCTCCACGAAATGGGTGGGCACGCCCACCTTCTCCAGCTGCCGCATGAGGAAGTTGGTCATTTGGTTGTTAATGGCTCCCTTGCCGGTGATGGTACCTTTTTTCAGGCCGTCAAAGGCAGTGGCGTCGTCTTTGTAAGAGACGATGACCACATTGGGGTCCTCGGTGGAAAATACCTTTTTGGCTTTGCCCTCGTAGAGCTGTTCGATCTTGTTCATCATGGTTCCTTCTTTCTCAAGAGTTGTTATGGTGGAAAATGGCGCAGAAAGTGCCGAAAGCACACGAAAATACAAAAAACGCAGAGGCCGCTTCAACCATCAGAGCAAAGCCGCCGCCACCGCTCAGGGAGGTCTCTGCCCGGTGGATGGAGCGGTACATGGAATCAGGGGTGGGGAGGAGCTGCAAAAAGAGAAGCGCGGACGGGAGCCAGATCAGAAACGCGGCAAGGCGGCGCCCTGTTCCGCCGCGGGTGAAGAACAAGGCCATGACGGCCGCGAAAACTGCTGCTGCGGCGTTGTTGACGGCCACAACGGCAAGGTATACATAGGTCAGGCAGTAGTGCCGGAGGGCGGACAGCGCGCCCAAGCCCACCCCCGTAAGGACGGTACGCCTCACAGAAGTCAGCCTAGCTCTGCCTGGAGCCTGGCCTCCTTCTCGGCAATTTGGACGGCCATCTTCTCCCGCGCCCTGTCCAGCTTGGCGGCCAGTTCGTCATCGGATACCGCCAGGATCTGGGCGGCCAGCACGGCGGCGTTTTTGGCGCCGTTAATGGCCACAGTGGCTACGGGGATGCCGCTGGGCATCTGGACAGTGGCCAGCAGGGCGTCCAGCCCGTCCATGGCCCCGCCCTTCATGGGTATGCCGATGACGGGCAGGGTGGAGTTCCCCGCGAAGGCTCCCGCCAAGTGGGCGGCCATGCCCGCCGCGCAGATGAGCACGCCGAAGCCGCTTTTCCGGGCGTTTTTGGCGAAGTCCGCAGCAGCGGCGGGGGTGCGGTGGGCGCTCAAAATATGGGCCTCGTAGGGAAGGCCGAACTCCCGGAGCTGGGCGCAGGCTCCCTCGACCACCGGCCAGTCGGAATCGGAGCCCATAATAACGGCGACTTTTTTCATAATAAGCCCTCCTTATCCTCAAAAACAAAACAAACAGGCCGCCGCATGGCACGGCGGGCCTGTTTTGACTTAGTTGGAATATTTGGACACAATGGTGCCGCAGAAAGAGAGTTCGGGGCGGAGATGTGCGGAACGCTCCATTACAGACACCTCATTTTAAAAAATTCAATCCTATTTTATCGAAAATGGGCGCACAAATCAAGGGGCAGGAAGATTTTCGTAGGCTTATACAATCTGCCGACAGGTGATGGCTAAAATCATGACGCAGCGGTCAAAGGCATGTCAGAAAAGACCCGTGCCCTGAAAGATGGAAGATACCTGGGCAGCCCGGCCGGCCCAGGAGGATTGCTGCGCGAAGGCCTGCCGCCGGGTAGTGGAGGCGGGGGCGTCGGAGAGCGCCTCCCGGCAGGCGCGCACAAATCCCGCGCCGTCGTAGGCAGTGTGGATCAACTGGGGCAGCGTGTCCTCCACCTCGGGATCGGCCACCGTGACCACCGGTTTCCCGGCGGCCAGATATTCATAGATGACGGCGGGCACCACGTCACTGCCTGCCCGGTCGTGGCGAAATAGGTCAAACAACAGGTCGCACCGGAAAAAATAGTCGGGCAGATCCAGCGGGTTTACCGGCCCGAGGAGGACGATATTGTCCTGTCCCCGAAGCTGCTGGACCGCCTGCCTGGTGACCCGGCCCATCAGGACAAAGGTCCACTCCGGCCGGTGGCGGGCGGCGTAGAGCAGGGGTTCCAGATCGACCTTGGCAGTTACGCTGCCCGCCCGTCCCAGGATGGCCCGGCCGGGGAGGTCTCGCATGGCTGCGGGTACGGTGTGCTCCTGCTGGGTAAACAAGAGGGGATTGACCCCGTTGGGCAGCAGGGCAATATTGTCGCTGTAGGGGGACAGGCGGCGAATCAGGCCGGAGGAGGCGGCAAAAATCACCTCTGCGTGGCGGGCCAAGTCGCTCTCCAGATCTAAAAACGTCTCATTCCAGAACCGGTGGCAGTCGTAGACTGCTCCGCGGTAGGCCAGCCTGTCCAAAAACCAGGCGTGGACAGGGGCGGTGCACCACAGTACCGGTTCCTGAAATTGCCGCCGGCTCATCGTCTGCTGAATGAAATCTGCCGCCTTGTCCAGTTTCCGCCGCCGGAGCAGAGGATGTTCCTGGGGGCTGGGCAGAGGGGAGGGCAGTGTGTAGACCGTGACGTGGGCCCGGACCCGTCTGCCCTGCTCAGGCATGGGCGCGCCCTTGGGGGGCGCGGGCTCAAAAAACAAGATCTGGGCGTCGGTAAGACGGGTCAAAAGCTGCTGGGTGCGATTGGACCGGGCCTGCCAGGGCGCGTAGGAGAGGCATAGGATCTGCTTCATGGGGCGATACCTCCAGGTTTAGACGATTCAGTCGGCCAGCAGCTCGGCGGCCAAGGTACTGTTGCCACGCTCCAGCTCTACCAGGCGGGCGGTTTTTTCCTCTAAAGCGGCCCGGTCCTGCCGGCGTTGGGCGGCGGAATCCAGAAGAGCACACAAGCTGGGAGCGGCAAGCTGATCCAGGGGAATGTAAAGATCTTGATCCACGCTGTCCAGGAAAGCGCTTACCTTGGGGTCGTATACCACCCCCACCAGGGGAACGCCGCGGGCGGCGGCAAAAATCAGCGCGTGCAGGCGCATGGACAGTGCAATATCCATCCGAGAGAACAGGGCGATGGACAACTCGGAGCGCTTGCAGGCGGGTAGGATGGCGGCAGGGGCCTTTTGGAGGCGGCTGACTACCTGCCCGGCGGCCGCATGGTCGAGCTTGGACTCGATGGAAATAAAAACGGGGAGCAGGCCGTAGCGTTCATAGGCGTAGTCGATGGCGGCGGCGAACGCAGGCAGTTTTTCCTCGAAACCCGGCCAGGGGCGGACCGTGACGCCTAAATACCGCTGCCCCTCGCGGGGGCGCAGCCCGGCTTGCTCCAGCAGGGCTTCCGCCGCCTGGGGCGGGTCGGCGGGAAGTGTGACGGCGGGGTCGGCGGCCAGCACGATGCGCGGCCGGCGCACGCCAATGGACGCCAATTCTTCCTGGGATGCCTGGTCGCGCAAGGTGATGACGTCTACATTCCGGTCAATGGTTTTCCCGGCCTGTTTGCGGTTGCGGGGGGACTGGAGGGGGCCGATGCCGCAACCGTACATCATTACCTTGCAGCCCAGCCGCTTGGCGGCGGCCAGGGTAAACAGGTAGAACCATAGGGAGCGGTGGCTGGTGACGTCCTGGATCAGGGAGCCGCCGCCGTTGATATACAGCTTGGCTTTCGCCATGTGGAAGCAGAAAGCGGGGAAGTTGAAGGTGTAGACGGCGCCGGCGCGGTAAGCCAGCCGGGTCTGTCTGGGCTTACGGGTCATGACCCACAGGGGCATGTCCGGGTCGATGGAACGCAGTTCGGCCAATACCGCCGTAAGCACCGCTTCGTCCCCGGCGTTGTTCTGACCGTAAGCGCCGCACAGCACCACGCCATCCCGCTTCCGGTCTCGGCGGGCCTGGCGGCGGAGGATGGCCTCGTAGATGTCCAGCTGGCGGCGGATAGTGCTTTCAATGGAGAATTCTGTGCGCCCCTTTTCCAGCAGCTGAGCCCCCAGGCGACGGCGCAGCTCTGGGCCGGCGGCCAGGGCGGCCAGATGGCGGCCCAGGGCTTCGTGGTCCCTAGCTGGGAACAGCAGGCCGGTGACGTTATCCGTGATTAAATAGGGAATGCCGCCTACCTGGGTGGCCACAGTGGGCAAGGCGAACCGCGCCCCTTCGGTGAGGGCGTAGGGGAAGGTTTCGGACAGGGAGGTGAGGGTGTTGATGTCCAGGGCGTTATAAAAGCTGTCCGTGTCGCTGAGCCAGCCGGCAAAGCACACCTCGCCCGCCACCCCCAACTCGGCGGCCAACTGCTTCAGCGCGGCCTCGTCCTGACCGTCCCCGGCGATGATGAGCCGGAGCTGAGGCTGCTCCCGGTGGGCGGCGGCAAAGCCCCGCAGGAGCGTGCCCATGTCCTTCACCGGGTTGAGACGGGCGGCGATGCCGGCGATGACCGCGTCGTCCGGCCAGGTTAGCCCAAGGCTGTCCAGAAACTCCCGGCGGGAGAGCTTGGGGACGCGGGGGGTGAAGTCAATGCCGTTGTAGATGGAGAAGGTCTGCTGGGGGTCAAACCCCCGGCTGACCAGCAGGTCGGCCATGGCGTCAGACACGCCGATGCGGTAGGGGATGCGCCGCAGGGCCCAGGCGTTGAGCGTGCCGAAGGTGAGGGCGGACAGAGGGCGGCCCATGTAGTCCAGCCTGGGGTCGCTGTGGACGGACGTTACCACCGGCAGGCCGGTGGATCGCTTAAGCAGCGCCCCCATCAGGTTTCCCCGGGCGCCGTGGCAGTGGATGATGTCGTAGCCCTCCCGGGCAATTTTTTCCCGGAGGGGTTTTAACGCAGCCAGGGGGTTGCGGGTGGCAATCACGTCTACCCGGATGCCCAGTTCCCGGGCCTCCTGGGTGAAGGGGCCGTCGGTGAAGCACACCATGTCCGCCTGGATATGCCGGTTCAGGCCCTGAAGCAGGGAGTGGACGTGGGTTTTGGCCCCGCCGGTGTCGCCGCCGCTGATAAGATGGATGACTTTCATGGGGAACCCTCCAAAAACGCTTGCCTTTGGGCAGACGATAAGGTAAAATCAAATATGTGATGTGCGGATACCATCATTATACATAGCTTGGGCCGCCGGGTCAAGCTGGGAAGGGGCCATATGAAAAAAACACCTACTGCGGGGATTGGGCTGCTTCTCCTTGCAGCTGCTACGCTGTCTTATTTTCTGGGGTATCAGGCATCCTGCAAGAAGTTTGAGGATTGGGAAGCGCTGCGGGGATATGGCTCCCGGACTTTTTACGCAACGGTTGCGGAGATCCATGACGATTACCTTACCGTCAAGGGCAGGAAGGAAAATGATATCAATTTCAGGGAGAGCTTTACGGGCATGTTTTCCATGAAGGGCGTATCCTGCTATTCCTGTGTGGCGAAAGAGATCAGCCCGTCCGAATTGAAGGTGGGCGACATGGCCTCCGTCACCTTTACCGGCTGCCTTATTGGAAACCAATTCGGCCCCAATATGAGGATGTTACAGGTATGGCTGTTAGACGACGGACGGTAACAGCGGGATCACCGCCCGTAAAAGGCGCGGTCAAGTTCAAGATTTGGTAGGGGGGAAGGACAATGCCGGAGATGATTCAACAGCTTGACGAACAGGCGCTGGTGTGGATTGCGGAGCACGTGCGCTGCGCTGTGCTGGACCCGTTCATGAAGCTCTACACCCAGCTGGGGAACACGGGGATGCTGTTCATTGTGCTGGGGCTGGTGATGCTGTTCTGGAAGCCCACCCGTAAAGCGGGGCTTTCGGCGCTGTGCGCCATGCTCATTGGGCTGGTGGTGGTGAACTTCACCATTAAGCCGCTGGTGTCCCGGCCAAGGCCGTGGCTGGTGATCGGAAATTTTGTCAACCTGGTGCCGGAACACGACCCAAACTCATTCCCGTCGGGGCACACCAACGCCGCCTTTGCGTTTGCCATAGCGATGTGTATGTCCGAGTCAAAGAGGTGGATGAAAATCACGGCGGTGTGCATGGCGGCGATGATGGGCCTGTCCCGGCTGTACGTAGGAGTTCACTTTCCCAGTGACGTACTGGCGGGGGCGGTCATCGGGTCGCTGTGCGGTCTGCTGGGGGCTTGGGTCATCGGCAGGGCGTGGGAGCGCCTCCCGACCCGCCTGCAAGGTCGAGAATGACCGCCTGGGCCAGCAGCAGGCCCGCCGCCGCGGGCACCCACATGGCGCTGGCGGGGATGGACCGCCGCCCGGGGGGAGGAGCCTCGCCGCTATCCTCGGCGGAGTGGGGCAGCTCTGGGGAGAACACCACTTTGTGATGAGGGATGCCCCGCTTTCGCAGCTCCTTGCGCACCACACGGGCCAGGGGGCAGCCCTCGGTCTCCGAGATGTCGGCAATGCGCAGCTGCTGGGCGTCCCGTTTGTTGCCGGTGCCCAGGGCGGAGATGATGGGGACGCGGCGGGTGTGGGCGGTCTCGATTAGATCCAGTTTGCAGCTCACCAGGTCGATGGCGTCCACAATGTAATCGTACCGGGTATGGAAAAATTCCTCCCGCCGGCCCGCCTCATACCGGAAGCGGAGGGGATGGAGAATGCAGGATGGCGCGATGTCAGCAAGGCGCAGGGCGGTGGCCTGCGCTTTTTCCATGTCCACGGTGGAGCGAAAAGCGGCGGCCTGCCGGTTGAGGTTGCTTATCGAAACTGTATCCTGGTCGGCCAAAGTGAGCTCGCCGACACCGGAGCGGCAAAGCGTCTCGGCGCACCAGCCGCCCACCCCGCCCAGGCCCAGCACGGCCACATGGCTGCACGCCAGCCGCTCCATGGCAGGGGCTCCCAGCAGCATTTGGGTACGGGCAAATTGTTCATTCATTGATACACACTCCTATCAAAAACAGGGGCCGGACAGTTGTCCGGCCCCTGCGGCGTTTGCTCGGTTGCGGCTCTGGTCAGGAGCCGATGGAATTGGAGCCGTCGGCGAGGGCGGCCTCATAATTCCCGGACAGGGCCAGCATCCACTCGTCCCGGGCCGCATCGGCCAGGTTGGCGCGGGCAGTGCCCTTCCAGACAGGCTCGTTGTCACCCACCAGGTACATGATGTGGTAGCCCCAATACTTGTTGCCGTCGTTCTCGCCGGCGGCGTGCTGGACGATGCCGGTATCGCCTGCCTGGCGGCCATCGGCAAAAATCCAGTCCATAAACTCGGGGACATAGGAGTCGGTGATGGCAATGCGCTCATACAAACCGCCGGTAGTATTGGAGCCGCCGTCATCGGAATACTGGTTGGCCAGGGCGGCAAAGGCGTCCTCAGTTTTGCTGCCGGCCTCGTACTCGGCCAGGATGGAATCCGCCTTCTCCTTGGCGGCGGCCCAAGCCTCGTCGGTGGGGACCTCGTCATGGCTGTGGTCGTCGTGTTCCTCCGTCACGTTCTCCGCCCGAACCAGGATGTGGCGCACGTCCTTGGTGGGGTCCTCCGCCAAATAACGGCTGTGGAATACCACCAGGTAATAGCCGGAGGTGGAATTCTCTACGATGGCGGCCTCGTCCTCCTTCAAGGAGAGCAGCTTCTCCTGGTAGATGGAGCTGATGGAGGTGGTGCCTACGGCGGCAGCGTGGTCGTTGGAGCTGTAGGGGGCGAAGCGCTCGATGAGGTGGGAGATCTCCTCGCCGTCCTCATACGCGGCCAAAGCTTCCTCAGCTGTGGCCTTGGCGGCGGCCAGAGCCTCCTCCTTGCGCTGGTTGACGACATCCTCAGCCAGGTCGTTGCCGTCTGCGTCCTTCGTCTCCACGGCCTCGGGGGTGAAATAGAGGTAGGAATACTCTATGGTGTCCAACGCGTCGGCGTGCTCGGAATAAAACTTTTCCAGATCCGCATCGACGTAGCTCTTGGTTAGCTCAGTGCCCTTGTCGTTGAAAATCCGGCTGGCCAGCAGGTAGCGGGTAGTCTGCTCCTCATAGATGGCGGGGGTCATATAGGGGCCGTACATCGCCCGGAGATAGGCGGCATAGCTGTACCCGTTAGAGGCGGCGGAGGACTTCATGGAGTCAATGGTGCTGTTTAGCTGTGTCTTCACGTCGTCAGCGGTGTAACCCGAGTTCAGTGCCTCGTCGGCCAGGGAGATATACTGCTGGGCGGTGGTCAGGGCGCTGTCCAAGAAAAAGTCCCTCCAGGTAATGCCCTGTGCCTCGTCCCGGTACTGCTCGCTCTCGGGGATGCTGGAATCAAAGGAATAGCCGAAAACGGAGGCGTAAGAGGCGTATTCGTTGCGAAGGCCGTAGTAATAATAGCTCAGCTCCCCGGCGGTGAGGGTGGTGCCGCCAATGGTGGCGGCGGTGGCCCTGGCCTGAAAGAAGCCGGAGTTCCAAATGAGCAGCGCGGCCACCAAAACTGCGGCCACTACGCCAATCACGGAATAGATAATGGTTTTGCGTTTGCGGACGGCTTGGTCCTGCTGGGCCTGGATGGACTTATCGGAGGGGCCGGCGCCCTGACGCTGCTTTTTCTCTCTGGATGCGCTCATGGTATATCAATCCTCTCAGTGTTCAGTGATGGGTGCTGGGACGGAAGAAAGGCACATCGACGATGTGCACAATGCAAATATTATAGCATGGGACCGCACAGGTTGCAAGAAAAAATTCGATACCTGAAAAATATCTGAAAACCAGCGAGTGGGGCCAAGGTGCAAAAAGGCGGGAGGGTCCCGGCCCTCCCGCCTGATTGTAAACAGACCCCCGCCGTGGCCGTGCCACCCCATTAAAAACCTGCACGAAAATGCAGGTGGGTCGCCTCCGCGCAGCTTTACCGCTTCCAACGTCCAGACGCCTCCGGAGAGGGCTGGGAGGCCTGCGAACCACAGCGCGAGTGGGGCGTCCCGTTTCAGAAATGTGGGTTTTAACAAAGCGGACACGTAGTTAGAACCCGGCAGGGGAAAAGTGATTGCGTCCGAGCCGTTACGAGCAGCGCGGATGGAGCGCAACGAGGGCAAAGCCCGACCGCCGCGAAGCTGGGGCGGGTTTTGCCAGAGTTGTAGCGAAGCCGCGCGTCGTGAACAGGCAAGGAAATAAATGGGATGAAGCCGTTGTAGGCGGCGGGCTATTCGCCCTCTTCGTCCTCGAACAGCTCAGCCATAAACTGCTCGTAGACCTCGTTGAGTTCTTGCTCGTTGTCGATGTCGGCCAAGAGCTGCTCACCGTCCTGCTCTATGACGCGGAGCAGGATCAGGCCGAAGTCCTCGTCGTCCTCGTCCATGTCGGCGGGGACGAACGCCATATACTCATTCCCCTTGTACTCAAGGGTACCCAGATGCTCCAATTCAAATTCATTGCCCTCGTCGTCAGTGACGGAAATAAAATCAGGCCCGTATTCTTCACTCATTCTTAACATATCCTCCTTTCCAGGGATCGGGGTTCTTCTTATGCCCCTATTGTAACGGCTATCGCGGAAAAAAGCAAGAGGGATCACAAAAAAAGCCAGGAAGATCTTGTCGAAATCGGGCATCCTGCCCAGGGTGGACAAAATGGACGGACTATGATATAATGCCATTGTCTGTCATGCCCTTTTGGGCGGCGGATAGAGAGAGGCACACGCGCCGCCGTGGGAACAGCGTCCCGCGGGGCTTGAATACATCGGAGGGATCTCAATTATGTCAGAGATAAACCAGAATCACAGCATGGGCCGCCGAGAACCGCAGCCCGGCGGCGGGCGGGAGGAGCCCCGCGCCCGGGCCAAGCGCCGCAAAAAGCGCCGCCCCCTTATTTTGACCATCATCATCCGTTTTTTCCAGCTCGTCGGCACGCTGCTGCTGGTGGGCGCGGTGACCGGCTCCTTTCTGATCTGTTATGCCGCCGTCTATGTGAAAACGGCGGTCATACCCACAGCCCACTTGGATCTGTCCGACGTCAGCATGAATGAGAACTCAGTCATCTATTATGCGGATAAAACCACCGGCCAGTGGCGGGAGCTCCAGACCCTGGTGGGCAACGAAAACCGGGAGCTGGTGGAGTACAAGGACTTCCCTGAGGACCTGATCCACGCCATCGTGGCCATTGAGGACAAGCGCTTCTGGCAGCACCAGGGGGTGGACTGGATCGGCACGGCCCGGGGCCTGTCCCGCTTGTTCACCGGGGGCAATATCCAGGGTGGCTCCACCATCACCCAGCAGATGATCAAAAATGCCACCAATAAAAAGGACGTCACCGTCACCCGGAAGATCTGGGAGATTTTCACCGCGCTGGACCTGGAGAAGAACTATACAAAAGAGGACATCCTCACCATTTATCTGAACTACATTTACCTGGGCAACGGGTGCCACGGCGTTCAGGCCGCGTCCCAGTACTATTTCGGCAAGGACGTGTCCGACCTGACCTTGGCGGAGTGCGCCAGTTTGGCTGGCATCACCAATAATCCGTCCCTGTACGCCCCCAAGGGGCTGGTGGAGGTGCTGCGCTACCGCTGCACCAATCCGGACTGTGATTTTCCGTACTCTCTGACGAAGGACGAGGTGTGCGGGTCCTGTGGAGCGGAAAATTCCTATGACAACGGTTCGGTGTGGACTAATAAGGAGTTTAACAAGTCCCGGCAGGAGCTGATCCTGGGGGAGATGGCCAACCCAGAGATTTCGCCCAATGGCGCGTATATTACCGAGGCGGAGCGGGACGCTGCCAAGGCGCAGCCCCTCACGTTTGCGTGGGAGGCTCAGACCGGCGAAGAGGGCGGCGCAGACCAGGACAAAGCGGCGAAGCCCTCCCCCCTTTATTCCTGGTATGTGGAGGCGGTAATCGACGAGGCTATCCGAGTGCTGATGGATGAGACCAAGCTGAGCGAAAAATGGTGCACGAACCGGGTGTTCAGCGGCGGGCTGAAGATCTACGTCCCCTATGACCCGGATATCCAGGCGGCGGTGGATGCCATCTATAATGACCGCGCCAATTTGGACCAGGTCTCGTCCCGCACCGGGCAGCGGCTGGCCTCGGCCATCACCGTGGTGGACAACTCCACAGGCTACGTGGTGGCTTTGGGGAATACGATGGAAAAGACGCTAAACCGCGGCTTCAACGCCTCGGTGGATGCCTTGCGGCAACCCGGCTCGTCCATCAAGCCCTTGTCTGTCTATTCCCCAGCGCTGGAGATGAAGCTCATCACCCCGGCTACCGTCATTGACGACAGCCCGCAGGAGCTTAACGGCAGGCCGTGGCCAATCAACGTCACGCCTACCTACCGTGGCCTGACCACCGTACTGTACGGTATTACCCAGTCGCTGAATACCGTTGCTGTGCGGGTGCTGGATCAGGTTACGCCCCAGGAGTCTTTCAATTTCATGACCGAGCGGTATGGCTTCACCTCGCTGGAAGCCTACCGGGTGAACCGACGGGGCGAGGTCCAGTCAGACATTGACCGCAGCCCCTTAGCGATGGGCGGCCTGACCCGGGGCGTATCCACCTATGAGATGGCGGCGGCGTTCGCAACCTTTCCCCGGAACGGGGTGTTCTCCAAGGCTACCACCGTGCTGGAGATCCGGGATGCCGAGGGTAAGGTGCTGGTGGACAACCGCCCGGAGTCGAAGCCTGTAATCCAAAGCGATACCGCCTATTATATCAACTCCATGCTCACCAATGCGGTCAATACCGGTACGGGCTATAACGCCCGTATCTCCGGTCAAACCGTGGCGGGCAAAACGGGCACCACCAATGACTGGTACGACCTGTGGTTCTGCGGCTATACCTCTTACTATACCGCCGCGGTATGGACGGGCTACCCGGACTTTAACGAGGTGGTCAACCGGACAGGCTATAACCCATCGGTTGTTCTGTGGCAGAAGGTTATGTCTATTGTCCACGAAAATCTGGAGAACCGGGCGTTTGAAGTGCCCCGGAGCCTGAGCTCTTATTCCGTATGCATAGACTGTGGTAAGCTATCTACCGCCGACTGCGAGAACGATGTGCGGGGAAACCGTGTGCAGTCTTTCCGGTTGCTGGAAGGCGATGGGCCCAAGGAATACTGCCAGTGCCATGTGCCGGTGCAGGTCTGTACGGACAGCATCATCTTCAACGCCAAAGGCGAGCCATCCGGTCGGTATCACTTGGCAGGGGAGTTTTGTCCGGAGGAGAGCGTCAGGACGTTGTTTGTGGTGGACTTTCAGCGGGAGCAGGTGGGGTCGACGTACGTGGGGGACTCCGATGCCTTGCTGAGCTTCTACGATACCCTGGGTGAGGAAGGCAAGTACTGCCACGTCCACACCAGCGAGCCGATCCCGTCGGATGACCCGTTGGCCTCGGACGACCCATGGAGTTCGGATAATCCGGATGCCTCCGGCAGTCCAGATATTCCGCCGGACAGCAGCCCCGATCCCTGGACCGACCCCACGCCGGAGCCTACCGGCGATCCCTTGTTCCCATTTTATGAGCCTACCCCGGAACCCACCGAGCCGGCTTATGTGCCCGCTGCGGACGAAGGGCCCGATTGGCTGGGGGGCTGGCGATAGCATAGGCCGCCTGCGGATTTTCCGCAGGCGGCTTTTTTCAAATTCAAAAATCCTTAGAGCCTGTTTAACATCTTGCAAAACACCATTTTTCGGGGTTTTTCGCCATAATTCATTGTGATTTCTTAAAATGGGCGCAATGATTATGACAAATCTCGCCTCGCATGACGGGGGAAATCCCCGTCTGCTGGTATTCTTTGAGGTATGAAACAGACTCTTAGGAGACATTTCTGCCGAAGAATTGCCGTTGGGCCGGGGAAGGTTTGGCGAAAAAACAGGGAAGGACACAATTGCGTTCTGTCCGCAGGTGTGTTACAATAGACCACAACACAAAGACAGACGACCGTATAGGCGAGGGGTGTGGATGGAGTGGGGCAGGGGCAGAACCCAAATTATTTTATTGTGGAATCCGCCGTGCTGCCGGAGATTTACCGGAAGGTGGCCGAAGCGAAGCGGCTGCTGGAAACCGGGGAGGAGCGGACGGTGAATGCCGCCACCCGCCGTGCAGGGATTAGCCGTAGCGCGTTTTATAAATATAAAGATGCTATCCGGCCGTTCCAGGATTTACTCCATGGGGGGATTGTCACCGTGCAGATCCTCCTGCGAAATGAGCCGGGGGCGCTGTCCTCAGTGCTGAACCTGCTGGCGGCTCAAGGCGGGAACGTAATTACCATCAATCAGGCTATCCCGGGCGGTGGTGCGGCGGCGGTGACGGTGGGGCTGGAGACCAGCGGGCTGTCCGCTGGGCTGGAGGAGCTGCTCGCAGAATTGAGGACCCGGCCTGAGGTGATCCGGTGCGAGGTTCTGGCAGGGTAATTCCGTTTCCCGAGAGGGAAGGGGAGCCCAAAGGATGTTTAGGTCCGCTAATGGAGAGGGTGCAAAGCGGCGCTCCGCCGCAGCGACATGGCATGCAGTGTGCTTGCTGGCGCGGTGGTTTGAAAAGAATTTAAAAAGGGATGACAGGCATTATGGTAAATGTGGCAGTTTTAGGATTTGGCACCGTGGGTTCGGGAGTGGCCGAGGTGCTCACCGGCCATGAGGGCAGTATCGAACGAAAGGCAGACGGGCTGATCCGGCTGAAATACATCCTGGATGTGCGGGAGTTTCCGGATAGCCCCTTTGCAGACCTGTTTGTGAAGGATTTTTCCGTTGTTGAAAACGACCCAGAAGTAGATATTGTGGTAGAGACCATCGGCGGGGCCACGGTGGCGCTGGACTTTACCCGCCGGGCGCTGGAAGCGGGGAAAAGCGTAGTGACCTCCAACAAGGAACTGGTTGCCACGAAGGGCTATGAGTTGACCCAGCTGGCCAAGTCGAAGGGCGTGTGTTACCTTTTTGAGGCCAGCGTGGGGGGCGGTATCCCTATTATCCGGCCCCTGAGCCAGTGCCTCGCGGCAAATGAGATTCTCGAGATCTATGGGATCCTGAACGGTACCACCAATTATATCCTTACCCGGATGATCCGGGCGGGGCTCACCTTTGAGGCGGCGCTGGCGGAGGCCCAAGAGAAGGGTTACGCGGAGCGCGACCCCTCCGCCGATGTAGAGGGGCATGACGCCTGCCGGAAGATCTGTATCCTGGCCGCCATCGCCTTTGGCCGGCATATCTACCCGGAACAGGTGCCCACCCAGGGGATCGATGGCGTTACCCTGGCAGATGTAGACTATACCGAGAGCGCCGGGAAGAAAATCAAACTGCTGGGCAGGGCCATCCGCCGGGAGGATGGCCGTGTGTGCGCCTACGTGGCGCCGCACCTGGTGGATCAGTCCAGTCCGCTGGCCGGGGTGGAGGACGTGTTCAACGCGATCTCCGTCCGAGGGGACGCCATCGGAGACGTGATGTTCTATGGGCGCGGCGCGGGCAAGCTGCCCACTGCGTCTGCGGTGGTGGCGGATGTCATCGACGTGGCCCGGAATATGGGCCACCGGAAGGCCCTGAGCTGGGAACCGGGCGGGGAGGACGCCGTATGTGGCATGGATGCCCTGGCCAGCCGGTGGTATGTCCGGGCGAAGGCCACTGCGGAAGCGCTACGCGCCGCCCTGCCTGGGTGCAAGCTGCTGGCCCGCCGGGAGAGCGGTGGGGGCGAGTGCGCCTGCCTCACCGAGGGAGAGCTGACCCAGGAAGAACTGGAGCGGCATCTGGCGGGGCTGGAGCAGTCCAGCGCCCTGCGGGTGCTGGACTGATTCTGGGCGGCGGCATAAGATAAGTTGTCAGGCCGTCGGCCTGATGACGCCCAAACAACATGGAAATTCCATGAGAGGATGAACAAGACTATGGCATTGATCGTACAGAAATTTGGCGGGTCCTCGGTGGCGGATGCTGAGAAGCTCCGCAACGTGGCCCGCATTATCACCGATACTTATCAAAAGGGGAACCGTGTGGTAGCGGTGCTGTCCGCGCAGGGGGACACGACGGACGACCTGATCGAAAAGGCCGCAGAGGTCAACCCAGCCGCCTCCAAACGGGAGATGGACATGCTGCTGTCCACGGGGGAGCAGATCTCCTGTGCGCTGTGTGCGATGGCGATTGAGGGCATGGGGTTCCCGGTGGTGTCCCTGACCGGGTGGCAGGCGGGGTTCCGCACCAATTCCGGCTATGGGAACGCCCGCATCAAGCGGGTGCAGGCCGAACGCATCCGGGCTGAGTTGGATAAGCGGCGTATCGTGATCGTTACCGGCTTCCAGGGCCTGAATAAGTACGACGATATCACTACCCTGGGCCGCGGCGGGTCGGACACGTCGGCGGTAGCCATTGCGGCGGCCCTGAATGCCGACCTGTGCCAGATTTTCACCGATGTGGATGGGGTGTATACCGCCGACCCCCGGCAGGTGCCCACGGCCCATAAATTGGATGAGATCACCTATGACGAGATGTTGGAGTTGGCTACACTGGGCGCACAGGTGCTCCATAACCGTTCGGTGGAGATGGCAAAACGGTACGGCGTGAACCTGGAAGTGCTGTCCAGCTTTTCCGGCAAGCCGGGTACGAAAGTTAAGGAGGTCGTCAAGACAATGGAAAAATCCCATATCAGTGGCATTGCAAAGGACAAAAACGTTGCCCGCCTGGCCCTGGTTGGGCTGGAAGATACTCCGGGTATCGCGTTTAAAATTTTCTCTCTGTTGGCCAAAAACAACGTAAATGTGGATATCATCCTCCAATCCATCGGCCGCAGTGAGACTAAGGATATCAGCTTTACTGTAGCCAAGGGCGACATGGAGCTGGCGCGGCAGCTTTTGGAGGAGAACCGGGAGCGCATTCAGTTTGATCATATTGATGTGTCCGACAATATTGCGAAGGTGTCTATTGTGGGGGCGGGGATGATTAACAACCCCGGTGTGGCCGCGGCGATGTTCGAGGCATTGTTCAACGCGGGGATCAACATCAATATGATCTCCACCAGCGAGATCAAGGTGTCTGTGCTGGTCCACATCAGCGATGCAGACCGGGCGGTGCAGGTGATCCACGACAGGTTTTACGACGAATTCAACGGCGCCCAGTGAGGCTGCCGCAGACCGGGCCGCTGGCCCGGTCTGTCTTTTTATGCGGGCCTGCGCCGGTGTGGAAAAACAAGGGGCGGGCAGAGGGGAAAATAGTTGCAATGCGGGGCGTATAGTGATAAAATAATCTATCTATGGACATATGTGAAGAATTTGGCCGGACCTGGGCCGGCCAGCGGATAATGAGGTGCGTGTATTGTATTTAAAGGCGCTGGAGATCCAAGGATTCAAATCTTTTCCCGATAAAACGGTGCTTGCCTTTGGCTCCGACATCACGGCGGTGGTAGGGCCCAATGGGTCGGGCAAGTCCAATATTGCCGATGCCATCCGCTGGGTAATGGGGGAACAGTCCACCCGCACCCTCCGGGGCAGCAAAATGGAGGACGTGATTTTTAACGGCACCGAAAAGCGGAAGGGCCTGGGCTTTGCCGAAGTCACCTTGGTACTGGACAACACCGAGCATATCTTCCAGGTGGAGGAGACGGAGGTGGCGGTGACGCGCCGGTACTACCGTTCCGGGGAGAGCGAATACTATATCAACCGCCGGGCTTGCCGCCTGCGGGACATTAATGAGCTGTTTATGGATACCGGCCTGGGCCGGGAGGGTTATTCCATCATCGGCCAGGGCAGGATCGACGAGATCCTCTCTGTCAAGAGCGCGGACCGCCGGGAGGTGTTTGAGGAGGCGGCGGGTATCTCCCGCTTCCGCCACCGCAAGGAGGAGGCGGAGCGCAAGCTGGAACGTACCGATGAAAATCTGGTGCGTATCAACGACAAAATTGATGAGCTGGAGCTCCAGGTGGAGCCTTTGCGGGCTCAGGCGGAAAAGACCCGCAAATACTTGGCGTTTCGGGACGAACTGAAGGGGTTGGAGATTTCCGTCTGGTTGGAACAGCTGGAACGGCTGCGGGCCAGCAGCGTGAAGCTGCGCGCGGACTGCGAGGCGGCGGTCCGCCAGCGGGATGAAGCCCATGGGGAGGTGGAGCGCCTATATGCCGAGAGCGGGGAGTATGCCCAGCAGATGCGGGACAAGGATATCCAGGCGGAGGAACTCCGCGGGAAGCAGTCCGGTATGGACGAACATGTTCACGCCTGCGAGAACGGCATTGCCCTATTGAAAAACGATATCAAAAATAACAGTGAAAACGCCCAGCGTATCCGCCAGGAATTGGAGCAGCAGGAAGGGCGTGCAGGTTCCATTGCTGCCCAGATCGGGGAGAGGAAAGGCCGCCTGGACGAGATTGAACGGGAAATCAATGGCTGTCATGGGCAGATCGCCGCGCTGGAAAAAAGCCTTCAGGAGGTGCTGGGGTCGGCGGGCACTCTCAACCAGGAGCTGGAACGCCTCCAGGAGCGGGAACGGTTGGAAACGGCTTCCGCTGGGGAGGCCAAGGAGTTGCTGTCGGCCCTGGCCGCCGCCGCCCAGGAGCTGTATGACCGGGAGGAAAAGCTGAGCCAGGAGCTTCAGGAACAGGAGGACAAGGCATCCCAGGCCAGGGAAGGGCTGGAGGCTACCAAAAAGGAGCTGGAAAAGGTCACAGAGGACCGGGACGCGGCCCGAAATGTGATCTCTGGTTACCAGATGCGGCTCCAGTCCCGTCAACGGAAGCTGGATCAGGTTCAGGAGAAGCACCGCAGGCTCCAGATGGACGAGAACAACTTGAATTCCCGGATCAAGATGCTCGCTGAGATGGAAAAGTTGTATGAGGGCTATTCCAAGGCGGTCAAGCTGGTGATGGGCGAAGCGGAGCGCGGCGGGCTGCGGGGGGTACGCGGCCCGGTGGCGGGCCTGCTTCACGTTCCCGACCAGTACGCCGTGGCCATTGAGACCGCCTTGGGCGGGGCCATGCAGAACCTGGTGGTGGAGCGGGACGAGGATGGCAAAAATGCCATCAGCTACCTAAAGCGCCGGGATGGAGGTCGCGCCACGTTCCTGCCCATGAACACCATCCGTCCCTCCGACTTTAAGGACAAGGGCGTGGAGAATGAGGATGGGTTCCTGGGCATGGGGGATGCGCTGATCTCGTTTAATCGCGAATACGATAATATTTTTTCCAACCTTCTGGGCCGGGTGGTGATTGCCCGGGATTTGGACCGGGCAATGGCTATGGCCCGGAAGTTTGGCCACCGGTTCCGCATCGTCACGCTGGACGGCCAAGTGCTCAATGCCGGCGGGTCCATGACCGGTGGTTCCGTGTCTCGGTCGGCTGGCATCCTGTCCAGAGCCAACGAGCTGGAGCGGCTGAACCGGCAGAAGGACGGGGTGGCGGCCGATTTGAAAACCGCTGCGGACGAGCTGGCGAAGGCGCAGCGGGAAGTCACTGCCGCGCAGTATGAGCTGGATGCGTCTTCGGCCCAGCTCCGGGAGGCGGAGGACGCAGTACTGAAATATTCTGAGCGGACAGACAGCGCCCGGGTGCAGCTGGCGGATATCGAGCTGCGCTGCCAGACCCTGGTTGGGGAGCGGGGGCAGGTGCGCCGCCGCATGGAGGAAAACACGGAGAACACAGCCAAGGCCAAGGCTCGGATTGAGGCGCTGGAGGGCTCCGCTGCCGCCCTGCGGGCGGAGGGCGAGGCCAAGGCCCAGGGCCGCACCGCCTTACAGGACAGGGTGGCTGAGCTCAACGGGGAATCCGCCGGGTACAGCGCCCGCCTGGCGGGGCTGGAGGGAGAGCATTCCGCCCTTTGCCAGAGTATCGGCGAATTGGAACGGCTCCGGGATGACCTGAGCGGCGATACTGCCAGCCGTACCGCCATGATCGGCGAGTTTGAGCAGCAGAACAACTACCTTACCCGACGCATCCAGGAAGAGGAGGAGCGGTTACAGGGACTAAAAGCCGCCAGCCAGGAAGGCGCTGCCGCCATCCGACGGCTGAATGATGAAAAACTGGCCCTGGAGGGTAAGCGCAACCAGGCCGACCGGCAGGCGAGGGAGAAAAACAATGAGCTACTGGCTATGGAGCGGGAGGTGTCTGCCTTGGAACAGAAATCCGCCGCCGCGGCTATGGAAGAAAGCCAGCTGTTGGATAAGCTGTGGGAGGGCTATCAGCTGTCCCACGAGGCGGCCAAGGCCCAGCGAGTAGAGCTGGAATCCGTCCAAAAGGCCCAGCGCCGCATTGGGGAGCTGAAACGGTCCATCTCCGCCCTGGGAAGCATTAATCCGGATGCGGTGGAGGAGTTCATTAGGGTAAACGAGCGGTATACCTACTTCACTGGGCAGCGGGACGATGTGGCCAAGGCGAAAAAGGAGCTGGAGGACATCATCGCCCAGATTACCGGCGAGATGACCGGAATTTTCCAGGAGCAGTTTACTCTCATCAACGAGGGGTTCAAGGCGGCGTTTACCGACCTGTTCGGCGGTGGCAAGGCAAATCTGGAGCTGGAGGACCCAGAGGACGTACTCAACTGCGGCATCGAGATCAAGGCGCAGCCTCCGGGTAAGACGGTGCAGAACATGAGCGCCCTATCCGGAGGGGAGCGTGCTCTCATTGCCATCGCGCTGTACTTTGCCATTTTGAAGGTGCGGCCGACGCCGTTCTGCGTAATGGATGAGATCGAGGCGGCGCTGGACGAGTCCAACGTGGTGCGGTACGCTCGGTACCTGCGGCGCATCAGCGATAAGACCCAGTTCATTGTCATCACCCACCGCCGTGGCACCATGGAGGAGGCCGATGTGCTCTACGGCGTCACCATGCAGGAGAAGGGCGTCAGCCGGATGCTGATGATCAACTTAAATGATGTAGAGAAAGAGTTGAATATTAAATGAGTGAAGCGGCAGAAAAGCGGTGCGGCAACTGCGGGCGTGGTATGGAGTACGTCAAAACGGAGCATATGCAGCTGGGGAAGACCAGCTTTCTCTGGGGCGACTGGCCTAACCTGCTGGCCGGGGCGCTGAATGTGGAGATTTGGAGCTGCCCCAATTGCCGCAAGCTGGATTTTTACTGGAGCGGACCGTCTGAGGAGGATTACGATTACCGGGATGATGGGGGCCATATGGCCCAGACGACCTGCCCCGCCTGCGGCCACATCCACGACCTGGACGACCCAAAGTGCCCCCTCTGCGGGGCGAAGAACCCAGAGATTTAACAAAATAAAGGGAGATTTCCAATGGGCTTTTTTGATAAAATAAAAAAAATCGGGATTTTCAACGGCTTCTCCCAGTTGGACGACGACTTCTACGAGGAGCTGGAGGAGTCCCTGGTGATGGCCGATCTGGGCGCCGAGACCACCATGGAGGCGGTGGAGGAGCTGAAAAGGTGCTGCAAGGCGGAGAAGATCAAGGACATCGAGGGGGCCCGCCAGTGTATGCGGGACATCCTGGCGGAATACCTCACCGCCGGGGACCTGTCGGTGGACCTGTCCAGCACTCCTGCCGTGGTGCTGTTCATCGGCGTGAACGGGGTGGGCAAGACCACATCCATCGGCAAGCTGGCCGCCCGGTGGAAGCGGGAGGGGAAGAAGGTGCTATTGTGCGCCGGGGATACCTTCCGGGCCGCCGCCGCCGAGCAGCTCACCATCTGGGCGGAACGGGCCGGAGTGGACATCATCAAGCAGCACGAGGGGGCCGACCCCGCCGCAGTGGTGTACGACGCCATGTCTGCCGCTAAGGCTCGCCGGGCCGATGTGGTGCTGGTGGACACCGCCGGGCGGCTGCAAAACAAGGCCAACCTCATGAACGAGCTGAACAAGATTTCCCGGGTGATCGACCGGGAGTGCCCCAATTCCAGCCGCGAAACCTTGCTGGTACTGGACGCCACCACCGGGCAGAACGGGCTGATCCAGGCCAAGGAGTTTTCCAAGGCGGCGGGGGTGACGGGTATCGTCCTCACGAAGCTGGACGGAAGCGCCAAGGGGGGCATTGTTATCGCCATCGCCAAGGAGCTGGGCGTGCCCGTGAAATTTGCCGGGGTGGGCGAGGGCATGGACGACCTCCAACCCTTTGATGCAGCGGAGTTCACCCAGGCGCTGTTGTAACCAGGAAAAGGGGGGGACGCTGTGGACTGCCCATTTTGTGGGAAGAAAATGAAAGAAGGGATTATCCCCAACGGAGTTAAATGGGTGGAGGATGGCATAGAGGACTGGGAAAGTGTCCGGCTGTGCAGCGGATGGTCCATGCGAATGCCGAAGTCCTTTTTCTGCCCTGACTGCCGCCAGATCATCCTGCCTGTGCCGGAAAAGGCGGAGGGGGTACTGGATATGGTGGAACGGAAACTGTCCGCAGCGGGAGACAAAATCGAAGCCGCTCAGGAGCAGTGGGAGACCCGGCGCACGCAAGCCAAAGACGAAAAACGAAAGAAAAATTTTGGGAAGAAAGACCCATGGGAGTTGTGAAAAATGAAGCTGGTATTGGCGAGCAAAAATCAAAAAAAGATGAAGGAAATGAACGAGATCTTGTCTGGCATGGGAGTGGAGGTGTGCCTCCAGGCGGACGTGGGCATTGATATCGACGTGGAGGAGACGGGGACCACCTTTGAGGAGAATTCCTTACTCAAAGCCAGGGCGGTGATGGAGGCATCCGGTCAGCCCGCTATCGCGGACGATTCCGGTCTGTGCGTGGACGCACTGAATGGGGCGCCCGGCGTGTACTCCGCCCGGTACGGCGGAGAAGGGCTGGACGATGCGGGGCGCTATCGCCTTTTGCTGTCCAATATGCCCAAGGGCGCGGCCCGGACGGCCAAGTTCGTGTCCGTCATCACCTGCTGCTTCCCCAACGGGGACGTGCTCACCGCCCGGGGAGAGTGCCCCGGCACCATCTCTTTCGCCCCAATGGGGGAGGGCGGGTTTGGCTACGACCCGGTGTTCTTCCTGCCCAAGCTGAAAAAGACCTTCGCCCAGCTCAGCGCGGAGGAGAAGAACGCCATCTCCCACCGGGGGAGGGCATTGGAGGCGTTCCAGGCCAAGTTAGAGGCATATTTGAAGTGACGCGGTTATTCCGGACAGGGAGGGCATAGGATGAAAAGGACCGGGACTTGTCCCAAGTGCGGCGGGCAGGACATCGCCGTGATGCGGGGGGATCTCAATATCAAGAGCGACCCGAGGGTGCGCATGGCGGGCGGCTTATTTCTCAACTATGAGGATTACCTTCCGGTGACACAGTATCTGTGCTGTACCTGCGGCTATATGGAGAGCTGGGCGGACCCGGAGAAGTTTGCCAAACGAGGTGGCAAAGATTACTGGGCGGCACAGGAGGACGATGACGCGTACTGGAAGGAGAAGCTCCGGGAGAAGCGGGAACAAGAGGCGCAGGAGGAGCGCGCCCAGGACAAGCGGACAAACAGGAGGGAAGACCCATGGACCTGACCGGCAAGCAGCGGGCCCAGCTCAGGGGGCTGGCCAACGACATTGACACCATCGTCCACATCGGCAAGGACGGCGTGGGCGCCAACCTCATCAAGCAGGCGGACGACGCCTTGGAGGCCAGGGAGCTGATCAAAGGCAAGGTGCTGGAGAACAGCCCCTTATCCCCCCGGGAGGGGGCGGAGGCGCTGGCCGAGGCCACTCGCAGCCAGGTTGTGCAGGTGATCGGCACAAAATTTGTACTCTATCGAGAGACGCACGGCAAGCCGAAGGAGAAACGAATTAGGCTGGTGAAATAGGAGTCCCGAAAACTTTTTTGAGAGGGTGGTCCCGTTGAAAATCGGCATTTACGGCGGCAGCTTTAATCCCCCCCATCTGGGACACCTGGCGGCGGCCAGGGCGGCTGTGGCCGCTTTGGGACTGGACAAGCTGGTATTTGTCCCCGCGGGCTGCCCGCCCCATAAGAAACTGCCCCCAGGCAGCCCCACGGCAGAACAGCGGCTGGAGCTGTGCAGGATTGCCGCGGATCAGCTGCTTCTGCCCGAAGTGGCCGAAGTGTGGGACGTGGAGGTCCGCCGGGAGGGGAAAAGCTACACTGCCGATACGCTGAAGGAGGCGACCTGCCGCTGGAACGGGGACGAGCTCTGGCTCCTGATGGGGACGGATATGTTTCTCACTGTGCAGGATTGGCACAAGCCTGAAAAAATTCTGAGACTGGCTGGACTCTGTGCCTTTGGGCGGACGGAGGCGGACAGCGAGGAGATATTTGTTCCCCAGCGGGATTATTTGACCAAAATCTACCATGCTAAGATCACCACGATCTCTATTCCGGACTTGGTGGACATCTCGTCTACACGGCTTCGGGGGCTGTTGACAGAGGGAACCGGCCGGGAATATTTGCCCCAGACGGTGTATGGTTATATTTTACGGGAAAAACTATATGGAACGAATGCGGATTTAAAGCGCCTCAGTTTGGAGGATTTGCGCTGCGTGTCCTACTCCATGGTGTACGCCAAGCGGCTGGCTCATATCCGGGGCATTGAGGAGGAGGCGGCGCGTCTGGCCCACCGTTGGGGGGCAGACGAAACCCGGATGCGTCAGGCCGCCATCCTCCATGATTGCACCAAATATCTCAGCCACCAGGAGCACTTGGACCTCTGCGACCATTACGGGATCAGGCTCTCCCCACTGGAGCGGGCCACGGATAAGCTGCTCCACGCCAAAAGCGGCGCGGTTTTGGCCCGGCATATGTTCGGGATGGACGACGGCACCTATAACGCCATTTTGTACCATACCACAGCCCGCGCGCGGATGA
>CAJULZ010000019.1 GCA_910587205.1 uncultured Oscillospiraceae bacterium
AAGTACCAGGGCACCTGGCAGACCGCCCAGGCCACCTGGCTCACCATCGTGCGCAGGCTGGGGCCTGTGCCCACCCTGCCCCAGACGGGGTATTGATGCAAACAGCGGGGCAGCTCCGAAAGGGGCTGCCCCGACTCATTCAGCGGTATTTAGAAGGAAACAACGAGCTGCATCTTGAACCGAGTCTCCCCGTATACGGCATGGGGGATGTCCTTGGGCATGATCAGGGTCTCGCCCTCGTTCAGATGGAACACTTCGCCGCCCACGGTGAAGCGGCCCGTGCCTTCCAGTACCGTCACCATGGCGTCCCCGCCCGCCGCATGGGTGGAGATCTCCTCGCCCTGATCAAAGGAAAAGATGGTCATGCTGACCAGCTCGTTCTGCACCAGCGTCTTGCTGACTACCTGGCCCTCCTGGTAGTCCACCAGGTCTTTCAACTTCAAAGCAGACTGCTTTTGAATGTTTTTATACATGGCACGATCCTCCGTTATTCCATATTTTTGATCTCAACATGACCCTTGGATAAAGTCAACCAACTTTGCGTTGAACTCCCCGTTATCACTCAGCGCTTCAAACACCCGGTTCGCCTGTTCCCGCGGCGCTTCGCCCTCTTTGGCGGTCAGGTGGACGGACATGAGGAAAGCGGCGGAACGCCCGCCCTCCTGCCGTGCCCACACATTCCCGACCAGCTCGCTGCGGTTTGCGGGATTTTCGCCGTATTCCACCGCGATGTCTACGATCATCCGGCTGTCGATCCGCAGCGCTGTGGCGGGCACCCGGAAGGAAAAAGAGCTGAACATGGAGAACTCGGTATCCTCAAAATCGGGGATGCGGGGCTTCTCCAAATGCTCACTTTCGCTCAGCTCCGCCATGCGCTGGGCAAATTCTTTCTGTTCTTCTTCATTGGCAGGGCGAACCTCGTATTTCCCGCAGTCGGGACATTGTTCGGTTTCCTCGCTGCGGCTGAAAATGAAACCGCAGTTATCGCAAGTAAATATCATTTTGATCACCGCCCTACATTATAGCAGGGGCGGCCATCTTTTACAAGGAGATGATTTCCATAGAGCCCACATACCCCGCCCTGGACCGTGCCGCGTTCCTCATTGAGCGCACCTGTGTGCCCAGGTATTATCCGCCCACCTACTGCGCCGAGGCCGCCCAGCTGCTGGCCATGCTGGAGGCGGCGCAGCGGCAAAACGCCCCGCAGGAACAGGACAGGCACTAATCCCTTTTCCGTTTCGGGGCCACGCTGTCATAGCTGAGTTCTATTAGCGGGTAGATTTCCTCATCCGGCAGGGTTTCGTCCAGCAGCACGGAGATCCAAGAGCTTTTGCTCATGTGGTATGCCGGACGGAACCCATCCTGGGCCAGCAGAGAGCCCACCAGCATTGGCCCGCATTTCAAGTCCATCACGTCGGCGGTGCCATCCCCGGCCAGATCCAGGCTTTTCCGGGCCACGTCCATGATGATGGCAAACCACTTCCGGCTGGCGGGCTGCCGGAACACGGCGTAGTTAGGATACCGTGCCCATAAATATTCCGGCTCTACCGCATACCTGTCCTGGATATACTGCGCCATGCGCTCCCGCTGGGAAAGCTGTGCCATACCGATCCCCCGTTTCTGCCATCATCATATCACTTATTTCTTCCAAAGTCGAGGTGTCTGATTTGAAAGACAATGAAAAAAGCGGCCTGGAGCAGGCCGCCAGCGCTGCCCATACTGTACACGGCGCTGTTAAAACCGGCAAAGCCATCGCCTCCGCAGCCAAAGGCGCGGCGGTGGGTGGGCCCTATGGAGCGGCGGCAGGTCTGGCATTGGCAGCGGGGAAACACGGGAAAAAGCTGCTGGCGGCGGTGGCCGTTGTGCTTCTTCTGCCCGTGCTGTTTGTCCTCATGCTTCCGGGGCTGATCTTCGGCGGGCTGACCAGCAGCGGCGCACCCGGCCAGCCCGTCCTCAACGATGGCGATGCCATCACCGCACAAATGGACAGCATCGCCGCAGCCATTGATGAGATACTGGCCGAGGGTGTAGAGGACGCCAAGGCCCGGGCCGCCCAGGACTTTGCCACTACGGGAGGGGACAACTATGAGGTCGTCCAGCCCTTCACCGTGTCCAGCAACACCAACTCCTTCATCGGCCAATACTGCGCCGCAAAGGAGCAGAGCTGGGAGGAAATCTCCCTGGAGAACTTGAAGCAGCTCCTGCGAAACGGAAAGGGCCATCTGTACTCCTTTACCCGAGCCAGCGAGACCCGGACGGTGGAGGCGGACGACCCGGACACCCCGGACGTGGTGGAGACCAAACAGGAGACCTGGTACGTCTACACCCTAGTTTACAACGGCGAAGCCTATTTTGCCGACCAGGTTTTCCACCTGACGGACGATCAGAAAGCGCTGGCCGGGGACTATGCCCAGAACCTCAGCCTGTTCCTGAGCGACGGCTCCATCCAGCACACCGAGTACACCGGCGGCACCATCGCCTCCCTGGGCGATGTGCGCTTTACAGACGGCGCAACTGAGGTGGTCTATTTCAACCAGTTGGATCAGCGGTACGCCAACCAGCCCTTCGGCACGGACAACATCGGGGGCTACGGCTGCGGCCCCACCTCCATGGCCATCGTGGTGTCCTCCCTGACCGATGAGATCGTAGACCCCATCGCCATGGCAAAGTGGGCCTACGAAAACGGCGGCTGGTGCAAGGGGCAGGGTTCCTACCATTCCCTGATTCCCAATGCGGCCAAAGCCTGGGGCCTGAACGTGGAGGGGTGCAAGGCCAGCGAGCCCCAGCGTATTCTGGACGCATTGAGTCAGGGCAAACTGGTGGTGGCAATTATGGGCAAGGGGCATTTCACCACCACCGGCCACTTCATCGTCCTCCGGGGTGTGCAGGACGGGAAGATCCTGGTGGCCGACCCAGCCAGCACCTCCCGGAGCCAAAAGGCGTGGGATCTGTCCATCATCCTCAACGAGGCCGGACACCGGGCCGGGGCGGGCGGGCCATTCTGGCTGATAGGGCCCGGATAGCAGAAACGGGCGCCCCTCAGCGGGGCACCCGTTCCATCGTGTGTCAGTTATGCGCGCTCACGAGTTCCAGTACAACTCCACCTTTTCCTCGGCGGCCTGCGGCAGCAGCTCAAACTGCTTCATCAGTTTCTGGGCAATGGCCACTTTGTCCGTTGTAAACTCCTTCAAGGTGAGTACCATGGCACGGATGCCTTTTTCAATTCCTTCCTGCTGACCTTCCAGCCGGGCATCCTTCGCCACATTATACTCATGGATCTCCGCCACGCGCTCCTGATCGAATAAGGTCACCATAATGTCCCGCACCTCCTTCTGCCGTGATGCCAGGAACGGCATCAAAATGTTCTCCTCGCCGCAAATCCGCAGCGTCTCCTCCACTGCTTTCTTAGTATAGCCGTACTGCTTCCGCTGTGTGTCCGATATCTCACAGAAACGGATATACTGGTCTACAATATTTCCTTCTCCCATGTCCCGCAAGACCTTGATCTCAATCTCGGCGCTGCCGGGGCCGTCGTACATATCGGACAGACGCAGGATCTCCGGCAGCTGGCGGGGTGCGCCAGCATAGATCATATACAGCTCTGGGCGGGGGATGGGCACGGGCTTGCCCCCATAGAGATCCAGCTTGTGATCATCCACATATTCCTTGTAGGTAGCAGCCAGGTAAAGCAGCATCCGCAATGCGATGTTTACAGAAAATTTGGATTGCGCCTCCACCAGGAGGATCAATTTGTCCCGCACCTGAAAGCCCAGGTCGTTGGTGACGCCATTGGTCAAAACGTGCTCCAGCGTAACCAGTTTGCAGTCTGCCTCCGTCACCCCGGTGTCCTCTGGATGGAGGGTCAGGTAGAGCCGCCGGGTATTTTCCGGCTGCTTGAAAATAAACGAAAATACACTGTCCTTTGCTGTATACTTCATCTCAGCCATAGCATACCCTCCCAGCACCTTCATTATAGCTGATTTCTGCCCGCAATGCAAGCATCGGCCGAGGGAACGCCTTTTGGTTTTTCATATACGTCTCTCAAAGCCATTCTGAAACATTGGAGGTGAGACTTATTAGCCAGACTATCAGACAACTCTACAGCTTTCTCTCCGCCTGCCAAGGGAATTGGCGCAACAGCGTCCATATCTCCACCGATGGCCCTGGTTACCTTCTATCCGCAGACCGGGACGGTCGGCCCATCATGATGGCTGTGGAACAGTTCCAGCAGGTCACAGGCCAGGCCATCGACCCTGCCGAGTGCTGTGGCCAGCTCACGGGGGATGCCTTCAAATCGCTGTACGCCCAATATCTGCTCTGGGCTATACCATCGTCGGAGGCAGACCCGTTCGCTATCCTCTGCCAAGACATACCTGCCGCATTTTAAATTCACCGCTTTACCCGCCCTGGAGGACACTCCAGGGCGGGTTTTTTGCTGTTCACAGAAATTTTACAGAAATGACGGCCCATTTTGTGCCTTGAGCGGTGCGTAATAAAACAGGAAGTATTTTCAGGACCATCCCAAAATCGGTGAAACCCATCCAATAGAAAAAAGGAGTGATCCCCATGAAACGAGTGAATATCAAATGCCCCTACTGCGGTTCCCGGGCGCTTCTGCGTCCCGCATCCGTTGTATACGGTGCCAATGCTATAGATCCTGCGGCACCCTACTATGTCTGCGCCCGATTTCCGGCCTGTAATTCCTACGTGGCCGCCCACAGGGACACCCGCCTGCCCATGGGCACCCTGGCCGACAGAGCTTTGCGGTGCAAGCGCATCGAAGCCCATAAAGCCTTCAACCGGCTGTGGGAAAGCGGGCTGATGGGCAAGAAGCAAGCGTACCGTTGGCTTCAGGCCAAGCTGGGCCTGCCAGAACAGGAGGCCCACATCGGCAGGTTTTCCCTGTTCCGCTGCGAGGAGCTCATCCGTCTGTGTAATGACTGCTTTCCCGCGCTGGACAAGGCATCATAGTAAAGGAAGTGAACATCATGAAATTTGATTTTGTCCTCAGCCAAGAGCAGCAAGCCATGGTGGAATCCAACCTGGCGGTAATCAACAAGGTGATCTCCCGATGCATCCACGCGAAAGAGGGGGTCTGTGGCCTTGGCCGGGACGATCTCTACCAAGAGGGCGCCGCGGCGCTTTGCAAGGCGGCGGCAACCTACGATGGAACCTCCGCCCAGTTCAGCACCTATGCTGCTACGGTGATCCGCAATCATCTGCTCAACCACTGCAAGGCTGTCAACGCCAGCCAGCGGAACCTGCCCGCCGTGTCCCTGGACGACACCGGCCCTGAAGACGACAGGCCCCCGCCCTGCCCGGAGCCGTCTGTCCCGGATGGTGTAGATGAACTGCTTGGCCGGTTGGACGTCGCGGATTTTCTGGCGGACTGCAAACAGCGCTACACCGGCGTGGCCCGGCTGGGCGTGGAGGCATTGGAGTGGAAAGTGAAGGGGCTGACCGGGGCGGATATCGCCCGGCTCTACGGCACGAAGCCCAACCAGGTGGGGGCGTGGATCTCCCGGGCGGCACAGAAGATCAGAAAAGATTTTGCCGTGCCAAAATAAAGGACAGGCTGTTGACATATAATATATATCGTGGTATATATTATTTAGGAGGTGTTGACGATGGAGACCGCAAAGGTATTTGAGAATGGAAGGAGCCAGGCTGTGCGCCTACCCAAGAAATTCCGCTTTGATGTGGATGAGGTGGTCGTGCAGCAGCTTGGAGCGGCTGTCCTTTTGGTGCCCAAGGAGGCCCTGTGGCAGACCTTCATGGAGGGACTGGACGGATTCACAGGCGATGTATTTGAAGATGGGCGGGATCAGGGCGTTCAGAAGGAGCGGGAGACACTATGATCTATATGCTGGACACGAATATCTGCATCTACGCCATGAAAAACAAGCCAGAGAAGGTGCTTCGGCGGCTCCGGGAGGAGCTTGACAACGGGGTATGCATCTCATCGATCACGCTGGCCGAATTGGAGTACGGCATGAAACACAGCTCAAATCCGGCTAAGAATGAGCAGGCCCTGCTCAGGTTTTTAGTCCCGTTCAGCGTTCTGCCATTTGGTTCGACTGCGGCGGCAGAATATGGGGAAATCCGGGCCTATTTACAGAGCCAGGGAACGCCGATTGGACCCTTGGATATGCTGATCGCGGGCTATGCCAGAGCTGAAAAAATGATCCTGGTGACGAATAATGTCCGGGAGTTTGAACGTGTACCAGGGTTAGAGCTTGAAAACTGGGCCGAATAAGACTTTTGCGTTCCATGTTCTGGGTACCTTTAGATGTTAAAATCTCGATCATCCTGAATGCACCCTCAAGGATGATCGGGATTTTTTTGCTTTCGGTGTTGAAAAAGGCTTGCCCCATCTGTAAAAGATACTATCAAGGTTTGGAGGCGAGTGTATGAACATCGAAAAGAAGAATACATTTTACACCGCGGTGGGCCACTTCCGCCGCAAGACCGACGACAGCGGGCGCACCTATCCCGTGGTCCTGGTGAACCAGGAGGAGCACATGGTAGACATCCAGGAGATGGCGGTGTGGACCGTTCTCAACTGGCGGTTCCTGCGCCTGGAACAAATTGAAATGAAGTACAGCCAGCTGGCCGGGGATCTGCCCCCCGCCCGACGGACGCTGGAGACCTGCCTGAACCGCCTGGAGGTGCGGGGCCTCATTGCCCGGGGCGTGGGCGATACCGACTTTGAGGCGCTGTATGACCTGCTGGACGGGCTCTATGTGGTTCCCCTCTCGGAGAGCCTTCCCCTGAAGCTGGCCGCTTTCGGCAAGCTGCTACTGGACGGAGTGCCCTTCTCCAAGGCCAGGGAGCTGTTCCGAAAGGACAGGCCCAGTGAGCGGGAGGCTCAGGTGCTGGCTTTGTCCCGGCAGGCATTGCTGTCCACCGCGGAGCTCATCAAGTGCGCCGAGGTTGGGGCCACCGACGTGTCCACCGATGAAAAGCTGATGGAAGCCCTGATCGACAACGACTACACCACCAGCGAAAGTCTTCCCTTTGAGATGCTGGAGGCAAAGCAGCGGACACCCATCACCATGGCGGTGGCTAACCTGTACCTGCGTAAGCAGATCATTTTTGAGCAGGTGTAAAAATTTTGGGAGGGGGCGCAAAAAATGATTGTCCCCTCCCCCTATTTATTATGTGTACGGCATAACCCATAACTTGAAGGAGGCGTTCCCATGAAGAAACGGTACCATCAGATCAAACTCCCCAGCCCTAATGACCACGATCCCCACCCCCGTCTGCTGGTGGATGGGTACGGCATCCACGCCGGGGACTGTTTTCGGACCCGGTTCCCGGACGGCTGGCACGATATCACGCTGGAGATAACCTGGGAGATCACAGGCCCCGGGTGCTGGTATATCTCTACCCCCGGTTATGAGGACGTGTGCCCGGTGGGGCTGTTTGTGGAGGCGTAGGAGAATCAGAGGAGATAGGCTGGCTACCCCGTCTCCCCACTGTGCTGCGGCACGTCAGGCACAATTTCTTGTGTCTATTACCATCGGACAATCAATATATTGTATTTTTGCTATTGACACCACCGATGTCTTGTGGTACAATCCCTTTGTAATTGATTCTATGTGCGTTTCCTCCCCCGCGGGAGGGCAGGCCCGCCTCAGCGGCCTGGGAGCGAAGGGTTTCGCATTGCACACGTTGCAGGATTCGCTGGCCCTGTTGGAAAAACAGCAGGGATGTTCTGCGAGGCGTTTCCTGGGTTTGTTCGCAAGAGCCGGTGGATGGCTGGCCCCTGTAAGGGGATCAGTCTGCCCTCTGGCTCTTTTCATATACATATCATGGCCTGAAAAGGCGGAAAGGAGCGTTATGTCCCAACTGTACTGCACAGGCCGGGTCACGTCCGAACTGGAGCTGAAGACCAGCGCGAAAAAGGTGCCTTACCTCAACTTCCCCATACTGAAACAGAAAGAGGGCTCAATATCCATGAATACTGAGGGAAAGACCACAAAAACGCTGGACGGCGTCCTGCTGCGGCCACTGGCCGTGGGCGCGAAAGCCGTCATCCTCCATCAGGGGCAGGTCACGCTCACGTCCCGGGTGGTGTCCATCCACAGCTATGGCATGGGTGAGGTGCGCTTTGAGACGCTGAACACCCAGTATCGCCTGCTGACGGGACCCAGCTCCGAGCCGGCGGCGGGCTGCTTTCCCCTGGCGATGGCCGCCTGAACAGGACGGCTGACACATGAAAAGCGCGGCAAAGGACCATCCAGGTCTTTTGCCGCGCTCATTTTATAAGGAGGAAGATAGCATGACCGACTACAAAGCCGTGCCAAGCGGGCTGGAACTCAGCCGCCGCATTGCGGACTGCCTGGAGGCGTCCGCGCCCCGTGGCTATGACCCTGGTGAACGTCCCCGGGCCATCCAAGAGCTCAATGACATCTTGCAGGGCCGGTCCGCCCGGTCAGCGGATGAACTGCTGGCGGAGCTGGACAAGTGCGGGGACACCCGGCTCCCGGCAATTTTGGAGGACGTTCGGGCGTTCCTGTGCCAGAAGGCACTGCTGACTAAGCCCTATCACAAGCGCCCCAGCCGGAAAGCGTTTGCATTTCAGTGGGCGAAGGGTTCCGATGGCCGCAAACTGAAGGTCATCGACCAAAGGCTGTATGACCGTGCTGCCAGGGAGGGCTTTCCGGCCAATTTCTTCCGGGAGGCCAGCTTTGACCATGTGACCTTTTTCTGCCTGCCGGACAAGGTGGATTTCTGCGGTTCGGAGCTGCATGGCTGCAAATTCGCCGTATGCCGCATAGACGGCATTTCCTTCGGGTACAGCCGCATCTATGATACGGAGTTTTACTCGTCCATCCTGAGCCATGTGGATATGTACGAGGCCACCCTGGCCCATACCCGGTTCCATGACTGCGAGCTGTCCCGCTTGATGGTACAGAACGCCATGCTGAAAAGCTGCCACACCGCCGACTGCACGATGGATGAGGTGGATTATGCCGGTTCCACCCTGGACGGATGCCGCCACCTCCTGCGCCGCCGCTTCTGCGGCGGTGAATTTCACGTTGAATGTCCGGCTCTCCGACACCGTGGCGTACTGGTCAAAGATGTCCGGGTGGGCGTCCTTCAGCCGCAGCAGGTCGTCCTTTAAGATGCTGACCCGCTGACTGGGCTTCATGGTGACGGCATAGCTGCCGCTATCACTGTCACAGGAGGCGGACCAACTGCCGCCCATATCCACCAGGATCCTGGCTTTCAGCTGTTCCATCTCCTTGTCCAGCGTTCTCGCGCTGGCGTTCAGGGTACCCCGTTGCTCCCGCAATTCCACATAGCGGCGGACGTTCTCACACTGGGCTTCGGTAAACGACGCCGGGGGCAGATCCTTGTAGGACGGCCCCATGCAGCGTCGCAGGCTCTCCAGCACCAATGTGCCGTTGTCCTCAATGTAGGGCGGCGGGGTCTTGGCCTGGACGTGGTTCATCCAGAAGTTCTCCTCCAAGGCGATGAGCTCCGCCTCGTAGTCCGGGTCACGGTCGATGCTGCGGATGATCACATCATCCTCGCTGTTGCCGTAGAGGCAGCAGTAATACACCCGGTCCAGATTCATGACCGCCATGTAGTGCCGTCCCTGGGCCTCGTAATACTGGGGCACGATGGGTTTGCCGTCATACTCCCATTTATCCCTGGCGTTGTAGTTGGTGGTCTTACACTCCAGAATGGCGGTTTTTCCGTCCGCCATGGTCACCAGCCGATCCACATCGGCCAGCATCCAGGGATGCTCCGCGTGCTGGAACATGACCGGCATGGGGCAGACCGCCAGCCCTGTCTTTTTGGCAAAGATGCGGGCCACCAGGTCTTCCAGCTGTGCGCCCATCTCCTTGGCCACCCAGTTCTGCTCGTCGTCCTCCACGGATTGGCCCAGCTTGTCGTAGTACAGATCCACCCCGGTGCGGAAGGGCGATATGCCCAGCACCGCCGCCGCGTCGCTGCCACCAATCCCTTTGCGGCGGTAGGCCAGCCATTCTTCACGGGGCAGGCCCTCTGTGGAGATCACGGGGTTAGGCATCGCTCCTTTTTGTTCCGCCAAGGTAGATCGCCTCCCTTCCGGGGACGGTCCCCCTGGGTTTGACCGCCTGGAGCTGCCTGCGCCCCGGTTTCATGGAACCCATCCCACCGCGTGAACGGCCCCCGGGCTTCCAAACTGCGTGATACTTCATGTCCGAACCCCTTTCCTTTTTGATATATCCTCAAAGCCTTCCGGCATTTGGGCAACAAAAAAGCGGGAATGACGACCGGCATTGCCGGCTCCCCACGCCTTCCGGTGTGGTTCAGTCATTCCCGCTTTACGCGCCGGGGAGTATTTCCCCATGTTGAAAACAAAATCGCCAGCGGATGCCGCCGTAAATGGGCAGACTTCTCCCGCTGACGATACTTACAACCCGGAAAACGCCTCGCAGATCATCCCTGCTGTTTTTCCAACAGGGCCAGCGAATCCCGCAACGTGTGCAATGCGAACCCTTCGCCCCCAGGCTGATGAAGCCCAGCCTGCCCTCCCGCAAAGGGAGAAAACGCACATAGAATCAATTACATAAGGATATTACCACAATATCTTCTATCTGTCAAGCATTTCACGCTATATATTGTATAACGGAAATACTTCCAAAAATTTTCCTGCTGATGCAAAAAATTATGGCAAGACCCTTATTTATTAAGTAGAACCCAGTGAATGACCGAACCTTGACAAACGGCGCGAGCCCATACCCTGTCCCGGAAGTCATACAGGGGCGGCGGATAGTGTGCCTTTGCACGCCCACCGCATAATCAGCGCACAGCGCGGCCTGAAAATACGCGGTCTAAAACGAGAGCGCAGGAAGTGGGCCGGGGCAGTATTCAGAATATATGCAGGAAATTATGGGTAATCTATCTTAGAAATCTGAATTTTCATGGAGGTATTGATATTGAACTATAAAAGCCAAGCTGAAAATCAGCTTCGGTCTGAACACTTTGACAAGTACAGCCTTCCCGATATCACAGGTGTTTCTATTCCGGCCAGTGATGATAAAACGAGAATGAGTACCTTTTTGAAAGCTACTGGCAATCCCTATCTGTTTCGGGTTGGGGACATTGGGGTTCATGTGGTTTTTTCTGGGGAGAATGGGGATACTTTACAGAAAAGGATTTGCCGTTTGTTATCGAAATCCATTTGATTTGCCCTGGCTGTATGATATAATGGCAATGTGTAATGCAGCCATATCATACAGCCTATTCTTTTTGGAGGTATCATATGGCTCCCAGAAACAGGTACGATGAATTTCTAAAACGAAAGCAGGGCACCTCTGCGCCTTCTGTACAGTGGAAAGCAGCTGAGTACCTGCGGATATCAAGAGAGGACGGTGACAAAGAGGAAAGCGACAGTATTGGCTCTCAAAAGGATATCACCCACGACTACATCGAACAAAGTGACGATATTGTCTTTGTGGACGAATATGTGGATGATGGCTGGAGCGGCACGAATTTTGTGCGTCCGGATTTTGAGCGCATGATGGCAGACATCAAAAGCGGTGTTGTTAACTGCATCATAGTGAAAGACCTGTCGCGGTTGGGAAGAAACTATATTCTGGTAGGGCAGTACCTTGAAATGATATTCCCGCTGCTCAATATTCGTTTTATTTCTGTTGTCGATCATATTGACAGCATAAAAGATCCTGCGTCCATTAACAATGCTCTTGTTTCATTCAAAAATGTAATGAACGATGAGTACTGCAGGGATATCTCCAACAAGGTCAGGGCATCTTTAGACCGAAAGCGGAGTAAAGGAGAGTTTATAGGTTCGTTTGCATCCTATGGCTACTTCAAAGATCCGGATGACCACCACCGTCTGGTGATTGACCCGGTTGCGGCAGAAGTCGTCCGCAGCATATACCAGTGGTTTTTGGGTGGCATGAGTATCATCGGCATTGCAAAAAAGCTAAACCAGCTTGGAATCCCTAACCCCACATTGTACAAAAAACAACTGGGTTTCAACTACAAGCACCCTACCGGTGAGCTGTGCGACGGACTGTGGCCGGATTCTTCTGTGAAACGGATTTTGAAAAACCGTATTTATACAGGGGATATGGTTCAAAGCAAAACGAAAATAAAAAGCTACAAAGTGCAGGTATGCACGAACGTCCCAGAGGAGGACTGGATCATTGTTCCAAATACGCACGAAGCCATTATCCCACGAGAGCAATTTGAATCTGTACGGCAGCTCCTTATGCGTGACACGCGGACGGCCCCTGGCGTGTCCCATGTCAGCATCTTCGGCGGTTATATCCGTTGTGCTGACTGCCTGAGAGCCATGGGAAAGAAATCCGCTGTCCAGCCGTACAAAAAATATTACTACTATGTTTGCCAGACCTTCCGCAAAGGCGACAAGGCGGCCTGTACGAAGCACACGATTCGGGAGGAAAAGCTGTACCAGGCAGTGCTGGCCACGATCCAGGCGCAAATCCAGTTGGCGGTATCTATGGATGAAGTGCTGCAAGAGCTCAGGCGAAACAACGTCAAAGCTAAAAAGTCCTCTCGTTTGGAAACGATGCTGGACATGAAAAAACAGGAGCACGCAAAGGTCTCCCAATTCAAAATTGACCTTTATCCTGATTGGAAGTCCGGGATCATTTCCAAATCCGAGTATCTTGCCTTGAAGGAGAAGTTTGAACGCCAGCTTGAACAAATTGAGCGCTCCATCGCCGGCATCAAGGAGGAGATCAAGCAATACAAGGAAACAACTGACGTTGAGAACCAATTTATCAAACACTTTATGAAATATCGTAATATCACAGAACTGACAAGGGAAATGATCGTTGAGCTGGTTGAAATGATCTATGTCCATGAAGGTGGAACAATTACGATAGAGTTCAAATTTCAGGACGAATACCAGCGTTTGCTGGATCTTCTTGAGGAAAACAACGCTACCCCCCAAGCAAGCTGATTATTATGGGTCTAATTTGACTTCTTCACCCGCCGCCTACGAGACCCTCAAGGCCCATTTTGAGGACACCGGGCTGGAGCCCAACTACTACGACCTCATCGTCACCGGCGACCTGGGCAGCCTGGGCCACGAGATCGTCACCGACCTGTTTGACCGGGACGGGGTGAAGCTGTCCAATTACAACGACTGCGGCCTGCTGCTGTTCGACCGGGATACCCAGGACGTCCACGCGGGGGCGTCCGGCTGCGGCTGCTCGGCGTCCGTGCTGTGCGGCTATCTGCTGCCGGGGCTGCTGTCGGGGCGGTGGAAGCGGGTGCTGTTCTGTCCCACAGGGGCGCTGCACTCCCCCACAGCTACCATGCAGGGGGAATCCATCCCCGGCATCTGCCACGCGCTGGCGCTGGAAGGAGGGAACTGACGGATGGACTATTTGAAAGCCTTTGTTGTGGGCGGCCTGTTCTGCATCATCGGCCAGATTCTAATCGACAAGACCAAGCTCACCCCCGCCCGCATCCTGGTGGCCTACGTGGTGTCCGGGGTGGTGCTGGGGGCGGTGGGCGTATACGCCCCCCTGGCCGACTGGGCCGGGGCGGGAGCTACGGTCCCCCTCACCGGCTTCGGCTACAGCCTGGCCAAAGGCGTGAAAAAGGCCGTGGCGGAACGGGGCCTGCTGGGGGCGCTCACCGGAGGGATCACCTCCACCGCCGGGGGCATCGCCGCCGCCATCTTCCTGGGCGTGCTCGTGGCCATGATCTTCAAGCCCAAGCCAAAGGGGTAGCGCGGCGGCCGGCACGCGGGAGAGCCCGCCGCATCTCCGGCGGGCTTCCCCCTGCGACGGCCGGGCCCGGGGGATGCCCGCCAAATAAAGGTTGCTTTTACTGTCAAGACAGCTTATAATGGAGACCGATCATAATACAGGGGGGTTCTCCATTATGAAGCACGACGTCAACTACACGATGCTGTTCGATTTCTACGAGCTCACCATGGGCAACGGCTATTTCCAGACCGGCTTGAAGGACCGGGTCTGCTACTTCGACGTATTTTTCCGCAACGTCCCCGACGGCGGCGGCTTTGCCATCGCCGCGGGGCTGGAGCAGGTGGTCAATTACATCCAGGACCTCCGGTTCGAAGAGGAGGATCTCGAATACCTGCGGGGCAAGGGCTGCTTCGCCCCGGAATTTTTGGAGTACCTGCGGGACTTCCGGTTTACCGGCGACATCTGGGCCGTCCCGGAGGGCACCCCCATCTTCCCCCGGGAGCCCATCCTCACCGTGCGCGCCCCCGCCATCCAGGCCCAGTTCATCGAAACCTACCTGCTGCTGGCCCTGAACCACCAATCCCTCATCGCCACCAAGTCCAACCGGATCGTCCGGGCGGCGGAGGGCCGCCCCGTGTCCGAGTTCGGCTCCCGCCGGGCCCAGGGTGCCGACGGCGCCATCCTGGGCGCCCGCGCCAGCTACATCGCCGGGGCGGGGGGCACCGCCTGCGCCATGGCGGACGAGCTGTACGGCACCCCCGCCACCGGCACCATGGCCCATTCCTGGGTGCAGATGTTCCCCGACGAATACACCGCCTTTAAAACCTACTGCCAGGTCTACCCCACCGCCGTCACCCTGCTGGTGGACACCTATAACGTGCTGCGCTCCGGCGTCCCCAACGCCATCAAGGTGTTCCGGGAGCTGGGCATCACCTCCGGCGGCATCCGCATCGACTCCGGCGATTTGACCTACCTGTCCAAGCGGGCCAGGAAGATGCTGGACAACGCGGGGCTGCCCGGCATCAAAATCGTGGCCTCCAACTCCCTGGACGAGTATATCATCCGGGATCTGCTCACCCAGGGGGCCCAGATCGACGCCTTCGGCGTGGGCGAGCGGCTCATCACCTCCAAGAGCGAGCCGGTATTCGGCGGCGTGTACAAACTGGCCGCCATCGAGGGGGAGGACGGCTCCGTCACCCCAAAAATCAAAATCAGCGAAAATGCGGGCAAGGTCACCCTGCCCCACTTCAAAAAGGTGTACCGCCTGTTCGAAAACGCCAACGGCAAGGCCATCGCCGACTATATCTGCGTCCATGACGAGCAGCCCGACTTCACCCAGCCCCTGGAGCTGTTCGACCCCGAGGCCACCTGGAAGCGGAAAACCGTGTCCGATTTTACCGCCCGGCCCCTGCTGGTGCCCATCTTCCGGAACGGCCAGCTGGTGTACAAGCTGCCCACCATCCAGGAGGCCCGTGCCCACTGCAAGCGGGAGGTGGGCAGCCTGTGGGACGAGGTGAAGCGGTTCGAGTTCCCCCACAACTACTATGTGGACCTGTCCCAGAAGCTGTGGGACGTGCGCTCGGAGCTGCTGGCGGAGAAATACTGAGGGGCAGGGCTTGAGATCGGATTTAAGTGGCAAATCGGAATTTTCTGAGGTAAATGCTTAGATGGATAGTAAATTTTTTGAAATTGCTTCTTATAATTTAAAATTAAAGGTTGAATTATTCACCATAGATTATATTGAGAAAAAATTGGGGGATTTTATAGATAAAAACTCAATACATTACATTGTTTGCAGAGGCCTACAGAAGAACGGCCTTTTCCGCTTCAAAAATTTATATGGATGCAAGTGGCAGAGAAAGATAGTTAATCATTTTAATGTACATCAAAATTCGGGCAACTATCCCGGCCAGACTGCTCCCGCTTGAAAACGCCTCCGCCCTATGTTATACTGAACTTACCAAATTACCGCCTGAAAGGGAGTATTACTTATGAGCATCATCCGCGACCCCGCCCTGGCCCCCTCCGGCCACCGGAAAATCGACTGGGTGCGCAGCTTTATGCCGGCCCTGTCCCAGATTGAGGCCCGTTTTGTCAAAGAGCAGCCCTTTGCCGGAATGCGCGTCGCCGTCTCCGTCCACCTGGAGGCCAAGACCGCCAACCTGGCCTTGGTGATGAAGGCTGGCGGGGCGGAGGTCCACCTCACCGGCTCCAACCCCCTGTCCACCCAGGACGACGTGGCCGCCGCCGTGGCCGCCCGGGGGGTGAACGTGTTCGCCTGGCACGGCTCCACCCCGGAGGAGTACGAAGCCCACCTCATTGAAACCCTGAAATGCCATCCCCACATCGTCATCGATGACGGCGGCGACCTCATCAACCTGCTGGCGGGCAAATGCGCGGACTACGCCGACTGCCTCATCGGCGGCTGCGAGGAGACCACCACCGGCATCCTGCGCCTGCGCGCCCGGGATCGGGAGGGCACCCTGCCCTGCCCCATGATGGCAGTGAACGACGCCAAGGCCAAGCACTACTATGACAACAAGTACGGCACCGGCCAGTCCGTGTGGGACGCCATTATGCACATGACCAACCTGGTGGTGGCGGGCAAGACCGTGGTGGTGGCGGGGTACGGCTGGTGCGGCTCCGGCGTGGCCCTGCGGGCCGCGGGCATGGGCGCCAACGTCATCGTCACTGAGATCGACCCCTTCAAAGCCCTGGACGCCACTATGAACGGCTTCCGCGTCATGACCATGGCGGAGGCCGCCCCCCTGGGCGACGTGTTCGTCAGCGTCACCGGCTGCAAGGACGTCGTCACCCCAGAGCATTTCGCGGTGATGAAGCCCAACGCCCTGTTGTCCAACGCGGGCCACTTCGACTGCGAGGTGGACGTGAAGTGGCTCAACGAGCACGCCGTGGAGCAGTGGGAGCAGCGGGAGGGCATCACCGGCTACCGTTTGGCCGATGGCAAGGTGCTCAACGTGCTGGCGGAAGGCCGTCTGGTAAACCTGGCGGGCGGCAACGGCCACCCCGCGGAGATCATGGACATGTCCTTCTCTGTCCAGGCCCTGGCGGCCGAGTGGGTGGTCAAGCACAAGGATACGCTGGAAAAGAAGCTGTACGACATCCCCGCCGAGATCGACGACCAGATCGGCTGGGCCAAGCTGGCGGCCCTGGGGCTGACCATCGACAAGCTCACCCCGGAGCAGGAGGAGTACATCAACAGCTCCAACGCGTAAATCTTGCAAGATATAAAAAGCGCTGTGCCGCCCGGCACAGCGCTTTTTATGCTGCCCATCCCGTCCGGCGGGCGGGATGGGCCCCGGACCGCGTCAACCCACCTGGAACCCTCCGCCCAGGGAAATGCGGTCGGCAATCATAGCGATAAACTCGCTGTTGGTGGGCTTGCCCTTGGCGTTGGACACGGTGTAGCCGAAGTATTTTTGCAGCGTCTCCAGGTCGCCCCGGTCCCAGGCCACCTCAATGGCGTGGCGAATGGCCCGCTCCACCCGGCTGGCGGTGGTCCCGTACTTCTTGGCCACCGCGGGGTAGAGCACTTTAGTCACCGCGTTGATCACCTCCATATCCTCCACGGCCAGGATGATGGCTTCCCGGAGGTACTGGTAGCCTTTGATGTGGGCGGGCACGCCGATCTCGTGGATGATCGCGGTCACTTGGCGCTCCAGGTCCCGGGCCGCAGTCTCTTCCTGGACCTCCCCCGCCGCGGGCTCGGTGATGAGCCGCCGGGCCCGCTCCAACACCGCCTGGGGCCGGCAGGGCTTGAGCATGCAGTAATCCCCGCCCTTTTGGGAGATTTCCGCCGCCAGCCCCGGTCCGCCGAAAGCGGACAGCACCAGCGTCCGGGGCCGCTCCACCCCCAGCCCGCCCATTTCCACCAGCACGTCCATCCCGTCTATCTCCGGGAGCATCAGATCCATCACCACCACGTCCGGCTTGTGGCGGGCAATCAGCTCCAACAGTTCCCTTCCGTTGCCCGTCTGGGCGGCCACCGTCAAATCCGCCTCCTCCGCCGCCAGCTCCGCCAGCATCCGGCGGAATTGGTCCGAACCGTCCGCCAGTATCATCCTTTTCTTGTCGCTCATACTCCCTGATCCTTTCCGGTCGATGACCATTGGTATTGAATTACCAGTTTTTGCCTTATCTCTAAAATACCACGAAATCCTCCACATGGCAAGAAAATTTTTCCAATTCCTGCAAACTTTTCTTCGACCCTCTCTGCCAAATTCTGCTATTGATGCCGGCAGATGTACTTTTTCCCGGAAAATACAGGTTTTGTTTGCACTCCCTCCCGGAATATGATATAATCCCGCCCTGGTGGGCGTTTCCCGTCCGCACCCATATTTTCACGCTGGGGGTATACTCTTTGGAATCAACCAAGGCAATTGATTACGGCCGCCCTTTTGACGCGCGTTTCTACTACAACGGGAGGGACCTGGGCGCCCGCTGGACCCCGTCCCGCACCATATTCAAGCTGTGGAGCCCGGAGGCGGAGCGGGTAGAGCTGTCCTTGTACCCGGACGGGGTCTCCGCCGCCGGTGCCACCCTCCCCCTCCAACAGGGGGACCGGGGGGTCTGGTCCCTGGCGCTGGACGGCGACCTCCACGGTGTCTATTACGACTACACGGTGACGATGGGCGGCGAGGCCCGCGCCACCGCCGACCCCTACGCCGCCGCCTGCTGCCGCAACGGGGCCCGGAGCATGGTAATCGACCTGGCCCGCGCCGCCCCGGAGGGCTTCGAGCGGGATGTCCCGCCCCCCCTCCAGACGGAGCAGGTGATCTACGAGCTCCATGTAAAGGACTTTTCCTTCGACCCGGACAGCGGCGTGCCCCCGGAATACCAGGGAAAATTCAAGGCGTTCTCCTACCGCCGGGAGGACGGCTCCCCGCCCCCCTGCATGGCCCATTTGAAAAGCCTGGGCGTCACCCATATCCAGCTCCTGCCCATCTTCGACTTCGGTTCGGTGGATGAGGGCGGAGACGGCGGGCAGTTCAACTGGGGTTACGACCCGCTGAACTACAACGTGCCCGAGGGCAGCTATGCCACCGACCCGGACCGCGGCGGCGTCCGCGTCCGGGAGTGCCGGGAAATGATCCAGGCCCTCCACCAAAACGGCTTCCGGGTGGTGATGGACGTGGTCTACAACCACACCCATGCCGCCGACTCCTGGCTGGGCCGCTCCGCGCCGGGGTATTACTACCGCCGGGAGGAGGACGGCTCGCTATCTAACGGCTCCGGCTGCGGCAACGACATCGCCGCAGGCCGGGCCATGGCGGACGAATACATCGTCCAATCCGTGCTGTTCTGGGCCAGGGAATACCATGTGGACGGCTTCCGCTTCGACCTGATGGGCCTGATGCCGGTGGAGCTGATGAACCGCATCCGGGCGGAGCTGGACGCCGCCTTCGGCCCTGGGGAAAAGCTGCTGTACGGCGAGCCCTGGCGGGCTGGGGACTCCCCCATGGAACCGGGCTCCCTCCCGGCGCTGAAGGAAAACGCGGCCCTGCTGGACCCAGGCGTTGGCATGTTCTGCGACAACACCCGGGACGCCGTCAAGGGCGACTGCTTCCATGCGGAGCTTCCGGGCTTCGTCTGCGGCGGGGAGGGACTGGAGGAAGCCATCCTCCATGCCGCCTCCGGCTGGGCGGACGGCGACCCGGACTTCCGGCCCCGGTGCTGCGGGCAGATCATCAACTACGTCTCCTGCCACGACAACCTCACCCTGTGGGATAAACTGCTGCTGTCCCAGCCGGGGGAACCGCCCCCAGGTGATTTTGAGGCGTACCGGGAGGACGTGGCCCGGCGCAACCGCCTGGCCGTGTTCATCTGCTTCACCTGCCTAGGCCGCCCCTTCCTCCAGGCCGGGGAGGAGTTTGGCCGCACCAAATTCGGCGACTCCAACAGCTACTGCTCCCCTCCGGAGGTGAATATGCTCCGCTGGGCCCAGGCCGCCCGGTTCGCCCCCCTGGTGGAGTATTACCGCCAGCTCATCCGCCTGCGCAAGTCCCTGCCTGGGCTGTGCGGCAAGTCCCCGGAGGCCGCGGGCCGGGTGACGGCGCAGACGGTCCTGGCCCCCGGCGTGGTGTCCTTCCAGGTGGAGGGCGGCGGGGCCCAGGGCCAGCGTCTGCTGGTCCTCTATAACGCCTCCCCGTGGGACTACGTCTATCCCCTTCCCGGCGGCGGGTGGAGCATCCTGGCCGACGACCGGTGCGCCTTCCAGTCCGTCCCGGCGCGGGACGGGCAGGCCGCCGTCCCCGCCCTCAGCGGAATGCTGCTCCAGCAGCCGCAGGAGTGAAAAAATGGGTGTGCCGCACACTGCGCGGCGCACCCATTCTCCTTTTCCGCGCCCATGAACCCGGGCGGCTCAGTCCCGCCCCCGCTTTGCGTCATACTCCCGCAAAAACGCCTGGACGTACTCCACGTCGGAGGGCGTGTCGATATACTCCACCCCCCGCTTTTGCCGGGTCTCCGCCCCTTTGCCGGTGATGAGCACCACCGACGGGCTGTGGCAGCTGAGCACCGCCCGGCGGATGGCCTCCCCCCGGTTGGGCTGGATTTCGCAGCTGCACGCCACATGGCCCGCGATCTCTCCGCAGATGGACACCGTGTCCTCCTCCCCGGAATCCTCCTCGGTGAGCACCACCAGGTCGGAGTTTGCCCCGGCCACCTCTCCCAAATCCCGGCGGCGGGCAAACGCCTTCTTCCCCGGGCATCCGAACACAGTGACAATCCGCCGGCCGGGGTACTCCTCCCGCACGGAGCGGAACAGAGTTTCAAAGCTCATCCGGTTGTGGGCGTAGTCCACGATGGCGGCCACATCCCCGTCCCCGCTGGAGTACACCTCCATCCGTCCGGGAACCCTGGCCCTGGCCAGCCCGTCCGCCACGGCCTGCTGGGGAATGCCCAGACCCAGGCACAGGGTGATGGCCGCCAGGGCGTTCTCCACGTTGAACAACCCCGGCATACCAAGCCGATACGACCCGCTCAGTCGGGCAGCGTCCACCTGGAACAGGATGTCCCCCCCCACCTTGCGCACGTCCCGGGCGTACACCTGGGCGGCGGGGTTCCGGCGGGAAAAGGTGAGCACCGTAGGGCAGGCCTCCCGGGCGGCGGCCAGGGTTTCCGCCGCGTGGTCGCAGTCCAGGTTCACGCAGGACAGCCCCGCCTGACCGAACAGCTTCAGCTTGGAGTGGAAATAGTCGTCAAAGTCCGGGTGCTCGATGGGGGAAACATGGTCGTTCCCGATGTTCAGGAACGCCGCGGCGGCAAACTCCGTGCCCAGGGTGCGATGGTATTTCAGGGCCTGGCTGGACGCCTCCATCACCACATACCCCAGTCCCGCGTCCGCGGCGTGGGCCAAGTGCCTTTGCAGCTCCAAGGGCTCCGGGGTAGTGAGGTGGGACTCGAATCGCTCTACCCCGTCCCAGGTCTCAATCGACGAGATCACCCCGCAGGACTTCCCCTGAGGGGCGAGATACCCGTCCAGGATATATTTGAGGTAATAGACGGTGGACGATTTCCCCTTGGTCCCGGTGACGCCCACCACCTTCAGCTTTTGGGAGGGGTTGTCATAATACTTCACCGCCAGGGGGGCCATCACCTGCCGCATATCCCTCACCAGGATGCAGGGCAGTCCTGCCCCTGGGTATACCCTCTCGCTGACATAGGCGAACGCCCCCCGGCGGGCGGCGTCGGCCAGGTACTCCGGCTTAAAATGGACCCCTTTGCACAAAAACAGCGTGCCGGGAACCGTCTCCCGGGAGTTGTAGGACACCAGCCCCACCGCACGCCCCAGATCCAGCCCTGCCGGCAGGGGAGCGGCCAGCTGGCCCAATCTCCCCAACAATTCACAGTATTCCCCCAGAGGGACCTGCATCCGCTCCATCACAACCGCCTCCTGGTCAAATGGTGCGCAGGGGATAACCGCACCGCTCCACCGCCCGCTCCGCCAGCACCATCATGGCGTCTACATAGAACGAGGGCAGCGGATGGTAGGTGGCAAACACGGACAGCTCCGTGCAGGCCAGGATGGCGCAGTCGCAGCCCGCTTTCCGGACGGCCCGGTCGATCTGGGCGAACTTCTCCCGGCTGCCCGTCTCCCCCTGCTTGATCTCGTCATAGATGATGGACATCACCAGCTTCTGCGTCTCCGGCCCAGGGGCCACCGCCTCCAGCCCCACCGCGGCGCACTCCCTCTGGTACAGCCCCGTTTGGATGGTGCCGTCGGTGGCCAGGATGCCGGGACGCTTTTTGCCCTGGGCCGCCAGCGCCGCCGCTGTCTCCCGCAGCATGTGGATGATGGGCACGCGAAGCTCCCCCTGCAAGCGGTCCGCAAAGTAATGGGACGTATTGCAGGGGATGGCCAAGGCCGTGCAGCCGCAGCCCTCCAGCAGCTTCGCGTCCCCCAGCAGCCGCCGGTATAACCCTTCCGTGTCCCCGGACAGGATGGCGGCAGTGCGGTCCGGGATGCCGGTGTCGGACAGGATCACCGCGGGCAGGTGGTCCTGATCCCGGGCCGCGTCGGTGCGGTCCAGCACAAACTGGTAAAACACCTGGGTCGCCTGGGGGCCCATGCCCCCCAGGATGCCCAGTCTTGCCTCCTGTTTCATCGACTCACCCCTTTTTCTTCCTTTTTTCTTTGAACAGAAAAAGGAAGCAAAAAAAGAAACTCTTAATACGGCTCCACCATGGCCCGCAGCTAAGCATTTGACGCCGACCACGAAAAAAACAATAGAAGAAAAATAGTGTCTCTATTATTTTATATTTTGACCGGTTCTTTTTCTGTCAAGAGAAAGAACGGCCTTGCCCCTTACTCGGTGGGCCTCTTGCAGTATTTTCCGAAGCGCACCCAGTTGCCGATGTGGTTCTTCCAAATCCGCCACGTCCGCTTGAGCGTGTAGTCCGGGCGGTACTCCATGGAGTGATGGTCCGCCCCGGCCCGGAACAGCGCCTTCATCTCCCCGTGGTAGGACTTGGGGATATACCGGTAGGCCAGCCGCCGGGGGATCATCCGCCAGATCGACCGGTTTTCCGCCACAGTGAGGGGCAGGTCGCGGCCCTCTATCAAATCGCCCGCCAAATACTCCGCGATATTGTGCCCCGAGCCGGTGACATAGTAGTTGCTCCGTCCCTGCCGGGTGTTGATCTCAAAAGCCTTGTACGTTCCATCCCGCTGGTCGTACTTGATATCGAAGTTGGAGAACCCCACATAGCCGATATCCTCCAGCATCCCCCGCATTTTGTCGCACAAATCCCGGTCATGCTCGGTGATGATGACGGCGTGGTTGCCGATGCCGTGGGGGGAGTGCTCCTCCAGCAGCACGTGGCCCAGGCACATCAGCTTCACCTTGCCGCGGGTGTCCGAGTAGTTGGTGAGCACCCGCATATAGGTGTCGTCCCCGGGGATAAACTCCTGCAAAATCATTTTTCCCGGATATCCCGCGGCGTACACCTCGTCCAAGGCGGCCAGCAGCTCGTCCCAGCTCTGACAGATATACACCTTTTTCAGCTCCCGGTGGCCGGTGGCCCAATAGGCCACCCCGTCGGCGGGCTTGGCCACGTACGGCGCGCCCCAGGGCAGGGTGAAATCGTGGCCCATGGCGCCGTTATAGACGAAGGTCTCAGGGTGGTCGATGCCGTACCGATCGCACAGGGCGTAAAACTGCTCCTTATCGGTGAGCCGGTCCAGCAGCTCCCCGCTGATATAATTGCACTTCACGTTGGCGGGGAACTGGTCTTTGAGATGGGCGGCCATCTTCACATAGCTGTCCCCGCAGCCGATGACCAGCACCGTCTTGTCCTCGCACTCCGCCGCCACATTTCTTATATTTTGCAAGAAAACAGCCTCGTCCTCGTTTTCCAGGCAGGGGCGGTAGTCGATGATGGCGCTGTACGCGCAGGGGAAGCACAAAAATTTGCCGTATGCGATGCTTTTCACCCCATAGGCCTCGTGAAAGGCCCGGGCTACGCTGTACACATTGATATCGCCGCCGAACAGGAGCGGCTGGAAGTTGCAGTCTGGCATGGAACATCAAACTCCTTGGTAAAAAGGATATCCATTCAGGCGCAGGCGGCGGACCCAGCCGCGATTTGAGCGCTGAATGTGAAAACCTGCCGCAATTTAGGTGCTGGCTGTGAGCAGCATACTCTTTCAGTGCCCGCAAATAAAGCGGCAGCGAAAACAGGGGGTTCTCCGGGGGGCAGGGCCTGTGAGCGAGGGCGCGCCCTGGGCGCTCGAAGCCGAACCGGCCCACGTCCCCTGAGCGTGTCTTTGCTTCCTTTCTGCCCGCACAGAAAGGAACAGCCGCTTATCCTCCCGCCCGCCGCACCAAAAATACCCCCGGCACGGTCGACAGCTTGTTCACCAGCGAGGTCAGCTCCCCCTTGTCCTTCACCGACAGCTCCAGATTGATCATGGCGTAGCCGTCTGGCTGGCTGCGGGCGGAAATATTGCTCAGCTTTGCCTTCTGGGCGGACAGGGCCATGGCCACGTCCAGGGTCAGGCCGTCCCGATCCTTGGCGGAGATCTCCAGGGAGGTGCGGAACGTGGCGTCCCCCGCATCCGCCCACGCCACCTTCACCCACCGGCCCGCCTCCTCCGGCTTGCGCCTTGCGGGATCGGCATTGGGGCAGTCCTGCCGGTGGATGGACACGCCGTAGCCCTTGGTGATGAACCCCACCACCGGGTCCCCCGGCACCGGGGTGCAGCACTTGGAGAACTTCACCATGCAATTGTCCAGGTCCTCCACAATGATGCCGTTCTCCGAATGGCGCGGCTTGGCCTGCGTCCCCTTCCCGGCGGGGTAGATCGCCTCCCCGGAGGCGGAGGCCGTGCGCAGGGCCTCCGCTTCCGCCCGCTGGCGCTCCAGCCGGCCCAGGCGGGTCATCTCCTCCTTCATCCGGCCTACCGCTTTCTGGGCGGACATCCCGCCGTAGCCGATGGCGGCGTACAGCTCGTCCAGCGCGCCGAAGCGCACCCTGCGCAGCAGGGTGTCCAGCAGATCGGGGGTTGCGGTGATGGCGGCGATGGACAGCCCCGCATGCTTCAGCTCCGTTTCAAACATGGCCCGGCCGGTGGCGATATTCTCCTCCCGGCGCTCCTTCTTAAACCACTGGCGGATCTTGTTGCGGGCCTCGTTGGATTTGCAGATCTTCATCCAGTCCCGGCTGGGGCCTCGGGCGGATTTGGAGGTGATGATCTCCACAATGTCGCCGTTTTTCAGCGGGGTTTCAAAGGTGACAATGCGCCCGTTCACCCGCGCCCCGGTCATGGAGTTACCGATGGCGGAGTGGATGGAGTAGGCAAAGTCGATGGGGGTAGCGCCGGCGGGAAGGCTTTTCACATCTCCGTTCGGGGTGAACACAAACACCTCGTCGGAGAACATATCCACCCGAAGCGTGCGCACAAACTCGTCCGGGTCGGTGTCCTGCTGGCTCTCCAGCAGCTTGCGCACCCACTCAAACTCCCGCTCGGTGCCCAGTTTTTCATTGGCCATCCCCTGCTTGTACTTCCAGTGGGCCGCCACGCCGTATTCCGCCGTCTGGTGCATCTGCCAGGTGCGGATCTGCACCTCAAACGGGATGCCCTCCCGGCCGATCACCGTGGTGTGCAGGGATTGATAGCCGTTGGGCTTGGGGGTGCCGATATAGTCTTTGAACCGGCCCAGCACCGGCTTGAACATATCGTGGATACAGCCCAGCACGTTGTAACAGGTGGGGATGTCCTCCACCATCACCCGGAAGGCGTATATGTCGAAAATCTCCCGGATGGTCTTGTTCTGGGCGTACATCTTGCGGTAGATGGAGTACAGGTGCTTCAAGCGCCCGTAGACGGTGCAGCGCACCCCCTCCTCGTTGAGCCGCTCCTCGATCTGCTTCTGCATCCGCTCCAGGAATTCCGAGTTCTCCGTAGTCAGCTCGTCCAGAGCCTTTTCCACATCCTGGAATCCCACCGGGTCCAGATAGCACAGGGCCAGGTCCTCCAGCTCCCATTTCAGTTTCTGCATCCCCAGGCGGTGGGCGATGGGGGCATACACCTCCATCGTCTCCAGCGCCTTCTCCTTCTGCTTGGCGCCGGACTGGTATTGCAGCGTGCGCATGTTGTGCAGCCGGTCGCACAGCTTGATGAGGATCACCCGCACGTCCTTGGCCATGGCCATGAACATCTTGCGCAGATTCTCCATCTGCTCGTCCTCCCGGGAGGTGTACTGCATCCGGGTAAGCTTGGTGACGCCCTCCACCAGGTCGGCCACCTGGGAACCAAACAGGCGGGCGATGTCGTCATGGGTGGAATCGGTGTCCTCAATGCAGTCGTGGAGCAGGGCGGCGATGATGGAGTCCTGGTCCAAATCCAGCTCATTGATAATCTCCGCCACCGCCAGGGGGTGGGTAATATAGGGCTCCCCGCTCTTACGCAGCTGGGGCCCGTGGTGCTCATTCGCGTATTCAAAGGCGGCCCTTATCCGGACCGTATCGGCGGCCGGGTTGGCCTGCCGGATATGCCGTTCCAATTCCTCGTACCGTTCATGGGCCAGATCCATAGATGGCGCCTCCTTCGTCGGAGCAAGCTCCACATCCTTTGCTTCCGCCTTTTGGCAAAAGCGAAATCATTTCGCCGCTCCTCATCTCCCCACAGCGTCGAAGCAAAGTCCGCTTAATTCCGCTTCCGCCTTTGGCGAACGCCTCAGCTGCTCCCTTGCCTCTCCTTTCCCCACGAAAGGGCGGCCTTGCGGGGTCCCTTGGGCATATGCCCGGTCAGTTCTCGTCCAAAAAAGCCCGGAGCTGCCGCATCAGCGCGGCCTGCTCCAAATCCACCTTCCGCTCCGGGCGGCACAGAAGCAGCCGCTCCCGCTCCAGGCTGATCAGCCCACGGTCCCCCATCACATGCAGGCATACCAGCGTCCGCCCATAGGCCCAGCGCCCGTCAGGCTGGCGGGCAGCCTGGCGCAGCAGCCTGGGCCCGGCGTCCACGCCGCCCCCGATGCAAACCTGCTCCAGATAGCGCCACAGGCGGGCAAAATCCTGCCGCGAGGGCAGCAGCAGCCTCGCCTCCCACGGGGAGAGGGCTTCCCCCGCCTGCAAGCGCTGGAACAGATCCTGCTCCAGCTGGGCCCGGGTAGGGGCGGGCCGCAGGTCGCAGATCTGGAGCTGCACCGACCGGTTCCCCCGGAACTCGTTGATCTGGGGGGTAAACACCAAGTCCAGCCGCTCCCCGGCAGACACCCCGCAGGCGGCGGTGTTGGCGGAGAAAAAGATGGCGTCCAGCACCGCCCCGTCCCGCCGCACCTTCATCTTCAGGTGCCGCCCGCCCCCCACGTCGCAGCAGCTGAGCACCGCCGCCGAGCGCAGTAGGAATACCGGCTTGGGGTTGCCCGTCCCAAAGGGCTCCAGGCCGGACAGGGCGTCCACCTGCCCCTCGGTAAGCAGCGCGCAGCTGTCGATCTCCGCGTCGACGTCAATGGCGGCCTCCATGGGCCTGCCCCCGGTGTAGGCGGACACCAGGCCGTTCAGCCGCGCGGACAGCTCCGGTATGTTTTCCTCCAAAATCGTGAACCCCGCGGCCATCTCATGGCCGCCATAGCCCTCCAGCAGGTCGGCGCACTTCTCCAGGGCAGTAAACAGGTTGAACCCCGCGTAGGACCGGCACGACCCCTTCCCCCGCCCATGCTCCAGGCAGATCATAAAAGCCGGGCAGGAATACCGCTCCGCCAGCCGGGAGGCCACGATGCCCACCACCCCCTGGTGCCAGCCCTCCCCGGCCAGCACGATGCACGCCGATTCCATGGGGACGTCCAGCATGGCCTCGCACTGCTCGAAAATATCCAGCTCAATGGCCTGCCGCTCCCGGTTCAGGCGGCACAGAGCCTGGGCCAGCTGCTCCCCCCGCTCCTCCTCCCGGGTGAGGAGCAGATCCAAGGCCACCCGGGCCTGCTCCATCCGTCCGGCGGCGTTGATCCGGGGAGCCAGGCCGTAGCCAATGGTCACCGTGGTGGGCGCCGCGCCTGGGTCCATCCCCGCCTCCCGCAGCAGGGCCCGCAGGCCGGGCCTGCGGGTGTGGGCCAGCAGCCCCAGCCCCTGGCGCACCAGGGCGCGGTTCTCATCGGTGAGCCGCATCACATCGGCCACGGTGCCGATGGCGGCCAGCTCGCCGAAGCGCTGGAACACCTGCCCCCGCTCCTCCGGGGGATGCAGCGCCTGGGCCAGCTTCAGCGCCACCCCCACCCCGGCCAGCTCCGGGAAAGGATAGGGACAGTCCGGGCGGCGGGGATCCACCACCGCGCAGGCGGCAGGCAGGGTCTCTTTGCAGTGGTGGTGGTCGGTGACCACCACGTCCACCCCCAGGGAGCGGGCAAATTCCACCTCCGCCACGGCGGTGATGCCGCAGTCCACCGTGACGATCAGTCCCACCCCCTCCGCAGCCAGGCGGCGAATGGCCCCCGGGTTCAGACCGTAGCCCTCCTCCGAGCGGTCGGGGATGTAGTTCACCACCCTCCCGCCCAGCGCCGTGAGCGCCT
>CAJULZ010000020.1 GCA_910587205.1 uncultured Oscillospiraceae bacterium
GGGAAGCAGCCCCCTGGACGGTTTCCCCATGCGCCCCAGAGCGAAAAGGAGAGAAGTAATATGGCAAAACCAGTACTGTCCATCGGCATCATCTTTAAAAATGAGATCCGCTGCATTGAGCGGTGTCTAAAATCCCTCCAGCCTTTGCGGGAGGCCATTTCCTGCGAGCTTGTGATGGCGGACACCGGTTCCGAAGACGGCAGCCGGGCCGTTGCGGAGCGGTACGCGGATATTTTATTTGACTTCCCCTGGATCAACGACTTCTCCGCCGCACGAAATTCTGTGCTGGACCGAAGCTCTGGCAAATGGTTTATGACATTGGATGCAGATGAGTGGTTCGATCCAGGCATTGAAAGGTTGGTGGAGTTCCTTCAGCTGCCACAGGACATATACCACTTGGCCTCTTATACAATCCGAAATTTTAAAACGCCAAACGTAACGGATGATGGCAACTTTAATGACTTTAGCGCCATGCGCATCATGCGCAATGGTGTGGGCATTCGCTACGAAGGCTGCATTCATGAACACTGGGTCTATCCGGAGGGCTTGAATCAACAAGTTGTACGATTGGAAGCACTGGTTTATCATGACGGGTATGCGTTTGTCAGCAAAGCTGCGATGAAAGCGAAGCATGATCGAAACATGGAGTTGCTGAAAAGGAAATTGGAGGAAGACCCCAACAATCTGCAAACACTATGCGAATGCATCGACACCACCAAAACGATAGATGATGAGAGCGGAGAGTATGCCCGGCGGGCCTTGGAAGTGCTTCATAAGGACTGGGAGAAATGGGGGAGCTATGGGGCCCGGGTTTACCGGGACGCGGTCTCTGTTGCCCAGCTACGCAAGCTGCCGGAGTTGCTAGAATGGGCGGATAGGGCAGTAGAGCTGTATCCCGATTCCATTTACACCCAAGTGGACGTGTCCTACTGTGCCTATGCCGGCTGCTGGGACAGGAAGGACGCCGTAGGTGCGACGCGATGGGCAGAGCTGTATCGAAGGGGGCTGGATGACTATCGCGCTGGGAAGTTTAGCCGAGACGAGCTGCTCCGTGGGCATCTGGAGTTTGCCTCCCCATTTTGGGAACGCCGGTTGATTATCATGCAGGTAGAGGGGTATCTCAACCTGGGGCGGTATGAGGAGGCATTTTCCACCTTCTCGTGTGTTGATGGCGGGGAACTGGACGAGGTCCAGCAAGTGGAGGCCTGTGTGAATATGCTGCTGCGCCTGCACCGTATGGCTGAGTTGGATACCGAGGGGATGATGACACGGTTTTGGGAGCAGATCGGCCGGCCCGAGCCTTCTGAGAATATGGCGCAGGAGCGCAGGGCTGCATTTATCAACACGGCGGCTGTGGCCCTTACCCCGCATTACCGGGAGGAAGAGGCCGGGAGGGAAGGGTTCAAACGTCACAGCTATACGGCGCTTCTTTCGCTGGAAGGCAAATGTGCGCTGGGAGATGGCGCGGTGATTCTGAATTGCTCTGACCCTGCGGAATTGGAAAAATGGTTGGCATGCAAAGCGCTGAAGGATATTCCTATTTCAGCAGTGGCTCACGCACTGAGCAGTGGGATCGCGTTCCCACTGCCCAGCCATCCGATGAGGGTGGAGGAAATGGATGCGCTGGCAGGCAGGCTGGTTCCGTTGGGCGGACTGCTGGAGCTGGCTGCGGCTTTGAAAAAAGCGGTGGGGCTGCAGGGCTTGTGCTGGCAGCGGGCGCTGCTGCTGGCGGCGGTCCAAAACTGTGGATGGGACAACGAGCGGGACTTTGCGCTGGCTAGGGCTTTTGTGGATATGGAGCGCCAATTTCTGCCTGTTTGCTATGGAGGCACCTCCTTGACAGCAGAGGGAGTGTTTATGCTGCCGCCGCTGCACCGGTTCGGCTGGTACTGCGCCCAAGCGTTCGAGGCCCTGGACGGCGGAGATGCGGCGGGCTATGTGCGGCTGCTGCGGGAAGGTCTGGCTGTCTGTGAGGGTGCGAAGGACATGGTGGAGTTCCTTCTGGAGAATACCCCTGAGTTAAAGGATCCATCTGACGAGCTGAAGGCAATGGCGGAGCAGATCCGGGCGGTGTTAAGCAGATTTTCCCCGGATGACCCGGCAGTGGCGGCGCTGAAGCAGAGCGAGGCCTATCAGAAGGTGGCGTATCTGATCGAAGGGCTGGATGTCCCGATTTCAGGCGGGCTTATGCAATAGAGCTGTGAATGGACCGGCAGCAATGGATCAAAGGAGTGGATTGCCCGTGCTTGATTTTTATCGTGGTAAACGGGTCTTTATCACAGGACATACGGGGTTCAAAGGGGCTTGGCTGTGTGCGATCTTAAACATGGCCGGGGCTGAGGTGACTGGCTATGCTCTTGCGCCTGCCTCGCCCAGCCTGTGCGAGCTCATTGGACCGGGGGAGCGGACGAACTCTATTTATGGGGACATCCGGGATCCGGACAGTCTTTGGGCGGCTTTTGAGCGGGCCCGGCCGGAAATTGTGTTCCATCTTGCCGCTCAGCCGATTGTCCGGGAGAGCTACCGCGACCCGGTGGGTACCTATCACACCAATGTGATGGGGACAGTGCATATTCTGGAGTGTGTCCGCCGGTCCGCCTGGGTCAAAAGTTTTGTAAACGTCACCACGGACAAGGTGTATGAAAACCGCCGGTGGCCCTGGGGATACCGCGAAACAGACCGCCTGAACGGTTTTGATCCCTATTCCAACTCCAAATCCTGTTCGGAACTGGTAACGGACAGCTATCGGGACAGTTTCCTGAAGGCCCAAGGAGTGGCGGTCAGCGCGGCCCGGGCGGGGAATGTGATCGGCGGCGGGGATTTTGCCGCGGACCGGATTATTCCCGACTGCGTCCGCGCCGTTCAGAACGGGGAGCCAATCCAGCTGCGCAACCCCAATTCAGTCCGGCCGTATCAGCATGTGCTGGACCCGCTGTCTGCCTATCTGCTGATCGCCCAGAAGCAATACGAGGATATCAGCTTGGCGGGCAGCTATAATGTGGGGCCGGACAGCTGCGACTGCCTGACTACGGGGCAGTTGGCAGACCTGTTTTGCAAAGCGTGGGGGGAGCCCGCCCGATGGGAGTGCGTTGGGCACAACGGCCCCCATGAAGACGCGATCCTGAAGCTGGACTGCGCGAAGATACGCGCGGTGCTGGGCTGGCAGCCTAAATGGCACGCGGAGCAGGCGGTGGCGGAGACGGTGGCCTGGACCAAGGCATGGCTGGATGGGAAAGACGCAAGGTGCATCATAGAGGGGCAGATTGACGCGTTTTTCTGGGATGGAAAGGGGATAACGATATAATTCGGTCGATCGTTGTAAACCCACCGGAAAAAATACAAATCTATACAGAGGTTACGCTTCGGGGAATCCCCGCCTTGGAAGGCTTCCCATTGATGTCTATTGATTGTGACAGCTATCTTGTGCAGGCGGAGCTGCATAGCGGAATTGATTTCCGGCCAGAGGGCCGATGGTGTTGTGCTGATGGTAGACCAAAATCATGGCTATAAAGCGGTTTCCCAGGAGTCCAACCAGGCTTTTTTAAACGGTGTTGTGAGGGAGAGAAAGCTGCCGAGAAACAGCGCGATCATCATACAAAACGATGTTTGGATAGGCTCCTGCGCGACAATTATGAGCGGGGTTACGATGCGTAATGGATGTGTGGTGGCGGCAAAATCGGTGGTGACAAAGGATGTACCGCCTTACGCGATTGTAGGCGGAAACCCGGCACGGATTCTTGGCTATCGATTTGACGAGGAGACAATAGCGGGCCTGCAAAAGATTGCGTTTTGGGATTGGTCAAAAGAGCTCCAATTGTTCCGGAGGGATGATTTCGCGCTGCCTGCGGATGAATTTGTGAGGAAATACATTTCAGAAGCGGTAGAAAACGATATTTCCCCGCAGGAAAAAGGGCCCAGGAAAACCGTGTTGTTTCCGGCAGACTTGAATAGCAGATTCCCGGTATACTGCAAAGTTCTGGAGGCGTTTTTCGAAAAAGACCGTCCGAATTTAGAGCTTGTTATTTATCTGCCGGAAGAACTGTCCAGTGAAAGGAATGTTCGCGAGATAGAGCGCATCTTAAAAGAGTATCAGGATCGTGACAGCTTTATCACATTGCAGACAGGAATAACGCTGGATGAGCGGTTCTTGTTCCAAAGCGCGGATTACTATGTTACGACACGGGGAGAAGAAACCGTCCGCCGGACGTGCTTGGCAGATCGATACGGTGTAAAAATTTTGTATGGAACGGATTATCCGGCATTTCCATGGGAGCTTTATTAGCCGGGGTCAGTAACGTTAATGGGGAGAGAAGGTGTCTTTGCGGCGATGTGTTGCCCATACTGCGCGGGTGAGGAAAACCGCGTTTTGTTTCGGATATGCTCTATTCCCGTGATGGTAAACCAATTGTGCAGGACCGAAAGCGAGGCGAAAGCGGTTTCCCGGGGCGATATCTCCCTGGTGCGCTGCGAGGAATGCGGGACGGTCTGGAATTGCAGCTATCACCCGGAGGAATTGTCTTACGACGCCAAATATGATAATTCTCAAGACCTGGGGCGGGAATATCTGGCGCATTTTAGGCGGATGGTTGACTTTTTAAGCTCCAACGTGGAGCTGAAGGGGAGCAAGGTTCTGGAAATTGGCTGCGGGAAAGGGCTTTTTTTGACTTCCCTGGCAAAAGAAGCCGGATGCTTGGCCTGCGGAGTTGACCCCAGCTATTTGGGGGAAGAAAAAAGTGCGGATGGATTGTGCACTTTTCTAAAGAAAGCATATGACCAGGAGCTGGCGCGAGCTCTGGGGGAGGGGGCCTTTGACTGCATCATCATGCGGCAGGTATTCGACCAATTGCCGAACCCCAGGGAGATGATGCAAACGATTGCCTCTAACCTCCGAGACGGCGGGTACCTGTATGTGGAAGGGCTGGAGTTCCAGAACCTGCTGAATCAGCGGTCCATCTTGGATTTGAGTTATGAGCGGTATACGTACTTTACTGTTGAATCGCTCCGGCGATTCATGTTCGATGCAGGCATCGAACAAATAGCGTTTACCGATAGTTTTCAGGGGCAGTACATAGCGGTGCTTGGCCGGAAAAATGCGAAGGGCGCTGTCCCTGCTGGCTGTGGATACCGCGCCCAGGAGGCGTCCCGGCCATGGGTTACAGAGCAGGATTTGCGGCGGGCTGGGGAGAGGCTGGCAGAGCTGGGGAGAGAGGGGAACGTTGCGCTCTGGGGGGCCGCAAACCGGGGCGTTATGTTCTGCAACCTGCTTGACAGGGAGGGCGCGTTGATTGACTGCGTCGTTGACATCCTGCCCGCCAAACAGGGAGGATTCCTGCCGGGGAGCGGGCACCCGATTATAGCGCCCGAGGAACTGGAAGCCCACGGGATCAGCTGGGTGATTGCGGCGAACAGAAATTATGAGCAGGAGATCAAAACGCGTCTGCGGGATATGGGAAGCAGGGCGGGCGTCTTGACTGCCGAGGAGATTTTGGGACTGGATTGACAAGCTGGGAGGCGGCTTTTATGGAAGAAAATGGGCAGATGCGAGTGGTGGATACAGATCATTTGACGCCGCCGACGGCGTCAAATGATCTGTATGCCTCCCGCAAAAGCGTGTACGACCGGCTGCTGAGCGGTATGCCGGAGGTGACGGTCTGCGTCCTGGCATACAACCGGCTGGAAAAGACGCGGCGCTGTGTGGAGTCCATCTTGAAGTATACCCAAGGCATTACCTACGAACTGCTTTTGGTGGATAACGGCTCGGAGGACGGCACGCTGGAGTATTTTCAGTCGATCCAATATCAAAACAAGAAGATCCTCCATATCACGAAAAATTTGGGGGCCCTGTACGCCACAAACCTTGCTATGCGGTCGTTCTCCGGGCGGTACTTTGCGCTGGTGATCAATGACGCAATCGTCACGAAAAACTGGCTGTCCAACCTGCTGCGGTGTTTTGAATCTGATCCGAGGATCGGCATGGTCACGCCGGGCGCGTCCAACGTCAGCAATTTGCAGGAGATTCCCCTTTCGTTTTCCTCCTATGAGGAGATGCAGAGGAAGGCGGCGGTTTATAACCAAAGCGACCCGAGGAAGTGGGAGCAACGCGTCCGGCTGGTGGCGATCATCTACCTGCTGAAGCGGGAGGTGGTGGATCTGATCGGGCTTGACGACCCCGGATTCTTCCACGACTTTGAGGAGGATGACCTCAGTGCGCGGGTCCGCAGGGCGGGCTATAAGCTGATGGTGTGCATGGATACGTTTATCCACCATGACCACGATTTCCGGCACGGGGAGGAAAAGGATCAAGCTGAATTTCAGGCCTCAATAGAGGCGGGCCGCAAAAATTTTATGGACAAGTACCATGGGCTGGACAGCTGGTCGGATATGTCCAACTATGAGGTGTATTTGAACATAGGCGCCGTGCAGGCGGGGCGGGCGTCCGCGCCTGAAATTTTGGGCGTGGATGTGATGTGCGGCATGCCCATCCTGCAAATCAAAAACGAGCTGCGGCGCAAGGGGGTATTGGAGGCCGGGACATCCGCCTTTACCACACAGGCAAAGCATTACTGCGATTTGCAGACGGTCTGCGACCATGTGGCCTGCGACCGGATAGAGCGGTTGGCGGACTTTTTGGAAAACAGGCGGTTTGATTACATCGTATTGGGGAACGCCGTCAATACCTATGCGGAAATTCCCCGCCTGCTGCGGCTCCTGCTGGGGGCGCTGCGTCCCTCCGGGACGTTGTTCCTGAAGCTGCGCAACAGTTTGGACATCACTACTTATCTCTCCATGATGGGGCGGAGCTTCCAGCTGGATGAATTTGTCTCCCTGATCAGCATGGAGCAGTTCAACCAGATCCTTGAGCTCCTGGAGGTCAAGACGTGCCGGATTACCCGCATCCCCCATGAGATGGACAGGAAGTCCCAAGAGATGCTCCGGGCGGCGCTGGAAAACAGCGGGCTGGCGTCGGATGTCCAGGCGGCCATGGACCGGCTGCTGACCCGTGAATACGGCTATTGCATGACCAAATAAGGGGGATTGTTAAAATGTCGAAATTTCTCACGCCGGAGGACTGCAACCGGAAGCGGGAGCGCCTTCATGAAGTCCTCCCCCTGGTAAACGGGCCGTTCTGTATCCGTTTCATGGTGACAAATATCTGCAATTTCAGGTGCTACTACTGCCGTCAGGCCGAGGACGCGGAGCACCGGGAGAAGATCGGGCTGGACCGCGGGGTCATGAGCTTCGACGATTTTAAGCGGTGCATCGACCATTTGGAGGGATTTGAGCGGTTCAAGGTGTTCAACTTCACCGGCGGCGGCGAACCGCTGACCCATAGGGACATCGCCCGCATGGTGGAGTACGTTAAGAAAAAGGATTTAACACAGTCCATTGAGATTACCACCAACGCGGCTCTACTGACGCACGAGATGAGCGAGGCGCTGCTTTCCGCGGGGGTGGACCGGATCAAGGTGTCCCTGCAGGGGAGGTCCAGCCGGGAGTACCAGGAGACCTGCGGCGTCGCCGTGGATTACGGCCGGTTCAAAGAGCAGCTTTGCTATTTCCACGACCACAAGGGGCCGGAGGTGGTGCTGTTTGCGAAAATTATTGACGAGATGGTGCCGACGCCGGAGGCGAGGCAGAGCTTCATCGAGGAATATAGGGATATTGTAGACGAGTACGAAATTGAGTGTCTTTACCCGACCCCGGCGGCGGAGGCGGAAAAGAAGCTGGACTACGGCAGCACCTTGTACGGGAACGCCATAAACCGCTACGATGTCTGCCCGCAGCCCTTCTACTCCGCGACGGTGTTTCCCAACGGGTATGCCTATCCGTGCTGTCTGCTGCCGAACCCCGCCCCGCTGTGCAATTTGGTGACAGAACGGCTGGCGGATCACTGGCACGGCGCAAAACATAGGGAGCTGCTGCTGGGCCTGCTGAGGGGCGAGCGGGGACAGATCCCGGTGTGCGCGGACTGCACGCTATTCAGCTATGTCAGCGCGCCGAACGACAACCTTGACCCGTATGCGGCGGAGCTGCTGAAAAAATATGAAAATCTGTGACCAATGAGGGGTGTCTATGGGCCTTTTAAACGATGTTTTGGCGCATTCGAATCTGGAACCTGCGCAGCTGCTGGCATACATTGACGAATACGAGGCTGTCCAGCCCTATGACTGCATGATCGGCACGGCCCGGGCGGTGGCGTCGTTTTTTGCGGAGGACTACGAGGCCGCGGAGAGGTGGATTTTAAGCGCGCTGCAAAAAAACCCAACCAACCACATGAACCACTTTTACTACGCGCTGATTGCCAAGGCCCGGGGACAGTATTTGACCGCGGCGGTGGAATGCTGGATCGCGATCAACTTTGCCACCCAGTTTGGGACGCCCCCCGGCTGGGACGCTTTGCTCAAGCAGCTGAACGATGTGATGCTGGAGGTCGGGCCAAAGCTGGGGCAGGAGGAGCTGCTGGAGTTCACGTTCCGAAGGAACGTTTTAGAGTCGCCGGGCAGTTTTTTCCCCACGTACTATTTGTATGAGAAAAAGCGCTGGACCGTATTCACGGGGCGGTTCCTGTATTATGACCGCCGGAAAGCCTACAACGATTATGTGGGGTTCTGGGGCCAGGCGCATATGGATGTGTTCTCCCACACGTTGTCAAAACTGCTGGCGGGCGCCGGGGACTATAACCTTTACGCCGTTACGCCTACGGAAACATGGAAGGCGCGGAAGGGCAAAACGGCTGAATTAAAGCAGGGAGGACAGGTTGTGGCGGTGGCCGCTACCGCGGCCGACCAGAAAATCAGCATCACCACAGACGGGGGGCAGGGCATAAACTTCACCCTGGCCGTGCCGGAGATATATCATTATATCAATATGGACCGGCCTGGGAGGCTGTCTTCCGGGCAGGATTTCGTTGTGTCCAAGCCGGTTTGTATGGAGGGCGCGCCGGGGAAGAAACGGCTGATTTTGACGATTTTCATGGACGCGCTCTCCCAGCGCTATTTGACGGATACGGATTACGCGTGTATGCCCCACACCCGGGAATTCTTTGGGAAAGGGACCATTTTCAAAAACTGCTATGCCACGGGCGAGTGGACGCACCCATCGGTGGCCTCGCTGAATACGGGCCTATATACGACCCACCACCATATCATTTACCGGAGCCCGGCCTACCAGTACCCTCCGAAGAACAAAACGGTGGGCGAGATCTTCAGTGACGGCGGGTATTTTACGTTCCTTGCCTCCGGCTCCGTAGGGACGTCCCCATATATGGGCGGCCTGCGGGGGTTTGACCGGGCGATCCATAAATCCGCGCTTGGATTCCCTGACAGCCATCTGATCGCAGACGTGCTGGATCATCTGGATGCGTTTCCGGACGCCAGCAAGTTTGTCGCCCTGGGGCTGTGCGACGTGCATCGCTCTATGGAGGACACGACAGAGCAGGCGCTCAGCGTGGCGATGCCGCAGCAAACCCTGCTGGGGTTCCGGGACGCTATGGCGAAGACAAACCACGATGAGAAAAGCGTCTGGATGCGCTATGCTGAGTCACACATCCCGAAATACCAGGCGGCGCTGCGGAACTTTGACCGGCAGATTAAGCCGGTTTACGACTACATCACGGAACACTACGCAGAGGACGAATATTTGGTCTGCCTTTATTCAGACCACGGGACCCCGGCGCTGAACCATGAGGAATACCTGCTCAAGAAGATGCAGACCAACTCGGTGCTGATGCTCCGGGGCGGCGGCGTGCCCGCCCAGGTGTCGGAGGAGTACGTCAACCACTTTGACTACCTGCCCATCCTGGCAAAGCTGGCGGGCGTCCCCTTCGATTTTTCGGGGCACGACTGCGTCCTGCCCCGCGCGTTTGGTGGTCCCGGCCGGGATTTCGTCTATACGGAGTCCATCTACCACGGGCAGACCTATAAGGCGGCTGTCCGGACGGAGGAATTTGAATGCCGGTTTGAGACGAAGGGCTTTACCGGCAACGACGGCCTGATCGACCTGGCTCAAGGCTTTACGATGAAGGTTCTCTCCATGGAAACCGGGGAGGAGATCCAGGACGGGGAGCTGTCCGAGGACTTTGAGGCCATCGTGTTCGACCATATCAAAGAGAACATCAAATACTGAGCGGCGGTTCGCCGCGCGGGGAAGGGAATGGGAGTGCGATGAAAGTTGTGATCCTGGCGGGCGGCCTGGGTACCCGCATCAGCGAAGAGAGCCACCTGAAGCCAAAACCCATGATTGAAATCGGGGAACGGCCCATCCTGTGGCACATCATGAAGATTTACTCCCACTACGGGTTCCACGAATTTGTCATCTGCCTGGGCTATAAGGGGAATCTGATCAAGGAGTTCTTTGCGGACTATTATTTTCATATGTCCGACGTCACCTTCGACCTGACCCGGGGGAACGAGATGACCATCCACAACAATGTGGCGGAGCCGTGGAAGGTGACGCTGGTGGATACGGGGCTCCAGTCCATGACGGGGGCGCGGCTGTCCCGGGTGCGGCGCTATCTGGACGACGGGCCGTTCATGATGACCTACGGGGACGGCGTGGGGGATATCTGCATCCCCAAGCTGCTGGAGTTCCACAGGAAAACGGGCCGGAAGGCCACGCTGACGGGGATTCAGCTGGGGGCACGGTTTGGAGTGGTGGACGTGGCCCCGGACTCGGACATCGTGCGGGGATTCCAGGAGAAGCCCCGGGAGGAGGGCGCCTGGATCAACGGCGGCTTTATGGTACTGGAGCCCTCGGTACTGGACTATGTCCACGACGACTCCGGCCCCTTTGAGAAGGTGGCGCTGGAGCGGCTTAGCCGGGAGGGGGAGCTGGCCATCTACCGGCACGCCGGCTTCTGGCAGTGCATGGACACCCAACGGGACAAGGAGCTGCTGGAAGGGTACTGGAACAGCGGACGGGCCCAGTGGAAGGTGTGGGGGGATCAGGCATGAGGTTTGTGGAGACGGCGCTGCGGGACGTCCTCCTGATTGAGCCCCAGCCCAATGTTGACGGCCGGGGGTATTTCAGCCGGGCATTCTGCCAGCTGGAGTGCGCCCAGGCGGGGATCACCTGCCATTTTGTCCAGGACAACCTGTCGTACAACGAGCGCGCCGGCACCTTCCGGGGGATGCACTTTCAAAAGGAGCCCTACGGGGAGGATAAGCTCCTGCGCTGTATCGCGGGGGGGATCGACGATGTGATCGTGGATCTGCGGCCCGGTTCCCCCACCTACCGGCGGTGGGAAAAATACCGGCTGACGGCGGAGAACGGGCGGGCGCTGTTTATCCCGAAGGGGTTTGCCCACGGGTATGTCACGCTGTGCGGCCATACGTCGGTCTACTATAAGGTCTCCCAGTTCTACCACCCGGAGGCGGCCGGCGGGATCCGGTGGGACGATCCCGCCATCGGGATCACGTGGGACCTGCCCCCGGAAGAAATGATTATGAGCGAACAGGACAGGGCTTGGCCGCCCCTGTGAGCCCGCGAGGAGGAAAACGCCATGCTGGAAATTCTTTCAAAGCCGATTTTGGTCTCGGGAAGCTCGGTGGGGCCGCTGGAGGTCCACTATGCCGCGGACGCGGCGCAGACCGGCTGGAATGAGAAATGCTTTGACTACATTAAGCGGTTTGAACAGACGGTGTGCGAAACGCTGGGCGTGAAATACGCGGTGGCTACGCCGTCGTGCACCGCCGCGCTCCACCTGTCCCTGCTGACCATCGGCGTCAAGCCAGGGGACGAAGTAATTTTGCCGGACAGCACCTGGGTGGCTACGGCCAACGCCGTGTCCTATACCGGCGCGACGCCTGTTTTTGTGGACGTGTGCCAGGACGACTGGACGATGGACCCGGACGCTGTGGAGCGGGCGATTACCCCCAGGACCAAGGCGATTATCCCCGTGCATCTCTACGGACACCCGTGTAAAATGGACCGGCTCAACGCCATCGCGAAAGCCCACGGGCTGTATGTGATTGAGGACGCGGCCCAGAGCATGGGGAGCTTGTACCACGGCAAACAAACCGGTTCCCTGGGCGACATGGCCTGCTTCAGTTTCCACGGCTCCAAAATTGTGGTCATGGGCGAGGGGGGCGTTTTCACCACCAGCGACGAAAACCTTTACAGTCGGGCAAAGTTCCTGGCGGACGTGGCCAAGCACCCCACAAAGCGTTTTTTCAACGATGAAGTGGGCTACAAATTCCGCCTTTCCAATCTCCAGGCGGCCTTCGGCACGGCGCAGATGGAGCGGCTGGAGGAGATTGTAGCGAAAAAGCGCCGGATATTCCAGTGGTACCGGGAGGAGATGGACGGGGTCGAGGGGGTGGAGTGGAACCCGGAGCTTCCCGATATTCGGAATAACTACTGGATGGTAACGCCCGTCCTGGATGAACGGTGGGAATATGACGCGGCCTGGCTGCTGGCGGAGCTGGACCGGCGGGCTGTCTCCGGGCGCCCCTTCTTTTACCGGATCACGGATTTCCCCATGTACGCGCAGTTCCGCCGGGAGCAGACGCCGGTGGCGCGGCGGCTCCACGAGCGGGGGCTGAACCTGCCCTGCGGGGCGGAGCTGACGCATGAGGAGGTCAAATACGTCTGCGCCCACCTGCGCAATATTTTGACGGGCGGCGAGGTATCGAAGCCCATCACCGGATGGCTGGCCCGCCGGGAGCGGTTTTTGAGGGAGCGGGCCGGGTTCCCCGGCGTGGAGTTTATCAACCCGGATTTTCGCGCCATGGACTGCGAGATTTTCCTTGAAAAGCCGGAGGAGCTTACGGAGGGACTGCTGGAGCGCCTGCACGGGGAACTGGGCTTCCAGCGGCTGTTTATCCGGGAAAGCGGCGGGGAAAGCGCCGCCATAGGGAGGCTGGAAAGCCTGGGGTTCGTGGAGCGGCAGCGGATTCCCATGGTGCGGGCGGAGGGCCGCCCGGAGCCCATGGAGCTGTTCCGGCAGCCCTACGCGGACGTCCAGGGGTATGACGTGATTTTAATGAAGGTGTTTTAGGAGGAAGCCATGGGGGACACAGGGACGGTATATTTTTTTACGGGTCTGTCGGGCGCGGGCAAGACCACCATCGGGGGACTGTTCCACCGGCGGCTGAAGGCGACGAAGCCCAACGTGGTGCTGCTGGATGGGGACGAGATCCGCGTGGCCTTCGGTGAGGACGTGGGCTACACCCAGGACGAACGGCTGCGCTGGGCGGGGCGGATCTTCCGGGTGTGCAGGCTGCTGTCCGGCCAGGGGATCGACGTGGTGGTGTGCTCCATCGCCATGTACGACAGCGTGCGGCGGTGGAACCGGGAGAATATCCCCAATTACAAGGAGATTTACATCAAGGTCAGCCGGGACACCCTGCTTCAGCGCAACCAGAAGGGGCTGTACACTGCGGGGAAGAACGTGGTGGGCATCGACCTGCCGTTTGAGGAGCCCCAGAGCCCTGACCTTGTGGTACCCAACGATGGCGGCCGCACCCCTCTGGAGCTGGTGGAGGAGCTGGAGCGGGCGCTGTATCCCAACATCGTGGAGGATGCGGTGGACAACACCGCTTACTGGAACCAGTATTACAAAAACCGGGTGTGTTCGGAAGAACCCTCCCCATTTGCCCGGTACGTGGCCACCCTGGTGGAACCGGGGCGGCGGATGGTGGAGCTGGGCTGCGGCAACGGGCGGGACGCGGTGTTTTTCGCCGCCCAGGGGCTGGATATCACGGCGCTGGATATGTCCCAAGAGGCGGTCTCCCAGCTGCAAAGCCGGGGGATTGCCAACGCGGAGTTTTTGTGCGGGGATTTCGTCAACTCGGACGTCCACCAGCCGGAGAGCTACGACTACGCCTACAGCCGGTTTACCCTCCACTCCATCAACCGCAATCAGGAGCAGGTGCTGCTGAACAACCTGTTCCGTGGCCTGCGGCCTGGGGGCAAGCTGTTTATCGAGGTGCGCGGGGTAAACGACCCGCTGTTCGGCAAAGGCAGGCAGGTGGAGCGCAACGCCTACTTCTATGACAACCACTACCGCCGCTTCATCGTGCTGGATGAGCTGGCGGAGTCGTTGGAGCAGCGGGGCTTCCGGGTGGAGTACGCCCAGGAGCGCACCGGCTTCGCGCCCTACGGCAACGACGATCCCCCGGTGATCCGCGTGGTGGCGGCCAGGCCGGAGAGCGGTGTATGACCGCCCTGTGCGACCTGCACACCCACACCACCGCCTCCGACGGGCAGTACGCTCCGGCGCAGCTGGTAAAGCTGGCAAAGGAACGGGGCCTGTCTGTGGTGGCCGTCACCGACCACGACACCGTGACGGGGGTGGGGGAGGCCCAGCGGGCCGGGGAAACTCTGGGCATTCAAGTGATCCGCGGGGTGGAGCTGAGCGCCAAGGACTATCCCAACTGCCACATTCTGGGCTACGGCTTCCGGGACGGGGACACGGAGCTGGCCCGGCTCTGTGAAAAATTCCGGGCGGGCCGGGATGAGCGGAAATATAAGATCGTGGATTTCCTCCGAGAGAAAGGTGTGGACATTGATCTCAACGAGGTGGAGGAACTGGCGGGCGGCGAGGTGATCGCCCGGCCCCATTTCGCCCAGGCGCTGGTGCGGCGCGGGTACGCCGCCACCAACCGGGAGGCTTTTGACCGCTATCTGGACACAGAGGAGTTCCGGCAGAGGGTGAAGCGCTTCAAGGCGGATGCCAAGACCTGCGTGGAGGCCGTCAAGGCGGCGGGGGGAAAGGTCTCCCTGGCCCACCCCTACCAGATGGGGCTGCCCGACGGCGAGCTGGAGGGGCTTGTGTCCCGCCTCAAGGTCTGGGGCCTGGACGCCGTCGAGTGCTACTACCCGAAATACACTTTGGAGCAGCAACAATTTTATCTCCATCTGGCGGACAAATACGAGCTTCACCAGACCGGCGGAAGCGATTTCCACGGTGAACAGGTGAAGCCGGATGTAGAGCTGGCCGCGCTGGATTTGGAGCTGAACTGGCTGCTGAGGGGCCTATAATATAGCCATAAATAGGGACGCGCCCGGCGGACAGCCATCCGCCGGGCGCGATTTTGTTCGCCGTCCTGTCTGATTGGGCACAGGGAGGACGATAGGGATTGCCGGCGTCTGGAAAACGCAAATTGCGTTTTTACCCCCGGTGTGGTATACTCTGCCTCAGAGAGGAGTGACCGCCATGGAATTGATCCATTACACAGCAGCCGACAAAACGGGAGCGCCGGCCTGTCCGCGGGGGGTGGGCTGATGGGCAGCTTATATGACCGCGCGGAGATTTACGACCTGATTGAAAATGAGGAGCGCTTCCAAGTCTACCGGCGGCATTGGCAGCAGATTTTGGACGGCGCCGGCATCCGCTCCTTGCTGGATGTGAGCATCGGCTCCGGGAGCGTGACCCTGCCGCTGGCGGAGCTGGGGGTGGAAGTGTTCGGTTCCGACCTGAGCGGGGCGATGCTGGCCCGCTGCCGGGAAAAGGCGGCGCGCCGGGGGTACAAGGTGGAGCTGCGGGAGAGCGATTTCCGGGACCTGTCCTGCTGGTCGGGCATGAAATTCGACTGCGTAGCCAGCACGGGCAATTCCCTGCCCTACGTGTCCAACGGAGAAGTCTTGTCCGTCCTGGCCCGCATGGATGCCCTGGTGCGGGAGGGCGGCTGGCTCTGTTTTGACGTGCGCAACTGGGACCGGATTCTCCGGGAGCGGCAGCGCTTTTACCTGTACAACCCGTTTTTTGACGGCGAGACCCGGGTAAACTTGGTACAGGCGTGGGACTATCACCCGGATGATACCATGACGTTTAATCTTCTGTACACTTTCGAGCGGGACTGCAAAATTTTCCAGAAAGAGATTTTTGAGGAGCACTATTTTCCCATCCCGCGCCGGCTGCTGCTGGACGGACTGTCCAGGCTGGGCTATCGGGAAATCAGGCAGTTTTGTTTCCCCGCGTTTGTGAACCGGGACGCGGAGGAAGCGGAATGGTACTGTGTGCTGGCTCGAAAATGACGGGGACGCGGCGGCGGGACAGCGGGTTTCCAAAGAAAACCAGCGGCTGAAATTGAATACCCTTCCAAATCCTGCGGATAATACTGTTGGAACGATACAAACAAAGCCGCGGGAAGCCGCGGCAGGAAGCAGGAGGAAAACCATGAAAGCAACCGGGATCGTGCGCCGCATCGACGACCTGGGCCGGGTGGTGATTCCCAAGGAGATCCGCCGCACCATGCGCATTCGGGAGGGCGACCCCTTGGAGATCTACACGGACCGCGAGGGCGGCGTCATTTTCAAAAAATACTCGCAACTGGGCGACGTATCCGACTTTGCGGCTCAGCTTTGCGACACCATCAGCCGGGTGGCGGGCCTGCCCGCGGTCATCACCGACCGGGACAGCGTGATTGCCGCCGGGGGTCTGCCCCGCCGCGAAGTGGTGGACAAGCGGGTGTCGCCCCAGGTGGAGCAGGTGATGGAGGAGCGCCGCGGCGTCCAGGCGGAGCAGCCGATACCGCTGTGCGACGGCAGCGAGAAATACCGGGCGCTCATCGCGGTGCCCATTCTGTCGGAGGGCGACGTGCTGGGCTGCGTGGCCTTTGTGTCCGACGGGGATGCGCCCCCCCTGAGCGACGTGGAGCTGAAGCTGGCGCAGACGGTGGCGGGGTTCCTGGGCCGCCACATGGAGGCGTGACAAGATTCCCGCCCCGGCCTGCGCCGGGGCGGGAATCTTGCATCTTGCAGGATATCATAATTGTGGGAAAATTGTCAAGGATTGGCGGGGCGGCCTTGATTCACCGCCCGCGGGGTGGTATAATCAAGAAAAAGGGCGCCCGGATGTGCCCGGAAAAGAGGGATTGGTATGCCGCACAACAGTTGGGACCGGTACTACCCCCGCCCGCAGCTCCGGCGGGACAGTTTTTTCCCCTTGCTCGACGGCTGGACGCTGAACGGCAGGCCCATCCGTGTCCCCTGGCCCCCCCAGGCCCCGCTGTCCGGCTGGCGGGGCGCGGTAGGGGATGTGCTGCGGTATGAGACGCGCTTCACCCTCCCCGGCGGTTTTGTGCCGGAGGGATTCCGGGCGGTGCTCCATTTCGGCGCGGTGGATCAGGTGGCGGAGGCGTGGGTAAACGGGGTGAGCGTGGTGCGCCACGAGGGAGGCTACCTGCCCTTTTCCGCCGATATTACCGCCGCCCTCCGGCCGGGAGAAAACCGCCTGTTGGTGAAAGCGGTGGACACCTTGTCCCGTGATTACCCCTACGGCAAGCAGCATAAGCACCCCCATGGGATGTGGTACACCCCGGTGTCCGGCATCTGGCAGCCGGTGTGGCTGGAGGCGGTGCCCCAGCGGGGGGCGGTGGCCTCCCTGCGCCTCACCCCGGATCTGACCGGGGTGAATGTGGAGGTGGACGCGGGCGGGGCGGAGTATACCGTTTCCGTTCCCCTGGGGGAGGGACGGTTTGTCACCGCCAAGGGCTGGGACGGGATGGTGCGGATCGATGTGCCCGAGCCCCGCCTGTGGACCCCGGACGATCCCTACTTATATTCCTTAACCGTCACCACTCCCACCGACCGGGTGGAGAGCTATTTCGCCCTGCGCACGGTGTCCGCCCGGGAGATCGGCGGGCGCACCCGCCTGTGCCTCAACGGGGAGCCCATTTTCCTCCACGGGGTGCTGGACCAGGGGTATTTCCGGGACGGGCTGTTTCTCCCCCGAGGCCCGGAGGGGTACGAACGGGACATCCTGCGCATGAAGGGGCTGGGCTTCAACACCCTGCGCAAGCATATCAAGGTGGAGCCCGAGGCGTTCTACCACGCCTGCGACCGGCTGGGGATGCTGGTCCTCCAGGACATGGTGAACTCCGGCGGATACGACTATGTGCGGGACACGGTGATCCCCACTTTCCTGAGTAAAAAGCGCAGCGACGTGGGGCGGGGCGGCGGCGAGAAGCGCAAGGCGTTTTTTGAGCGCCACTGCCTGGACACCCTCGCCCACCTCCATAGCCACCCCTGTATCGTGGGCTGGACCATCTTCAACGAGGGCTGGGGGCAGTACGATTCCGACCGGATCTACCGCCTGCTGAAGCCGGCGGACCCCTCCCGGTTTTTCATCAGTGCCTCCGGCTGGTTTGCCCAGCAGGAGAGCGACGCCCAGAGCGAGCACGTATACTTCAGCAGCCGGGTGCTGGAGGGGGATCAGCCGGGTAAATTCCTGATCCTCAGCGAGTGCGGGGGGTTCTCCCGCCGGGTGGGGGGCCATGTGGACGAGGACCTCCGCAACTATGGCTACGGGGAGCAGTGCGCCACCGAGGGGGAGCTCATCGGCCGTATCCGGGCGATGTATGAGGAAATGGTGCTGCCCTCCATCCCCCGGGGGCTGTGCGGCTGCGTTTACACCCAGCTCAGCGACGTGGAGGGGGAGACCAACGGCCTGTATACCTATGACCGGCTGGTGCGCAAGGTGTCCGGAGAGGCCATGCAGGCCATTGCCTCCGATGTGGGGGCGGCGCTGGCGGAGTGCGTGAAAAACGGTTGACACCGGGGGAAAACGTGATATACTCTCCATAGAATGCGCCGCGCCACGCGGCCGGGAATAAGGAGTGTTTTAACCATGGATCAAAAAGTTGCCGGTCTGCTGAACGACCAGGTGAACAAGGAGCTGTATTCCGCATATCTGTATCTGGATATGGCAAACTTCTACGCCGGTCAGGGGCTGGACGGGTTCGCCAACTGGTATGAGATCCAGGCCAAGGAGGAGCAGGACCACGCCATGCTTATGTACCGCTACCTCCACAACAACGGCGAGACCGTCACCCTGGGGGCCATCGACAAGCCGGACAAGGAGTTCAAGGCGCTGCCCGACCCCCTGAAGGCGGCCCATGAGCATGAGCAGTATGTCACCAGCCTGATCAACGCCATCTACGACGCGGCTCAGGCCGCGAAAGACCACCGGACAATGCAGTTCCTGGACTGGTTCGTGAAGGAGCAGGGGGAGGAGGAGAAGAACTCCGCCGACCTGATCCGCAAGATGGAGCTGTTTGGCGGGGACGCCAAGGGCCTGTATATGCTCAACAGTGAGCTGGCGGGCCGTGTGTACTCCGCGCCGTCTTTGCAGCTTTAAAAAACGCAGAGCAGGCCCGGCCCCGCATCCGCGGGGCCGGGCCTTTTGCCGTTTCACATGGAATAAAGGTTCTATTTGCCGGGCGGAAAATGTTTCATATGAAACGCGCATTTCAGATTTTGCCCCCTCACCGGGCGGGCAGGTAGTCCACGGGGTCCACGGGGTTGCCATCCTGGTACATGGCGAAATGCAGGTGGGCCTGGCTGCCCTGCTCGGCGGCGGCGGTGGCCCCCACGGAGCCGATGACGGAGCCGGTGGACACGCCGTCGCCCACCGCCACGGTGGGCACCTCGGCCAGGTTGGCGTACTGGCTGGTCAGGCCGTTCCCGTGGTCGATCTCCACCGTGGTGCCCATGAAGTCGTCCTTATAGATGGCGGAGACGGTGCCGGAAGCCGTGGCATACACCTGGGCGCCCAGGCTAGTGGCCAGGTCCAGCCCGTCATGGGTGCGCCAGTCCCCCATGGTCTCGCTGTAGGCCAGCGCTTCCACGGAGTAGCCCGCGATGACCGTGCCGTTCACCGGCCATGTAAAGACCAGGGCGGCGGGCTGCTGGGAGGGGGCGGCAGGAGGCTGGGAGGGGGGTGTGGACAGGGCGGCGGCGGGCTCCTCCGATACGACGGGCGGGTTGGAGGGCGTGGGCTGCGCCTGGCTGGGCCGGGCGGAGGGCGCGGCGGAAGCGGGCGGGGCGGAGGGGCGGGCCGACGGCTGGACCGTGGGCGTGTCCCGGATGGCGGCGGAGCCGGATGCGGGCTGGTCCAAGCTCTCGCCCAGGCCGCCGCGGACGCCCTGTACCAGATAGTAGCCGGACAGGGCGATGGCAGCCACGCAGATGAGCACCACGAGATAAAAACCCTTTCCAGAAATGAAATCGCCTAATTTTTCAATCCAAGTTCGTTTGCTGTTCATGATAACACCTCCGGCCCTATTGTGGACGGGGGGGAGGCAGTTTATACCAGACCGGAGGGAAAATCCGCTGGGGATTGTTTTTGCCCGGGAAGATGTGGTAAACTATAGGGGAAAACCCCCAAGGCCGGGTTTCCCCCAAAGCGGGGCCCGGTCCTGGGGGGCGGAGGAGGCGAGAGGATGCCGCTGAGCCGAGAGACTCCCCTGACCGAGCTGCCGGGGGTGGGCCCCCAGCGGGCCAAAAAGCTGGAGAAGCTGGGCCTGCGCACCATGGGCGATCTGCTGGACCACCTGCCCCAGCGGTATGAGGACCGGCGGGAGTGCCATGCCCTCCGGGACGCGCCCCAGGACCGGCCGTGCTGCGTGTCCGCCATGGTGGCGGAGACCCCGCGGGTGAGCTATATCCGCCGGGGGCTGTCCCTGGTGAAAGTGAAGGCGGTGGACGGCACGGGTACAGTGCACATCACCTTCTTTAACCAGGACTATATCCGGGAAATTATGTGCCGGGGGCAGGAGTATGTATTTTACGGCACGGTGGAGCGCCAGGGGGGCCTGCTGGCCATGACCAACCCCGCTTTCGAGCGGGAGGGGGCTGGGCGGTTCACGGGGCTGATCCTGCCGGTGTACCCCCTCACGGCGGGCATCTCCAACAACCTGCTGGCCGGGCTCACCCGCCGGGCGGTGGACGAGTGCCTGGACGGTCTGCCCGAAGTCTTGCCCGCCCGGGTGCGGAAGGGGCATACGCTGTGTCAGGCCCAGTACGCCCGGAAAAATATCCACTATCCCGATGATTTCGAGGCGCTGGCCATCGCCCGCCGGCGGCTGGTGTTCGAGGAGCTGTTCGTGCTCACCTGCGGCCTGGCCCAGCTGAAGGACCGGCGCAGCCAGGGCGCGGGCCGGGTGCTGGCCGGGGAGCCGGGGGAGTTTGCCGCTCTGCTGCCCTTCGCCCCCACGGGGGCCCAGCGCCGGGCCATGGACGACATCGCCGCTGATTTGAAGTCCGGCAAGGCCATGAACCGGCTGGTGCAGGGGGACGTGGGCTCGGGTAAGACGGCAGTGGCCGCCTTCGGGGCGTGGACGGCGGCAAAAAACGGGGTGCAGTGCGCCCTGATGGCCCCCACCGAGCTGCTGGCGGAGCAGCATGCCCGGACCATGGAGGCCCTGCTGGCCCCCGCCGGGGTGCGGGTGGCGCTGCTCACAGGGTCGGTGAAGGGCCGGGAGCGGAAGCTGCTGCTGGACGCCCTGGCGGCGGGGGAGGTCGACCTTGTGGTGGGCACCCACGCCCTGTTCTCCCAGGGGGTGGCGTACTGCGGCCTGGGCCTGGTCATTGCCGACGAGCAGCACCGCTTCGGCGTGGCCCAGCGGGCGGCGTTAGCGGCTAAGAGCGGAAGGGACCCGGCGCGTGAAGCGCCGCATGAGCGTTTCAATGAAAGCGGGGCCACCGGGCGGGCCGAAGGCCCGTCTGGGGAGCTGCCCCCGCCCCATGTGCTGGTGATGTCTGCCACCCCCATCCCCCGCACCCTGGCCCTCATCATCTACGGCGACCTGGACGTGTCCATCATGGACGAGCTGCCGCCGGGGCGCACTCCGGTGGACACCTTCCTGGTGGGGGAGGACAAGCGGCAGCGGATGTACGGCTTTGTGCGCAGGCAGGTGGAGGAAGGGCGGCAGGTATACATCGTGTGCCCCGCGGTGGAGGAAAACAGCGGCGGCTGGGAGGACAGCCCCGGTATGGATCTGAAAGCCGTCACCGCCTACGCCGGGGAGCTGCGGGAGCGGGTGTTCCCCGACCTGCGGGTGGGCTTCGTCCACGGCAGGCTGAAGCCGAAGGAGAAGGAGGCGGCTATGGCCGCCTTCTCCGGGGGGGAGCTGGACGTGCTGGTGTCCACCACCGTCATCGAGGTGGGGGTGGACGTGCCCAACGCGTCGCTGATGGTGGTGGAGAACGCGGAGCGGTTCGGCCTGAGCCAGCTCCACCAGCTCCGGGGACGGGTGGGCCGGGGGAGGCACCAGAGCTACTGCGTGCTCATGACGGCCAGCCGCAGCGAGGCCGCCCGGGAGCGCCTGCGGGCGCTGTGCGCCACCAACGACGGGTTCCAGATCGCGGAGGAGGATCTCCGCCTCCGGGGGCCCGGGGACTTTTTCGGCAAGCGGCAGCACGGCCTGCCCCAATTGAAGGTGGCGGACTTCGCCGCCGACCTGGAGCTGCTGAAGGAGGCCCGGCAGGCGGCGGAGGAGCTGGTGGCCGCTGACCAGTCGCTTTCAAAGCCGGCCCACCGGCTGCTGAAGCGGCGGGTGCGGGAGCTGTTCGCGGAAAACGCGGAGTTGTTTAATTAGGGAATTTTTACATGGAGGAGAGCGGAGGATGAAGCGGCTGACCATCGGAATGCTGGCCCACGTGGACTCGGGCAAGACCACGCTGTCCGAGGCCATGCTGTACCTGTCCGGCGCGGTGCGGCGGATGGGGCGGGTGGATCACGGGGACGCCTTCCTGGACACCGACCAGCAGGAGCGGGAGCGGGGAATTACCATCTTCTCCAAGCAGGCGCGGCTGGACTGGAGGGGCTGCGAATTCACCTTGCTGGACACCCCGGGCCACGTGGACTTTTCCGCCGAGATGGAGCGGGCGGTACAGGTGCTGGACTGCGCGGTGCTGCTGGTCAGCGGGGCGGACGGGGTGCAGGGCCACACGGAAACCCTGTGGAGGCTGCTGGAGCGCCACCAGGTGCCCACCTTCCTGTTTGTGAACAAGATGGACCAGCCGGGTACGGACCGGGACGGACTGCTGGCCCAGCTGCGGGGGCGGCTGGACGAGGGCTGCGCCGATTTTTCCGGGCCGTGGGGGGAGGCGCTGGAGCAGGCCGCCCTGTGCAACGAGGGGCTGATGGAGCGCTACCTGGAGACGGGGGAGCTGGACGACGGCGACCTGTCCGCCCTCATTGTGGGGCGGAAGCTGTTCCCCTGCTTTTTTGGGTCGGCGCTGAAGGTAGAGGGGGTGGAGACCCTGCTGGACGGGCTGGCCCGGTTTGCCCTGGAACCGGACTGGCCCGGGGGGTTTGCCGCCCGTGTGTTCAAGATTTCCCGGGACGAAAAGGGGGAGCGGCTCACCTGGATGAAGATCACCGGGGGCGCGTTGAAAGTGCGGGACGCGGTGAAGGGCCCGGACTGGGAGGAGAAAGCCACCCAGCTCCGGCTGTACTCGGGGGCAAGGTTCGTCCCGGCGGAGGAGGCCCCGGCGGGGACGGTGTGCGCCGTGGCGGGCCTCACCCGCACCAGGGCCGGCCAGGGCCTGGGGCTGGAAGAGGACTGGGCGGGCCCGGAGCTGGAACCGGTATTGGCTTACCAGGTGATCCCCCCGGAGGGGGGCGACGCGCATACCCTCCTGTCCCAGCTGCGCGTTCTGGAGGAGGAGGACCCCCAGCTCCAGGTGGAGTGGAACGAGGCGCTGGGGGAGATCCGGCTCCACCTCATGGGCGAGGTGCAGCTGGAGGTGCTCTCCCGGCTGATGGAGCGGCGGTTTGGCGCGCAGGTGTCCTTCGGTCCAGGCCGGATCGTGTACCTGGAGACCATCGCGGCCCCGGCGGAGGGGGTGGGGCACTTCGAGCCCCTGCGCCATTACGCGGAGGTGCACCTGCTGCTGGAGCCGCTGGAGCGGGGGACGGGGCTGGTACTGGACACCGCCTGCTCGGAAAACGTGCTGGACCGGAACTGGCAGCGGCTGGTGCTGACCCACCTGATGGAAAAGACCCACGTGGGCATGCTCACCGGCGCGCCCATCACGGACATGAAGATCACCTTGCTCACGGGCCGGGCCCACCTCAAACACACCGAGGGGGGTGACTTCCGCCAGGCCACCTACCGGGCCGTGCGCCAGGGGCTGATGGGCGCCCAAAGCGTGCTTCTGGAACCGTGGTACTCCTTCCGGCTGGAGACGCCCACGGGCAGCGTGGGGCGGGCCATGACAGATTTGCAGCGCATGGGGGCGGAGTTCCAGCCGCCGGAACAGCAGGGGGAGACGGCGGTGCTCACCGGCAGCGTCCCTGTGTCCGAGGTGGGGGGCTACTGGACGGATGTGGCGGCCTACACCGGGGGGCGGGGGCGGTTTTCCTGCTCGGTGGAGGGCTACCGCCCCTGCCACAACGCGGAGGAGGTCATCGCCGCAGCGGGATATGACCCGGAGCGGGATGTGGACAACCCCGCCGGGTCGGTGTTCTGCGCCCACGGGGCGGGGTTCAACGTGCCGTGGGATCAGGTCCGCGCCCACATGCACCTGGACAGCGGCTGGCGGCCCCCAAAGGGGGGCCCCGCCCAGGAGGAGGCCGCCCCCGCCCGGCGGGAGCCCGCCATGAGTTATGAGTCCCGGGCGGCGCTGGACAAGGAACTGGAGGCCATTTTCCAGAGGGCCTACGGCCCCACCAGGCCCCACGCCTTCCGCCCCGCCCCCAAAGCCGCCCCCCCAAAGCCAAAGCCCTGGAAGGGCCTGAAAACCAGGGGCGGGGACGACTACCTGCTGGTGGACGGCTACAACATCATCCACGCCTGGGACGGGCTGCGGAAGCTGGCCAGGGAGGACCTGGACGGGGCGCGGGAGCGGCTGATCCACCGTCTGCGCAACTATCAGGGGTGGAAAAAGTGCAAAGTGATCGTAGTGTTCGACGCGTACAAGGTGAAGGGGAACCCAGGCTCCATCCAGAGGGAAGGGGACGTATACGTGGTCTACACCAAAGAGGCGGAGACGGCGGACATGTATATCGAAAAGACCACCTACGCCTTGGCAAAAGAGCGCCGGGACCACCGGGTGCGGGTGGCCACCTCCGACGGGATGGAGCAGATGATTATCCTTGGCCACGGGGCGGTGCGGATGCCGGCGGCGGAGCTGGAGTTTGAAGTGAAGCAGGCGGAGGCGGAGATACGCGCCGCCATCGGCGGGACCTGACGGGAGGACGGCGGGATGAATACGATCCAGTTTGCGGGGGAGTGTTCCAAGAGCTTTGAGGTGCAGTGGCATACCCACGAGCACTGGGAACTGGTGTACTGCACCGGGGGCGGGGGGACGTTCAAGTTCAAAAACGGCATGGTGCTGCCCTACCGGGAGGGGGACACAGTGGCCATCCCGCCGGGGGAGCGGCACGCCAACCTGAGCCAGGAGGGGTTCAGCAACATCCATGTGCAGATGGCCGACCCGGCGTTCCCCAGCCCCGCGGTGTTCCGGGTGGCGGACGACGCCGAGCGGCACCTGCGCGCCACCTTCTCCCAGGCGAAATTCTACTACCTGTCCGACATCAACAAGCGGGACATGGTGCTGTCCGCCTTGGGGGAGCTGATCGCGTGCTATATGGCGGTCTACCGGGACAACACGGAGTTTTCCAAGCCGGTGGAGCAGATCCGCACCCTGATCATCCGGGAGCACGCCCGGCCGGGGTTTGCCCTGGACGAGGCCATCCGGGCGATGCCCTTCCACTATGACTACCTGCGCAAGCTGTTCAAAAAGGAGATGGGGCTGACGCCGCTGGAATATATGACCAAGCTGCGCATGAGGAAGGCGGAAGCCCTGCTGGGCGGCATGGGGGCCACGGGGTACACGGTGGGCGAGGTGGCGGAGCTGTGCGGCTATGAAAACGCGCTGTACTTTTCCCGGGTGTTCAAGAAATATTTCGGCCGGCCCCCCTCGGCCCTGGCCGCCCGGAACCGCGGCGGGGGCGGCGGGAGCGCGTTCCCAGGCCCCGGGGAGGGGGAGGCCGGTCCCCCGGAGCTGCCGCCGGAGGGAAAGATATCCGTTTTGTGAATGTCCTGTTCCGGAATGGCTATGGCGCGGAGGAAACCGACAGGATATAATGGACACATCGTGGATTATTTGTGCAAATGATCCAAGCGGGGCGCGGCCCCGGGGACAACCGGAGATTATTTAGGGGGATTGCAACAATGGAAAAACTCAGCTACGCGGCGCTGAAGGCGGCAGGCTATCCCGGTTATGTGCTGGAGGACGCGCCGGAAAAGGTGCTCCAGTTCGGGGAGGGCAATTTCCTGCGGGCCTTTGTGAACTACTGGTTCGACGTGTCCAACGAGAAGGCGGGGTGGAACGGCAAGTGCGTTTTGGTGCAGCCCATCGCCCCAGGGCTGGCGGGGCTCATCAACGAGCAGGAGGGGCTTTACACCCTCTACCTCCGGGGCCGGGAGAACGGCGAAAAGGTGGACAAAAAGCGGGTGATCTCCTCCGTATCCCGGTGCCTCAACCCTTATGAGAAAGCGGACTTTGACGCCATGATGGAGGTGGCGGTGTCCGATGATTTGGAGTACGTGGTGTCCAACACCACTGAGGCGGGCATCGTCTACGACCCCGCCTGTAAGCTGGACGACGTCCCCGCGGCCTCCTTCCCCGGCAAGCTCACCCAGGTGCTGTACAAGCGCTGGCAGGCGGGCAAGCCCGGCCTGGTGATCCTGTCCTGTGAGCTGATTGACAATAACGGCAGGGAGCTTTTGAAGTGCGTCGGCCAGTATGTGGACCAGTGGGGCCTGGAGGACGGCTTTAAAAAATATGTCAACGAGGACTGCACCTTCTGCTCCACCCTGGTGGACCGCATCGTCCCCGGCCGGGTGAAGGATGCGGGCGAGGCGGCCCGGATGGAGGTGGAGAACGGCTACCGCGACGAGCTCATCGACGTGGGCGAGGTGTTCGGCGTGTGGAACATCGAGGGTCCCGCGTGGCTGGAGGAGAAGCTGCCCTTCAAGAAGGCGGGGCTGAACTGCCCGGTGGTGCCCGACGTGACCCCCTACAAGAAGCGCAAGGTGCGCATTTTGAACGGCGCCCACACCGGCTTTGTGCTGGGGGCCTATCTGGCGGGGTTCGACATCGTGCGCGACTGCATGCAGGACGACACGGTGCGGGGCTTCATGAACAAGATGCTCTATGAGGAGGTTATCCCCACCCTGCCCTTGGACAAGAAGGACCTGGAGGACTTTGCCTCCGCCGTCCAGGATCGGTTCAACAACCCCTTCGTGGACCACGAGCTGATGAGCATTTCCCTCAACTCCACCTCCAAGTGGCGCGCCCGGAACATGCCCTCCTTCCTGGAGTATGTGGAGGCCAAGGGGGAGTTGCCGGCCTGCCTCACCATGAGCTTCGCGGCGTATATCGCGTTCTTCTCCAACGACATCCAGGGGCTCACCGACAAGGGGCTGGTGTGCCGCCGTCCCAAGGGGAACGAATATGTCTGCTCCGACGACCGCTGGGTGCTGGAGTTCTACAATGACCACAAGGACGACAGCGCGGAGGAGCTGGTCCACGCCGTTATGACCAATGAGCGGATGTGGGGCCAGGATCTGACGAAGGTGGCCGGGTTTGAGGCCGCAGTGGTCTCCGGCCTGAAGCTCATCCGGGAGCAGGGCGCGAAGGCGGCGTACGCCGCCTGCCTGTGAGGGGGAGCGGCATGAAGATTATCCGCCTCCACCCCCGGGACAACGTGGCGGTGGCCCTGGAGGACGTAGTCCAAGGCGAGCGCTTAGACGTGGACGGCCTGTCCGTCACCG
>CAJULZ010000021.1 GCA_910587205.1 uncultured Oscillospiraceae bacterium
CGGCGCAGGGCATTTCCCGCACCACGTCCAGCATCGGCCCCCAGCCCTGCTCCTCAATGGTGCGGCGCACCACCGCCCCGATGGACGCTTTCACGTCCTCCGGGTCAAAAAAGGGTATCTCGAAGTCGGGGGACAGGTCAAACAGGGCTTGCGGGCCCCAGCCCCGCTCCCGCTCTATCCCCTTGGCCCACAGGGACAGGGCGTAGGACAAGTACCACGCCGGGAAATACCCGGTGTAATGCTCCTTCCAGCCGCCGAAGCCGAAGTGGGGGAATACCAGCGCCGCCATAGCGTCCATGATTTCGTTTCGGAACTGCTGGCTCCCCAGGACTTCCTGCCATTCCGGGTCGTTGAACGCCCCCATGCGGCGGGGCAGTTTGCGGAGGGTGGGACAGCGCATCAGCAAATCATAGGGAAGAATGTAGACCAGGGGCAGATAGCGGAGCGGGGTGTCGCAGGGCAATTTGTAGGTAACGGACACGATAAAACCTCCTTTCTGAGCGTGATTTATCTCTATCTAATTATTAACGACATAAGTATACACTTTTTGTTCCTGTTTTTCAAAAGAATTTTGGAGAGTACTGCTTTGTTGCAAATGAAAAGGAGTTATGCTATTATAAGTTAGAAAATTGAACTTTGTGGAGGAGAAATGATGAACCGAACAATTCCTCAAATCGGTGCGGCGATTGTTGCTGTCACAGTTTTCCTTTTTGCTGTATGTCTGATTTTTGACTTTCCATTTGGCTCATACTTCGTGTGTATGTTTTTGCCCTTGGGATATATTATGATGGCAGTTGGATTTCAATTTGAATGTGACGAAAATCGACGGGTTCCTGTCAATATCGGTGTTGCTGTTGGTGTTATCTATGCAGTATTGGTTCTTCTGGTATATTTTGCACAGACAACAAGTGTCCGATTGGAGAATTTGAATGAGCAAGCCATCAAAATATTAGATTTTCAGCGTGGTGGTCTGCTGTTCAACTATGATTTGCTTGGTTATGGAATGATGGCTCTTTCCACATTTTTCATCGGCCTTTCTATCAACTCAAATTCCAAAAGAGACAAGTGGCTGAAATACTTGATGATGGTACACGGTATTTTCTTTATTAGTTGTTTTACTATGCCAATGACAGGAATATTTACGGGTATGGAAAATGGAGAAATTGGAAGCGGAGGAACTATTCCGCTATTATGCTGGTGTGCGTATTTCCTCCCTGTTGGTGTACTGTCATATAAGCATTTTCAGAAGGTTCAATGATAGTCGCATTTACTTGGACTGTAGCAAACCCAGCCGGGGCCGTCAAGGTTAAAGTGCATGGCGCTTTCAGCGCCAACCTTGACCGCCCCGCCCGGGTTCGCTTTGCGGTGGGTAAGGCGGGCAAGCACCAAGGGTGCTTGCCCGCCTCCTTTGATTTTGGGTGCCGGGGGCGGTGTTCCTCCCGCCGGGGAGTGGCGGAAACTTACCCCAATTTGATGTACGTTTCGACACGGGGGACGAGGGACGGGGGCTTGTATACCTGCCGCCGCTCCCCGAAAACGGACAGGCTTTTTGTTCGCTCCCGCTCACAAAACCCCCGTCAGCCGCGCCAGCAGGTATAACACACTACACCTTGCAAGCAAGGTCGTGTGCCAAAGGGGGGAAAACTCCCCCCTTTGGAAACCCCCACCCACATCAATCCATCTATCAATCCACCCTGCAATTCAATATATGGATTGACACGAGCGACAAATTGTGATACAATAGGAGCATGAAGGAGGCGAGAGCCATGAGCGAGATAGGCGCCAGACTGCGGACGCTCCGGGAGGGAATCGGCCTCTCCCAAGCCAAGTTCGGAAAGATTGCGGGGATTCCCCAGGCCACCATCAACCGATATGAAACGGGGTATTCCTCCGCCCCCATTAAGGTGCTGATTTGGTATGCGGATTACTTTGACGTGTCCATGGACTACCTCTGCTGCCGCACCGACAAACCCCAGGGCAGGCTGTATGAGTTCAAGCCGAGAATCCTTGAGGAAGATAAGGATATGAAGCAGTTCGTGGAGATGTGCTTTGACCCCAAATCCCCCATGAATGACCGACTGAAAAAGACTATCATCGAAATGCTGGAAGGGGTGAAGAAATGAAGGCCGTGATATACGCCCGGTATTCCAGCGACAACCAGCGGGAGGAAAGCATAGAGGGCCAAATCCGGGAGTGTACTGCCTTTGCCGAAAAGAACGGTGTCACCGTCCTGCGGCACTACATCGACCGGGCCTTTTCCGCCAAGACGGACAACCGCCGATACATCGGGGAGTACACCTACCGGGACATTGTGGTGCCGGAGGGCATTCCCGCCATCGTTCCCCAAGACCTCTTTGACCGGGTGCAGGAACGGCTGGCGAAGAACAAAAAGGCCCCGGCCCGCCACAAGGCCGAGGACGATTACTTACTGACCACCAAGCTGTTCTGCGGCTACTGCGGGGCATATCTCTGCGGCGAGAGCGGCACCAGCCACACGGGGAATACCCACCACTATTACAAGTGCGTGTCCGTGAAGAAGAAGCGGACGGAGTGCCACAAGAAGTCTGTCCGCAAGGAATGGATAGAGGATTTGGTGGTGGGCGAAACCATGAAGATGGTGATGGACGACAAGGCGATAGAGGCCATCGTGTCCATGCTGGTGGAGTTGCAGGACAGGGAGAATGTGAATTTGCCGCTGTATGAACAGCAGTTGCGGGAAGCGGATATCGCCATTCAAAACCTGTTGAACGCCATCCAGCAGGGAATCCTTACCAAGTCCACCAAGGGACGGCTGGAAGAATTAGAGGCCGCAAAGGAGGAATTGGAAACCCGCATTGCCTGTGAAAAGCTGGCGAAGCCCAAGGTGAGCGCCGAGTTTATGACCTTCTGGCTCCACCGCTTTCGCAAGCTGGACGTGCGGCAGAAGGCCCACAGGAAGATGTTGATTGATACTTTCATCAACGCTATTTTCCTCTATGATGACAAGATGGTGATAACCTTCAACTACAAGGAAGGGACGGACACGGTTACATTCGATGACCTCAAAGCCACACCTGCGGCGGGAAAAACTGGTTCGGATTTGGATTGCTTAACGGCACCACATCGGGGTAAAGCCCGCCCCGTAAAAGAATCCCACCCTTTGGGTGGGATTCTTTTACTTTGCGCCCTTGCTCCTCCGTTCCCCATGAAAGCTGGAGGCGCTTTCGCGGGGGCCCCGTTGTGTCCGGCCTGCGGTCAAAAGGACAAACGGCGGCATAAAGCGGCTGGTGTAGACTTATCGCAGTTTACATGGTATCATAGTACTGGGAGGGATACCTATGTGGAAGTGCCCGAAGTGTGGCCGGGAGTTCAAAAATCAGGAGCAGGGACATTACTGCCTCAAGCCGAACAATATCGATGAGTACATTGCCTTTCAGGACGAACTAACGCGGCCCTATCTACAGGCGGTGCGAGAGGCGATCCGCCGGGCTGTCCCGGAGGCCCAGGAGCGGATCTCGTGGAGTATGCCCACCTTTTGGGACGGACGCAATGTGATTCAATTTGCCGCATCGAAGAAGCACCTCGGCCTCTATCCGGGCCCGGAGGCGGTGAAGGAGTTTCAGGACAGGCTGGCGGACTATGAAACCAGCAAGGGGACGATCCGGCTGCCATATCGTGAGCCGGTTCCGCTGGAGTTGATCGCGGACATCGCAAAATGGTGCTGGGAACAGTACAAATGTTGATATCTGAAGCATTTGAGCCGTCTGCCGCTTGGCAGGCGGCTTTTTACGTGGGAGGTGAAGATTAACCTTCAGAGCATCAAAGAGAAAAGACCTGTGGGTAAACTTGCGAAAGAAAAGATCCAGGCCGCGCCGAAGGAACTGTCCCGGCCCGCAGGATGGAGCGCCCGATCCTGTGGGGATCGTGGAAAAGGCGGAGAACGGCAGGGTGCATGCCATGGAGGGGAACTCCGGGGATCAGCGCCGCCAAAGGAGCTGCCCTATGGGAGATTATGAGATTTATGGATATGGAAAATTAACTTAAATTCTATACATAAGTTGTTAAGACTAATCGTTAGGTTCCCTCCCCGCAGGAAGGTCATTATTTTGAATCCCGGTTTTCATGCCGTGCCAGTAGGGCAGAACCAGGGCCAGAGCGGTCAGCATTGACAAGGCGTCCGAGATAGGAGTTGCCCAAGGGATGCCGTCCGCGCCGGCAGCGGCGTTCATTAAAAACATAAAAGGGATATCCAACCCTCCCTTGCGCAGCAGGGACAGCAGCAACGGCCGTCCCTTCTGCCCGGTGGCCTGGAAGATGCAGATGGTCATCATGGTGATGGATACCGCGGGGCAAGTGAGACAGATTACCCGCAAAAAGTGTTGGCCGTAGGCCACGGTGACTTCGTCCGCGAGGAAGGCCCGGATTACCAGGGGGGCACAGGCGGACAGCGCCGCAGCGCCGCCCACTGCGATGGAGCAGCTGTGGAGAAAGGCGGTTTTTATGGCTTCGCGCATCCGATCACAGCGGCCCGCGGCATAGCAGTAGCCGATGAGGGGGAGCACCCCCTGGGTCATGCCGTTGGAGACGGCGGTAACCAGCATATCGATTTTCTTGGCAATCCCCATCCCGGCAATGGCCTGGTTGGAGTAGGACACCACCAGCTTGTTCAGCGTCAGGTTGGACACGGTGCTCATCAGCATCATCAGGAAGCTGGGAAAGCCCACTAAAAGGACGTCCCCGGGGATCCTGCCGCTCAGGGTAAAGTGTTTCGGGGAAAATCGGATCACCATATTCCCGCGGCGGCGCAGGATCAGGAGGACAAAGTAGAGCAGGGCGGCAGCGTTGGACAGCATGGTGGCCAGTGCCGCTCCCATTACGCCCAGCCCAAGGCCAAAGATCAAAATGGGGTCCAGGACAATGTTCAGGATGCCGCCCATGGCGATGCCGGCGCTGGATCGCAGGGAATCGCCCTCCGCCCGCACCAGATGGGCCAGGCAGGCGCTGAGCACCGTGGGGACGCCGCCCAGCACGGTGGTCCAGAGTACGTAGTCGGCGCAGTACCGGTAGGTGCCCGAATCCGCCCCCAGCCAGGAGAGCAGGGCCGGGCGCAGCAGCCAGATGACGGCGGAGTAGGCGGCGGCGGCCGCGGCGGCGGCCCAGATGCTGAAGGCCGCGCCCTGACAGGCCTTGTCCCGATCCCCGGCCCCCAGGCTCCGGGAGATGAGGCTGGAGCCGCCGATGCCGAACAGGTTGGCGATGCCGGTGAGCATGAAGAACAGGGGGAGGGACAGGGTAGCGGCGGCTACCTGGTCGGGGTCGTTCATCTGCCCGATAAAAAAGGTGTCCGCCATGTTGTAGACCACTGTGATGATCTGGCTGATTACCGTGGGCAGGATGAGGGCCAGCACCGCCCTGCGCACCGGGGTGTGCTCGAATAGTTCTGTCTGATCTGTTTTCATGCGATGCCTCCAGTCTTTCGCGATGGGCGCGGCCTGGACGCCGCGCACCGTGTCCGGGTACGTCACAGCAGCCGGGAAGCACGGGGGGTGCTTTCCGGCTGCTGTTTGTGGAATGGGACAGTTATCCCGCCCGCTCAGTCGATGGGGCAGGGGCCGGGCTTGGGGTTCATCTTGGCTGCGCAGAAGTCGTAGAACATCCGGGCGTAGCGGTGGCAGGCGTCTTTGCCGATCACGAAGGGGTTGGCCACGCCGTCGGTGATGTGCTGGATCACCGCCAGCCGCTCGATGCCGTTGTCGATGATGGGGTGGTTGGACACCTCGCAGTCACAGCCGTACTTGTCGCACGCCTCCACGAAGTGGACGGCGGAGCGCAGGTACTGCTCCTGCCACTCCCGCTTGCGGGGCACGCCGGTGCCGCCCCAGGTGCAGCACATATGGGGCCGGCCCTCGTCGGTAACGGGGAAGATGAAAGACAGCACGCTGGGGGAGTGGCCGCCGGTGCCCACACAGTGGACGGTGGTGCCGCCCAGCACGAAGTCGTCTCCGTCCTCCAGAAAGTCGGTCACCTCAAAGGGGATGGGGTTGTGATCGTCGTCCTCGGGAAGGTTCATGTAGTAGTCATACTCCGCCTTGGACATATAGATCCTGGCCCCGTATTTCTCCCGGAAGTAGCCCGCATTGCCGAAGTGGTCGAAGTGGCCGTGGGTGATGAGGATGGCCTTGATGTTTTGGGGGTCCAGCCCCAGCTTGCGCAGACCGTCTTCCACCAGCTCGATGTACTTGGGGTAGGGGTACAGGTTGTCGATGAGAATCAGCCCCTCGGTGGTCTCCAGCACGAAGCACCACACGAAGGTGTCGCCGATGGCGGACAGCTGGTCAAAAATACGGGTGGGTTCGATATCGTCGGCGGGGACGGGGCCCAGCACCTTCGGGGGAGGGGGCGCCTTGTGGAACTTCTTTACCCGCCAGGTCTTTCTGATTTCAAACTTTTCTGCCATGTTGATTGACTCCTTTCGATTCTATAAAAAGTGACAGGGTTCAGATTGGATTCCGGCCCCCTCAGTAGTACCAGCCGGCGAACAGGCCGGACACCAGGTTCAGGATACCGGAGGCGGCCAGCACCGCCATGAAGATGGGGCCGAGTATGGCCAGGGCAAACATATTGCGCGAGTATACATCTTGATCTTTTGCCTCCACCGTGGACAGGAAGGCCGCGCCGGAGCTGGAAATGGGGGAGATGCCGGAGGCGGCCAGCCCCACGGCCACGCAGCTGATATACACCAGCGCCTGGGCAGGGGCGGCGGCCATGGCCGCTGCCATGGGGAAGAGCATGGGCTGCACCGTGGGCGCCGCCACGAAGAAACTCAGCGCGGCGCTGATGAGGATGAGCACCGGGGCGATGAGCCACGTGGGCACCGCGTTGGCCACGCTGGTACACAGCTCCTGGAGGCCCGCCTGCTGGGCGGTTTTGATGAGCATGGTCACGCCGATCACCATTACCATGGGCTTGAGGGCTACCCGGCGCACCATGTCGTTCCAGTTGTCCAGCCCAAGCACAATCAGAAGCAGGATGCCGCAGATAAAGACCACGTGGCTGCCTATGATTGTGGCCAGCGCGTTGGTGAACTCCCCCGGGGCCGCGGACTTGAGAAGGGGCGGCAGCACAAACAGCACCACCGTGAAGGCCAGCAGGCCGAAGCTCTTTTTCTGTGCCGGGGTGATTTCCAGCTGCTGGGCGTTTCCCTGGAAGGCCGTGTTTTTCACCTTCCAGCTCCTGGTGGCTACGTAGATGACCAGGTGCAGAAGGGTGAGCATCAGCAGGGTGTTGAACCAGGCGGCCATGCTGATGCCGGCGGCGTTTTCCAGGCCCATGTCCGAGAAAATGCCGGCTCTGGTAAAGGCGTCCAGGCCGATGAAGGGGTTGAGCGAGCCGGCCATGAAGGGCAGATAGGCGGTGGAAACGGCCATCAGGGTGTTCCCGCCGCCCTCCTTGGCGATCATGAACACCAGGGGACCGATGATGTACCGCAGGGCGCCGCCGTCCAGGAAGATGTAGAGCAGGGTGCACAGGGCGTACATGATCCAGGGGTAGAGCTTCATGTTCCCCTTGATGACGCCCAGTACCTTGTGGGCGATGATCTGGGAGGTGCCGTTTGCGGTGAACACGGAGAAGTAGGCCATGGCCAGGAGCAGGGGCATCACGATGGTGCTGGGGAAATAGGAGGTGATGACCTTGTTGGCCGCCATGCCAAAGGCGAGATAGGAGATGATAAAGGCCGCCAGCATACAGGTGATCCCAAGCGGGAATTTGAGCTTGCTGTCCAGGAGGATGGCCGCGATCAGGCAGACAGCACAGGCGAAAATGATGCCGAGGTTCATTCCAATTCTCCTTCCGAATCTCTCTCGGAGCGTATTCAGTTGTTTGGCGGTGATTGCCGGGCCTTCATGCCGGCCACCACGTCCTCATAGAGCCGCTGGTACATCAGCTCAAAGCGGCGGTTGGCGTCCTGGCCGATGACAAAGGGGTTGGGCACCCCGTCGCTCAGTGTCCGGCACAGGGCCAGCCGCGTCACGGCGTTGTCCATGAAGGGGTGGGTGGAGATAGCCACGTCCACCCCGCGTTGGGCGGTGCGCCGCTGGAACTTGTGTATGGAGGCCAGCAACTGCTGGTTTTCCGCCAGAGTTTTCCGGGGACCGGTGCCCCCCCACAGCGCACAGGTGTGGGGACGGCCCTCGTCGTACACCGTGAAGAGGAAGGACATACAGCCCGGGGTGTGGCCCGGCGTCCAGAGGCACTCGATCCGGGCGTCCCCAAGGGTGAAGATCTGGCCGTCCTCCAGATTACCGTCCATGCCGAAGGCCAGGGGGATTTTTACGTTTTTTTCGGGCAGCGCGTCCACATCTTTGGCCCATACCTCGTCCGTCTTGGACATCCACAGCTTGGTGCCGTACTTTTCCCGGAAATAGACGGCGTTGCCGAAGTGATCCAGGTGGCCGTGGGTGATGAGAATGTGTTTCAAGCCGGCTGGGTCATAGCCCAGATCCCGTATGCCCTGCTCGATATAAAGGGCGTCGTCCGGCTCCATATTGTCCAGGCAGATCAGGCCGCTGCCAGTGTCCAGCACGAAACAGCCCACCATCTCGTTGCCCACATAGGACAGGTTGTCGAAGAAGCGGGTGGCGGGTACAGGCGGCGCCTTTACGGCGGGGTTGCCGGGCCGGTGGGGCCGGGGTACGCGCCAGGTCGGACAATTCATGGCGCTCCCCCCTTACTCGTAGATGGGCGCCCGCTTCAGCGGGAGCAGCTCGTTGATTGCCATGCCCACCGCCTTGTCCCACAGGGGGAAGTAGTGGTTGTAGCCATCCTCCACGATGAGCTTGGTGTCGTAACCAAGAGCGGTGAGTTCCCGGCAGTCCTTGTCCACCGCCTCGCCGATCTCGCCCTCCAGGCTGCCCCGAATGAAGGTGAGCTTGGGCAGCTGCGCCCCGCTTTGCAGGTTTCGATGGGCCAGGAAGCGCAGATCCCGCTCAGTGCCCTCCACCTGTTCGGCGGGGCCGAAAGCGTTGGCGTATACCCGGAAGATGTTGTCGGGGCTGCATTCCCGCTTCACCTTCTCGAAGTCCATCGTCCATCCGATGCCGCCGGAGATGTCAATGCACTCCTGAAACAGGTCGGGCCGTTTCAGGGCGGTGCCCAGGGCCACATTGCCGCCCATGGCATAGCCCATGATGAAGTTGTCCTCCCGCGCCGGAGAGGAGGCAAACAGTGAACGGATCACCAAGGGCAGTTCCTCTGTGAGGAACGTGGAATAGTTCACCCCGAAAGCGGTATCGATGCCAAAGCTGTTGCAGATGTTTGGGGTGACAAGCATACAGTAGTTTTTCTGGGCGTACAGTTCGGCGTTGGTGTAGCGGTAGGTCAGGGAGTCGTCGTCCCCGCCGCCGTGAATGAGGTAGATGGTCTGAAACTTCATCCCTGGCTGGTAGACGGGGTAATTCCGATCCACGTGGCGCTGGTGACCGCGGATGCCGCCGCTCATGTCGTAGTAGGGCAGGAAATCAGTGGGGTAGACGATGGACACATCCACATAGCCCGACAGCACCTGGGAGCGGAAGTTGAAGCGCATGATGGCCATTACCGCTTCCCTCCGCCGCCAGGCTCGGCCACGGGTTCTTCATCGGGCTGGGAGTTGGCCAGCTGCTTGAAGCCGTGGTTATAGACGAAGGTGAAGAGCAGGATATTGAACACCGCCAGCCCGGCCAGACCATACCACATGATCTCGTAGCCGAATTTGGTGGACACCACGCCCAGGATGGCGCTGCTGGTGAAGGTGAAGAAGTCGTTGAAGAAGAAAATGGTGGCGGAGGCGGCACCGGCCTGGGACGCGCCCAGCACCTTCAGGGACAGGATGCGGAACACGTCGTTCATATTTTTGGTCATGTAGAAGATCATGATACCGGCGTAGAACAGAGTCAGGTTGCCCGCCTGAGCGTACAGGAACATACCGGCGGCCTGACCGATGAGGGCCACATAGACCAGAATAGCGGGGTTGATGATATCGCACAGGACGCCGGCGATAAGGCTGACAAGGCTGCCCATACTGCCGCCCAGGGTTTGGTAGGTGGTGTATACCCGGGAGATGTCAATGGCTTCGGCATAGACCTGGAAGAAGGTCTTGTCCGCGCCCATGAACACCACGGCGACGGAGGACACCAGGGCGAAGGGGATGAGCTTGGTGGAGATGCCGGACAGGAAGCCGCCCTTTTTCTTGACGGTGTTGGGGGCGGCGGGGCCGCGCTGAACCCGGTTTTCCACGGAGTTGACCTTCAGGAACAGGCAGATGATGCCGCCGGCGATGAGGCATCCGGCGCCCACGGCGCTGGTGGGCAGCAGCCCCAGCTCCTTGAACCAGGTGGCCGCCTGGGCGCGGGCCGGGGCAACCACCAGTTGGGTAATGGCGTTCATCACGGCCAGGCCGGAGCCCATGGCTTTCCGATCCACCGCCATGGCGATGAGGGCGGGGATGGTGGTGCCGAGGAAGCCGCTGAGTATGCCGTCAACGAAATGATACACATAAAATCCGGCGGCGTTGTTCACCAGGTTCAGGCTCAGGAACACGCCGCCCCGGATGATGAAGGCGCACAGCAGAATGACCTTCAGCTTGTCACGCACCTTGTCAATGGTGTTGGCGTAGGCGGGGCGGAGGAAAAACTGGACAATAGTGAATACGGACACGGCGGAGCCGATGATAGCGGGGGCAAGCCCGATGGTTTGTGCGCCCGCCAGTGAGCGGATGGTGTTGTTGATGTTGTTGCCGTAGCTGTTCAGGATGTTCAGGCAGATGATGAGGATGACGGTGATGTTGGCCAGGCTCTTGCAGCCCTGGAGCCAGCCCTTCAAACGGTTTTTTGCGCTTGGCATAGTTCTCTCTCCTTTCAAATTTGTGCATCACATACAGCAACAGCCGGTTTTGGGCGAGCTGTTTTGTGAGGCCAGTATAAAAAGGCAAAAAGAAAAACGCAATAGGATGCGCACAGCTGGTCGATTTATGCGCACAGCTGGGCAGATCGCAGAAATCAGGCGGGCTTGAATCCGCCATACCAGTATGGTATGATTATGCAAACCCATTCCGGTAAGGGGAGGTGTTTTGGCCAATATGCCGCCTATTGTCGGATTTCTTATGGCCATGTCTGAGGGCGGGATGTGCTTCCTCATCGGCGCCCAAGTAAAAGCGGCCTGCGAGCCAGCCCGGCGGGGGAGGGACCTCCCGCCGGCTCTCTTCCCCCTGTGCGTGCTGCTGGCGGTCTACCAGTCCCGGCATGTATGGGAGCTGCCGTCCCCCTGCGATGTGGTACTCTTCCAGTACCTGCTGCGGCTGGCCAGCTATTATCTGTTCTTCCGCTGGTACACGGGCTGTTCCACCCAGATGGGGTGCTATTACGCATTTGTCACCCATCTGCTCCACGGCGTAGGCACCGGGCTGCGGCGCGTCCCGGTGATGGGCCTGCTGGAGGGCTGGCTGGGCGGTCTCCTGCCTGGCCAGACGATCCCGGCGCTGGTTTACAACGTAGGGTGCAAGAATCTGATCACTTTGCTGGTGTTCTTGGTGTTTATCCGGGTATTCCGCTTCCGCAGCGTCCAGGACGGCGCGCTGCTGGGATGGAAGACGCTGGCCATTTCCGAGGTGTTCCAAGCGTTCATCAATGAAACCTCCTATTTTCTCCTGCTCCCCGCGTACAGCGGGGACAGGCTGGTGGAGGTGGCGATATCCTTTTACATCGCGGCCATTGAAGTATTCGTGTTCACGGTGTTCGTGATCACGGTGAAAAGCGCCGGCCGCTCCCGGGACAACGCAGAACTGCTGGCCAAGGAGGCCAACAGCCAGTATATTCTCACTGCCCTCAACGACTATATCATCAGCGAGAAAAAGTTCCGCTCCCTGCGGCACGATATGAGAAACCACCTTATGGTTCTCCAGCAGATGACCCGGGACAACGGCCCGGCCAACGCCTATATCAAAACCCTCATTGACGGGTTTATTGCCCCCGCCGGCAGCCGCTTCCGCACGGGGAATCTGATGCTGGACGGTCTGTTTTCCATGAAGCACCAGGTAATGGAAACCAAGGGGATCGAGTTCCAGTCCAGCGTATTTTTCGGTGGTGATCTGTTTCTATCGGTGACAGATGCGGATCTGAGCATTATCTTTGGAAACCTTTTGGACAACGCCATCGAGGCGGCGCAGGAGCTGGAGGGAACGCGCTACATCCGGGCGCGCAGCCAGCGGAAGGGCGGTTATCTGTGCGTGACGGTCAGCAACAGCTACTCGGGCCAGGTTTTCGGGCAGAGGGGGCGCCTGCGCTCTACCAAGGCCGCCGAGGGCCACGGCTACGGCCTGGAGAACGTGCGCTCCGCCATGGAGCGGGTGGGCGGCAGCCTGACCATCGACTACAGCGACCCGGAGGAATTTTGGGCGGTGCTGCTCTTTCCCCTGGAGGGCGGGGAGGAGGATTTCCTGGAGGTGGATCATGACGTTTAAAGTGGCTGTGTGCGACGACGACCCCGTGGTGCGGGACACCATCGGGGGATATCTGGCCCGGATCGAATCCGAGCGCGGGGATCGCTTCCTGATCCAGTACTACTCCAACGGGGAGGACTGCCTGAACCAGTTGGAGCCGGATACCCACGTTCTATTTCTGGATATCCTGATGGGCTCTCTGTCCGGCATCGACGTGGGCACCGCCCTGCGGAAGAGGAGCAGCTCCGTTTGCATTGTCTTTATCACCTCCGCCGTGTCCTACGCGGTGGAGGGCTACCGCACCCGGGCCTTTGGTTTTCTGGAGAAGCCGGTGGCCTTTGAAACCTTTGCCCACGAACTGCGAGAGGCCCTGGGCCATGTGGTAAAGCAGCTGGGCAGCGTGATCACCATGACCAAGGGCTTTACCACCGAGCAGATCAACACCAACGATATTATCTACCTGGAGGTGTTGGGCCATCATGTGCGTTTTGTGTTGCGAAGCGGGGTGCGGGAGTACACCAAGCCGCTAAAAGAGATTGAACGGCAGCTCAACCCGGCCCAGTTTTTCAAATGCCACCAGAGTTACGTGATCAATTTGAAGTACGTAGTAAAAATCGGACTGTCGGAGGTGCTTATGGCAAACAAGCAGGCCGTGGCCTTGAGCAAGCACCGCAAGCGGGAACTCCAGGAGAAATTTGCCCTGTACTTGGGCAGGCCGGACATACGGCCATAAGCGGAAAATACAACAGGACGGGCGGCCTCCATCTGCATGGAGGCCGCCCGTCCTGTTATACGTTGCTGATGCTTCAGTTTTGTGCGGAAACTCCATAGTGCTTCAGGTCGCCGCCAAACTCGCTAATGTGTTCTGTCATGGCTTGAGCGGCACCGTCTGCGTCGCCGGCCCTCACCGCGTCAAAGATCGCCCGATGCATGGACATGATCCTCCGGCACATCCCCTTGCCGTCCTCGGCGCTCTGCTGCTCCAATGCCTTGCGCATCAAGGGCTCCACCAGGCGGCTCATCACCTGAGTAAGAATGTAGGATACCTGGTTTTTCCCGGCCAGGGCCAGCTGCCCATGGAACACCGCATCCTGGGAGACAAAGGTGGTCAGCGCACCCGCCTCCAGCAGCTGGCCGCACCGATCCAGTGTCTCGCCCAGGGCGGCAATGTCCTCCGCAGTGGCCCGCTGGGCCGCCCACCGGGCCACCGCCACATCGTTGTGGGCGCGGTACTCGGACAGCTCGTCCAGCGTCACCCGGCTGGTCTGGAGCATTACCTCCAGAGACTGCGTGACGCCGTCGGTGCTCAGTTCCTGGACAATCGCGCCGTTGGTGCCGGGGACGGTGCGGATAAAGCCCTCCCGCTCCAGCATCCGCAGGGCCTCCCGGATGGTGGGGCGGCTTCGCTGGAGCATCTCGATGAGCGCGCGCTCCGAGGGCAGGCGGTCCCCCGGCTTGAACTGGCCGGAGATAATGAGATCCTTGATCTGCTCATAGATGGCCTCGCTGGCCCGCTGGGTCTGCACCGGGCGCAGGGTCGGGCGGTTTTCCGCGGCAGGGGAGCTGTTCATGGTCATCCCTCCAAAACGTGCGAGTAAACTGGTAAAACCAGTATATCATGTGCTTTTATTATAGCACATAATCCTGTTATTCTCAAGTTGAATCTTCAAAGCCTTGGATCCGCTTTAGAGATGTGTGCGATGCGATCTTGTGCAGATTTGCTAAAAAGGCGGATAAAAGTTTGAAGGATCGGTGCATTGACATTCTTTGACGCCCTGCCTATCATATAGATAACTGGTAAGACCAGATTACTGAGATGAATGGAGGGGGGGCGCCAGTGATTACCCTTGGCATGGACATCGGCTCCACCACATCGAAATGTGTGCTGCTGAAGGACGGCGTGGAGATCGTGGCTTGCGCCCTGGCCCCGGCGGGCATTGGCACCGACGGCCCCGTTCAGGCGTACCGGGAGGTACTGCTCCGGGGGGGCGTGCCGGAGCGGGAGATCAGGCGCAAAATGGCCACGGGCTACGGCCGCAAATGCTGGCCCCCGGCGGACGGGGAGCTGAGCGAGCTCACCGCCCATGCCCTGGGCTGCCACTTCCTGCTGCGGTCGGCCCGGACGGTGATCGACATCGGCGGGCAGGACGCCAAGGTGGTGTCGCTGGACGCCCAGGGGCGTATGGCCAGCTTCGTGATGAACGACAAGTGCGCCGCCGGTACGGGCCGGTTCCTGGATGTGATGGCGGGTATCCTGAAGCGGGATGTGGACGAGCTGGGCGGGTTGGCCGCCCAAGCCGCGGCCCCTGCCGCCATCTCCAGCACCTGCACCGTGTTCGCCGAGTCGGAGGTCATCTCCCAGCTTGCCAACGGCGTCCCCGTCCCCGACGTGGTGGCGGGGATCTGCAAGTCCGTGGCTGTCCGGGTGGCGGCATTGGCCCGGCGGGCCGGGGTGAAGGAGGCCGTGTTCATGAGCGGCGGCGTGGCCCAGAACGCCGGGGTGCGGAAGGCCCTGGAGGATGATCTGGGGGTAACGCTCCACACCTCGGAGCTGTCCCAGCTGGCGGGGGCGTTGGGCGCGGCTGTCTATGGATTCCAGAAAATGAGCAAATAGGCGATAAAAGAGGAGGAACCGACGATGGAAGAAGTCAAAAAGGTGCGCAGGCCGCCCGATCCCAACTCGGCCAAGTACAAGCTGGGCCAGATCGCGGCCAAGGCGTACAGCGACGTGGCGGAGGCCAAGGCCCGGGGGGAGAAGATAGGCTGGATCTCCAGCAATTTCCCCGTGGAGATCCCGGAAACCCTAGGCATCCCGGTGTGCTACCCGGAGAATCAGGCGGCGGGCATTGCCGCCCGCGGGGGCGGCGCGAGGCTGTGCCAGGAGGCGGAGGACGCGGGCTATTCCAACGACATCTGCGCCTACGCCCGGATCAGCCTGGCCTACGCCAAGAGCGGCAGTGCCCCAGAGCAGGATATGCCCCTGCCGGACTTCGTGCTTTGTTGCAATAACATCTGCAACTGCATGATCAAGTGGTATGAAAATCTGGCCAAGGAGCTGGACATTCCCATGATCATGCTGGATATCCCCTTCAACCCGGACGATGAGGTGTCCGACGCGGAAGTGGCCTATGTGAAGGGCCAGTTCCTGGAGGCCATCCGCCAGCTGGAGGGCATCACCGGAAAGAAGTGGAGCGAGGAGAAATTCCAGGAGGTCATGGCCAACTCCTGCCGCACCAGCCGGGCGTGGCTGGCGGCCACCTCCATGGCCCGGCACACCCCCAGCCCCTTCAACGGCTTCGACCTGCTGAACCATATGGCCGTCATGGTCACCGCCCGGGGCAAGAAGGAGGCCGCCGAGGCCATGGAAACCCTGCTGAAGGAGTACCAGGACAACCACGAGAAGGGCGAGTCCACCTTCCGGGCCGAGGAGAAGCACCGCATCATGTTTGAGGGCATCGCCTGCTGGCCCTGGCTGCGGGCCACCTCCACCGGGCTGAAAAGCCGAGGCATCAACATGGTGACCACCATCTACGCCGACGCCTTCGGTTTTGACTACGACAGCTTCGACAGTATGATCCGGGCCTACTGCAAGGTGCCAAACGCCATCAACCTGGAGACCTCCCGGGACAAGCGGGTGAAGCTGTGCAAGGACAATCACGTGGAGGGCCTGCTGGTACATACCAACCGCTCCTGCAAGCTGTGGAGCGGCTTTATGGCGGAGATGAGCCGCCAGATCGGGGAGGCCTGCGACATCCCGGTGGCGTCCTTCGACGGCGACCAGGCCGACCCGCGGAACTTCTCCGAGGCCCAATATGACACCCGCGTCCAGGGCCTCACGGAGATCATGGAGAGCAGAAAGGAGGGGGCGAAATGAGCGTGCAGATTGTGCTGGAAAAGTTCCGCGCCATGGCCGCCAACCCCAAGGGCCAGCTGGATACATACTTCGCCAACGGCGAAAAGGTGGTTTTGGTGGCCCCGGTCTATACCCCGGAGGAGATTATCCACTCCATGGGCCTCGTCCCCATGGGGGCCTGGGGGGCGGACATGGCCCTGAACCGCGCCAAGGAGTATTTCCCCGCCTTCATCTGCTCCATCATGCAGTCCGTGCTGGAGCTGGGCATGAAGGGGGCCTACGATGGCGCGTCCGCCATCGTGATCCCCTCTCTGTGCGACTCGCTGAAGTGCCTGGGGCAGAATTGGAAGTACGCGGTGCCCTCCATCCCGTTTATCCCCATGACGTACCCCCAGAACCGCCGGGGAGACGTGGGAAAAGCCTTCACTAAGGCTGGGTACGAGCGGGTGATTGCCGACCTGGAGCAAGCCACCGGCACCAAATTCTCAGAGGAAAAGCTGGCCGCGTCCATTGCGGTTTACAACGAGCACAACGCCGTCATGCGGCAGTTGGACGAGGCCCTGGCCACCCACCCGGAGATCACCGCCGCCCAGCGGTGCGATATCTACAAGAGCGCATGGTTTATGCGCAAAGAGGAGCACACCGCCCTGGTGCGGGCGCTGCTGGCCGAGCTGGACGCGGCAGGCGGCGGCCCGGAAAAGATAAAGGTGCTGGTGTCCGGGGTGCTGTTCGACAGCCCCGCCTTGCTGGCCATTCTGGACGAACTGGGCTTCCAGGTGGCGGCGGACGACGTGGCGGCGGAGAGCCGCCAGTACCGCACCGACACCGATCCCAACCTGCCTCCGCTGGAGGGGCTAAGCGAGAAATTCTCCCGCATGGACCACTGCTCCGTGCTGTACGACGTGGACAAAAAGCGGGTGGATTTAATTGTAGAAACTGCCAGGAGCAGGGATGCGAAAGGGGTGGTTGTGGCGCTGGCCAAGTTCTGCGACCCGGAGGAGTTCGACTATCCGCTGATCAGGAAAGCCTGTGAGCAGGCCGGACTGCCGGTGGTGCTCATTGAGACCGACCGGCAGACGGTGAACTATGAGCAGGCCAAAACTCAGCTGGAGGCGTTCCGGGATATCCTCGCGTGACCATACGAAAAGACGTTAAGAGAGGAAGATTTTTGTGGCAAACAATGTAAAGGCAGCTTCCGAGACAAAGAAATCCGTCCGTTTCTTCTGCATTACCCTGGCGATCCTGCTGGTGTCCAGCATTTTCATCTGGGGCTTCCAGACCAGTTGGGGCGATATCACCATTGAGCGGGTGACGCTCACCGGCGATAACGGCTGCACCATCAGCACGCTGGTCTATCTGCCCAAGAACGCAACGAATGAGAACCCTGCGCCCTGCGTGCTGATCATGCATGGCCGCTCCAACCAGGGCCACAGTAATGACACTTGGTCCATGGAACTGGCCCGCCGGGGCTATGTGGTGCTCTCCCCCGATCTGTCCGGCGGCGGAGAGTCCGATGTCACTGACCGCGATCAGCAGGCCATTATTGTAACCAAGTACGCCGACACCCTCCCCTTTGTCCAGCAGGGCGCCCTGAACCTGGTGGGATATTCGGCGGGCACCGGCACTTGCCTGAGTGTATACCGGGCCATGCCTGACAAGATCAACAGTATGTGCCAGGTGTTTGGCCCCTTCCTTCAGTTTGTGGCCGGCGGTTTTGAAGACGTGGATACCAACTACTGCCTCATCAAATCCACCGCTGATCAGTATGACTGGGATTTCCTGGGCGATCCTGCCGCCTGCCTTGCCTGGGTGGAGGAACAAGCCGGGATCGGAACCATCCAGCCGAACCAGGACTATGACCGCAACGGCCATGTGTTCCGCTATTCCCAGATCGACGGCACCCTCCACCAGACCGGCAATATCAGTGGCGAAACCATTGAGGAAATCGTGAAATATGTCACCAGCGTGGCTCCTGCTCCCGTTTCCATGGCCAGCAATGATCTGGTGTGGTTTCCCCAGCAGCTGTTTTCCGGCGTAGCCTGCGTCACCATGATGTTCGCCCTGGCCGCCCTGGTCAACCTGCTGATGCAGACCCGCTTTTTCGGCTCTATCGCCAACCCCGTACCCGTAAAGGAGCCGCGCCACGGCGCCAAGGCATGGGTGCTGGATATCCTGTTTGCCACCGTCATTCCCGCCCTAATCTTTGTCCATGTCTCTGCCTATGTGATGAAGTGGACGGGCGCGGGCACCTTCTGGTCTAAATTCCTGACCTCCAACAATCTTAACGGCATTATGGGCTGGCTGCTCGTAATAGCTGCCATCGGTGTTGTCCGCATGGTCATCGCCGCCAACGGCCGCAAAAAGGCGGGCGTAGCCTCCAGCATGGGCACCTTTGCCCTGGGCGCGGACGGCGACAGCTCCATCGACTGGCGCAAGCCCGGCAAGTCCCTGCTGATGGGCCTGATCGCCATCGTGTTCTTCGGTACCTGGATGGGTTTGCTGGAGGGTTTCTTGGGTATCGACTACCAGGTGTGGAACCTGTCCACCTATGTGGAGCTGGTTCCCGACCGCATCGTCCGGGCCATCCCCTACGTCCTCATCATCTTCTCCGTCATGTTCATCGGCAACATGAACCAGCGCATCCTGCCCTCCACCGGCAATGAGCGCCGTGATTTGTGGATTGCCGTGGCAGTCAATACGGTGCTGACCGCCTCCGCCCTGTTTGTGGTGCTGCTCATCCAATACGGCGGCTCCATGATCATCGGCACCGGTCAAACCATCATCCCGCAGATTGATATCTGGGGCACCGGCGTGAACAAGAGCTGCGGCGCGCTGGACTTTGCCTTCGGTTACTGCTATATGATGGGCGGCACCACCGGCGTGGTGACCTACCTGTACCGCAAGTACGGCAACATCTGGTGCGGCGTGCTTCCCTGCGCCATCTTCGCGGGCTGCTTTACCCTGGCCAGCATGACCTTGGTGGCATAATTCGACAAGGGGCCGGCCACCCGACCGGCCCCGCGGCTACATACATGGAACAACGACCAAAGGAGAGATCAATATGGAACAGTTCACCCGCCCCCTCGCGGGCGTCAAAGTAGTGGAGCTCGCCACCTTCATCGCCGCGCCGTCCTGCGGCCGCTATCTGGCCGACCTGGGCGCGGAGGTCATCAAGGTGGAGGCCCCCAACGGCGACCCCTACCGCAACGCCGCCATCAATGAGGGCCGTCCCACCGGCGACCTGGAAAACACCAGTTTCGACCTGGACAACGCCAACAAGCGGGACGTCTGCCTGAACACCAAAAGCCCCGAGGGGCGGGAGGCGCTGGAAAAGCTCATCGCCCGGGCGGACATATTCCTCACCAACGTGCGTTACAAGTCTCTCATCAAGTCCGGCCTGGATTGGGAGACGCTGAAAGCCAAGTACCCCAAGCTGGTGATGGGCTACGTCACCGGTTACGGCGAGAAGGGCCCGGACAAAGACCTGCCGGGGTTTGACTTCACCGCCTACTTCGCTCGGGGCGGCATCCTGGGCACCCTGTTCGACAAGGACTCCTCCCCCATGCTCACCATGCCGGGGTTCGGCGACCACCCGGTGGGGATGTACTTAGCCTCCGGCCTGCTGGCGGCCCTGTACCGGGCGGAAAAGACGGGCAAGGGCGACATGGTGACGGTGAGCCTGTTCCACTCCGCCATCTGGGCGGTGTCCACCATGCTGCAAAGCGCGCAGTACGGCCAGCCCGCCGCCCGTTACCCCATGTCCCGGAAGGACATCGCCAACCCGTTCACCGTGGCCCACAAGACCAGCGACGGGCGGTGGATCCAGTTTGCGGCCCCGGCCTACGACGCGCTGTATGACCGCTTCGTGAAGGCCCTGGGCCGGGAGGATCTGGCGGGCGACCCCCGGTTCTTCCCCCAGGCCAACCTCCAGGCCAACCTCCATGAGTTCTACGGCCTCCTGGTGTCCGAGGTGGCAAAAAAGCCCCTGGCGGAGTGGTGTGCGGCTTTTAAGGCGGCGGACATTCCCTACGCCGTGGCCCAGACCTGGGACGAGCTGCTGGAGGACGAGCAGGCGTGGGCGGCGGACTGCTTCTACAAGATGAAATACGACAACGGGAACCAGCGCACCCTGGTGCGTCCCCCGGTGCTGTTCTCGGATACGCCCCTGCCGGAGTACAAACGGGGTCCCTACCAGGGGGAGCAGACCGAATCCGTCCTGGCGGAGCTGGGCTACAGCGGGGAACAGATCCAGGCGATGCTGGCGGCGGGCGCGGCCTGCCATCCTGAGCCCCGGGCAAATTGAGAAAGGGAGGAACGCATCATGGGATATATGATTTCCGAGGATTGCAAAGAGCTGCTGAAGGACGTGAAGGACTTCGCGGTGAAGCAGATCAAGGAGCAGGTGAAGCAGTACGATATCTCCGGCGAGTGGCCCCGTGAGATCTACGACCAGGCCATCGAGATGCAGCTCCACATGATGGACGTGCCCGAGGAGTACGGCGGACTGGGGCTGGATCACATCGACCAGGCCGCCATCGTGGAACAGATCGCCTGGGCGGACGCCGGGGTGGCGGTGACGCTGAACGGCAACGGCCTGGCCCTCAAGCCGGTGCTGATTGCGGGCAGCGAGGAGCAGAAGCGCAAGTGCTGCGACATCATAGTCAACGGCGGCTGGGGAGCCTTCGCCCTCACCGAGCCGGACGCGGGCTGCGACGCCGGAAACGGCAAGACCACCGCCATCCGGGAGGGGGACAGCTACGTCCTCAACGGCCGCAAGTGCTTCATCACCAACGCCAGTGTGGCCGACTTTTTTGTGGTCACCGCCATGACGGACAAGAGCCAGGGCACCCACGGTATGTCCGCTTTCCTGATCTACAAGGGAACCCCCGGTCTCAGCGTGGGGAACCACGAAAACAAGATGGGCGTGCGCTGCTCCACCACCAGCGATCTGGTGCTGGACAATGTGCGCATTCCCGTGGAAAACCGCCTGGGCGAGGAGGGTACCGGCTTTGCCACCGCCATGAAAACCCTGGATCTGGCCCGCACCTGGTGCGCGGTGATCGCCGTGGGGCTGGCCCAGCGGTGCATCGACGAGGCGGTGGCCTACGCCAAGCAGCGCGTCCAGTTCGGCAAGCCCATCTGCCGCAACCAGGCCATCGAGTTCAAGATCGCCGACATGGAGATCCGCACCGAGGCCTCCCGGCAGCTTGTCGCCCACGCGATCCGCTTAGCCGACGCCCACCTGCCCTTCGGCAGGGAGTCCGCCGCGGCCAAGTGCTTCGCCGGGGACAGCGTGATGCAGACCGCCACCGACGCGGTGCAGATCCTGGGCGGCTATGGCTACAGCCGGGAGTACCCGGTGGAAAAGCTGCTGCGGGACGCGAAGATCTTCCAGATCTTCGAGGGCACCAACGAAATCCAGCGCATGGTGGTGGGCCGCGCCGCCATCAACCGCCATTGAGGAGGGGACAGCATGAACATTTTAGTGTGTGTGAAGCAGGTGCCGGACGACTATGCCGAGATCCGGCTGGGCGGGGACGGCAAGCCCGCCACCGCCGGGGCAGGAACCGTCAACAACGCCTTTGACACCTATGCCCTGGAGCTGGCCGTCCGCTTTTGCGAGGCCCACGGCGGCAGCGTCACCGCCGTCACCATCGGCCCGGAGGGGGCCCAAAGCGGGCTGAAGAACCTGCTGGCGGTGGGGGCTGGCAAGGCGTACCTGTGCGCGGCCTCCGGGGAGGCCGACGAGGGCGGCACCGCCGCCCTGCTGGCCCGGGCGGTGGAGCTGTGCCAGGAGCGGGAGGGCGCAGCCTACGACCTGATCCTGTGCGGCAAGGAGTCCACCGATGAGATCAGCGGCCAGGTGGGGGCGCGGCTGGCGGAACGCTTGGGCGCGGCCTTCGTGTCCGGCGTGGTGGAGGCGGAGCCCTCCGGGGACGGCCTGAAGGCCCGTCAGGAGACGGAGGAGGGCGGCGTGGTCTATGAGATGTCCCTCCCGGCGGTGCTTACCATTGCCAAGCCCGCCTACGACCCCCGCTATCCCAACATCAAGACCAAAATGGCGGCGCGCAAGGCCGTGATCCCTGTGCTCGAGCTGGGAGCGGCGGAGCCCGCCCTGGTGTCCTGCCTGGGCTACAGCGAGCCCCCCAAGCGTGAGGCGGGTGTGGTGATTCAGGAAAAAGAGGCGGCGGAGGCCGTGAAAAAGGCCGTGGTCATGCTGGCGGAAGCAAACGTACTGTGAGGAGGCGGGAAGGATGAAAAGTTTAGTCTACATCGAGCGGAAGGACGGCAGGCCCGTCAACGGCAGTCTGGAGGCCCTGGCCGCCGCCAAGGCGCTGGGCGAGGCGTGCGGGGTGGTCATCGGGGCGGAAGCGGGGGCGGAAATTGCCCCCTATGCGCCTGTGATTGCCATCGACGCCGCCCCCGCCTGTGACGATGAAGTGGTGGCCCTGCTGGAAGCCCTGATCCGGGAGAAGACGCCCGACGCGGTGCTGTTCAGCGCAACCCAGGCGGGCAAGGACTACGCCCCCCGGCTGGCCCAGCGGCTGGGCGGCGGCTGTGTCACCGACGCCATGACCCTGTCCGCGGAGGGGAACGCCCTGCTGGCCACCCGGCCCGCCTACGGCGGCACGGTGTACGAGCAGATGAAGGTTATCGGCCCGGTGAAATTTGCCACGGTGCGATCCGGCTGCTTTGTGCGGCCCGAGGCGGGGGAACCCAACCCCGTTGAGACGGTGCCCCTGTCCGCCCCCGGCGGGGCGGTGAAGGCCAAGGTGGTGGAAACCGTCACCGAGATCACAGAGGCCATTGATCTGGAGGGGGCCGAGGTCATCGTGGCCGGCGGCTTGGGCATGGGCAGCGCTGAGGGCTTCCATCTGGTGGAGGAGATGGCCGCCCTGCTGGGCGGTGTGGTGGGGGCCTCCCGCCCCGCCATCGAGGGGGGCTGGGTGTCCCGGGCCCACCAGATCGGCCAGTCCGGCAAGACGGTGGCCCCCAGGCTGTATATCGCCTGCGGGATCTCTGGGGCCATGCAGCACATATCCGGGGCCATGGGCTCCAAGTACATCGTGGCTGTCAACAAGGACCCGGACGCCTCCATCTTCAAGGTGGCGGATGTGGGCATTGTGGGGGATGCCCTCACCATCCTGCCGCTGATGATGGACGAGATCCGTGCCCGCAAGGGGCTGTGAGGAGGGAAGCGGCATTGGAGTTCAAGACAGTGACCCCGGAGCTGCTGGAACAGCTCCAGGCGGCGGCGCCCGGCCGCGTCCACACCGGGGAGGACATGAAGCCCGACTACGCCCACGACGAGATGCCCGTTTACGGCCAGCGTATGCCCGGCGCGGTGGTGGAGTGCGCTTCCACCGCAGAGGTGGCGGCGGTGTGCAGGCTCTGTTATGACAACGGCATCCCCATCATCCCCCGGGGGGCGGGCACCGGGCTGTGCGGCGGCTGCGTACCCCTGTATGGCGGCGTGGTGGTGGACACCCAGAGGATGAACCGGATCCTGGGCTACGACCTGGATAACTTCACGGTGCGGGTACAGTCCGGCGTCCTGCTCAACGATTTGGCCAACGACTGCTGGGAAAAGGGCGTGTTCTATCCCCCCGATCCCGGAGAGAAGTTCGCCACCATCGGGGGCAATGTGGCGGTGAACGCCGGGGGGATGCGGGCGGTGAAGTACGGCGCCACCCGGGACTACGTGCGGGCCATGACGGTGGTGCTGCCCTGCGGCGAGATCGTCCGGCTGGGCGGCGAGGTGTCCAAGACCAGCTCGGGCTACAACCTGCTCCAGCTCATGGTGGGTTCGGAGGGGACGCTGGGCATCATCACCGAGGTGAGCCTGAAGGTGCTGCCCCAGCCCAAGCAGACCTTCAGCCTGCTGATCCTGTTCCCCGATCTGGACGCCGCCATCTCCTGCGTGCCCAAGATCAAGATGGCGGGCCTGGACCCGCAGGCGTTGGAGTTTTTGGGCCGGGAGATGGTGCTGGGCATCGAGCGGTATCTGGGCAAAACCGTCTACCCCGGCCAGTGCGAGGGGGAGGACGTAGGGGCCTATCTCCTCACCACCTTCGAGTGCGACAGCGAGGAGGCCATGGACGGCCTGATGGAGAAGGCGGCGGAGCTGTGCTTGGACAACGGGGCCATGGACGTGATGGTGTATGATACGCCGGAGGCCATCCGCAGCGCGTGGGCGGTGCGGGGCGCGACCCTGGAGGCCATCCTGGCGGAGTTCAAGCAGTCCGACGAGTGCGACGTGGTGGTGCCCATTCCCGGCATACCGGAGTTTGTGAACTATGTGGTGTCCCTGGAGGACGAGATCGGGCTGGCCGTGCGGGCCAGCGGCCACGCCGGGGACGGGAATGTCCACGTGAACGTGTGCGCCAACGACATGGACCCGGACGAGTTTATGGAGCGGGCGGAGCGGTTCATGGCCCTGGCCTACGCCAAGGGCCGGGAGCTGGGCGGCCTGATCTCCGGGGAACACGGCATCGGCCACGCCAAGGAGAGCTATCTGGAGGAGGCCCTGGGCGGGACGGTGATGAACCTGATGCGGGGCGTGAAGGCGGCGTTTGATCCCAAGGGGCTGCTGAATCCCGGCAAGGTGTGCGGCAAGGCATAAATTGGAGCGTTCCGCGACGCGGGACGCGCGGCAGAAGGAGGAACCGATATGATACTGAGCGAGAAGCACCAAATGCTGCGCAAGCTGTACCGGCAGTTCGCGCAAGACGAGTTCACCGACGAGCTGCTGGACCGCCTGGAGGAGACAGGCGAGTTTGACCGGGCCATCCATGACAAAATGGCGGGGTGCGGCTTCATGGGGGTGAAGATCCCGGTGGAGTACGGCGGCAGCGGCGGCGACAGCCTGGCCTATGCCATGATGGTGGAGGAATTTGCCCGGGTGTCCCCGGTGCTGTCCATCTACGCCAACACCTCCAACTCCCTGGGGGGCGGGCCGCTGATGTTCTGCGGCACCGAGGAGCAGAAACGGAAATACCTTGTCCCCTGCGCCAGGGGGGAGAAGATCATTGTGTTCGCGCTCACCGAGCCGGGGGCGGGCTCCGACGCGGGGGGCACCCTCACCACCGCTGTCCAGGATGGGGACTGTTTCGTCCTCAACGGGCGCAAGACCTTCATCTCCGGCGCGCCCTTCGCGGATTACGCCATCGTGTACGCCAAGACCGATCCCGCCCAGAAGGGCTCCAAGGGGATCTCCATGTTCATCGTGGACATGAAGCTCCCCGGCGTGTCCTGCGGTAAGCCGGAGCACAAGATGGGTATCATCGGCTACCCCACCAGCGACATCATTCTGGAGGACGTGCGGGTGCACAAGTCCGACCTGCTGGGCCCGCTGCACAAGGGCTTCGCCACCGCTATGAAAACCCTGGACGGGGGCCGTCTGGGCATGGCGGCCCAGGCGCTGGGTATCGCCCAGGGCTGCCTGGACGAGTCGGTCAAGTACGCCAAGGAGCGCAAGCAGTTCGGCAAACCCATCGCCAAATTCCAGGCCGTCAGCTTCATGATCGCCGACATGGCCACCGAGATCGAGGCCGCCCGGCAGCTCATCTACTCCACCGCCGTGCGCAAGGACGCGGGGGACCCGGACAGCTCCAAGCTGTGCGCCATGTGCAAGCTGTATGCCGCCGAGATGTGTAACCGGGCGGCGTACAAGGCCGTCCAGATCCACGGCGGGTACGGCTACATCAAGGAATACAAGGTGGAACGGTTCTACCGGGACGCCCGGATCACCAGCATCTACGAGGGCACCTCCCAGGTGCAGCAGATGGTGATCTCCGGCAGCCTGTTGAAATAAGGGAGGGGAACGACATGAAATTCATTGTCTGCGTGAAGCAGGTGCCCGACACCTCCGGCAAGGTGGCCGTGAAGGCGGACGGCACCATGGATCGGGCGTCCATGGCGGCCATCACCAACCCGGACGATTTGAACGCGGTGGAAGCTGCGCTGTCTCTCAAGGACGCTAATCCGGAGGCCAAGGTGGTGCTGGTGTCCATGGGCCCGCCCCCCGCCGCCGGGATGCTGCGGGAGCTGCTGGCCATGGGCTGCGACGAGGCCATTTTAGTGTCCGGCCGGGAGTTCGGCGGTTCCGACACCTTCGCCACCTCCCAGATCCTGGCCGCCGCCATCGCCCACCTGGGGCTGGAGGAGGATGACATCATTTTCTGCGGCCGGCAGGCCATCGACGGCGACACCGCCCAGGTGGGGCCGCAGATCGCCGAGAAGCTGGACATCCCCCAGGTGTCCTACGCCGCCGGGCTGGAGCTGGAAGGCAGGACCCTCACGGTGAAGCGGATGCTGGAGGACGGCTACATGACCATTGAAACCCGCACCCCCTGCCTGATCACGTGTATCAAAGAGCTGAACACCCCTCGCTACATGACAGTGCGGGGGATTCTGGAGTGCGATCAGAAGCCGTACACCGTGTACGATTATGAAGCCCTCAAGGACGAGCCCCTCATTGAGGCGGATACCATTGGGCTGAAGGGTTCCCCCACCAACGTGTATAAGTCCTTCTCGCCTCCGGTGAAGGGCGCGGGCGTCATGCTGGAGGGTTCCGGCAAGGAGACGGTGGCAAAGCTGTTTGCCGCGCTGGCGGAACGGCACATCATTTGAGGAGGGCGGAAAAATGGCGAAGTTTGTGAATACCGATCCCAACGCCTTCCGGGGCGTGTGGGTGTTCTGCGAGCAGCGGGAGGGGGAGCTGAACCCCACCGATTTTGAACTGCTCAGCGAAGGCCGGAAGCTGGCGGACGACCTGGGCGTGGAGCTGTGCGGCCTGCTGCTGGGCGACAAGGTGGAGGGCCTGGCCAAGGAGCTGGGCGGCTACGGCGCAGACCGGGTGTATGTGTGCCAGGACCCGCTGCTGAGGTACTATACCACCGACGCCTACACCAAGGCGATCTGCGACGTGGTGATGGAGAAAAAGCCGGAGATTGTGCTCATCGGCGCCACGAACATTGGGCGGGATCTGGGTCCCCGGTGTGCTGCCCGGCTGCACACCGGTCTGACGGCGGATTGCACCCACCTGGATGTGGACGTGGGCAAGTACAAGGAATTTCTGAAAAGCACTTCCACCCTGGATGTGGACGGGATGAAGTTTGACGAGAGCGACCGGGGCCTGAAAATGACCCGTCCGGCCTTCGGCGGCCACCTGATGGCCACCATCATCTGCCCCCG
>CAJULZ010000022.1:0-16013 GCA_910587205.1 uncultured Oscillospiraceae bacterium
CTTGCCGCCTGGTCGGCGGGGCGGGAGCTGCTCCTCCCCGGGCCCGCCGCGGTGGGCCGCGCCCTGGCGGCCCTGGCGGGGACGGCGGACTTCTGGCTGTCCGTGGGGGCAAGCCTGGGCCGGGTGGTCCTGGGGCTGGCCTGGGGGACGCTGGCGGGAGCACTTCTGGCCTTCCTCACTTTTTTCGTCCCCTGGGCCGGCCGCGTGGTCTCCCCCGCCGTCCGGGTGGTGCGGGCCACCCCGGTGGTGTCCTTCATCCTGCTGATCTACCTGTGGGTGAGCCGCGCCGCCATCCCCTGGGTCATCGCGGGGCTGATGGTGCTGCCGGTAGTGTGGGGCTCCCTGTCTGCGGGACTGGGCAATTTGGACGGAAAACTGCTGGAATTTGGCCGGGCATACCGCTTTTCCCGGTGGAAAATGCTGCGTCTTATCTATCTGCCCTCCCTGCGGCCCCACCTGTCCGCCGGACTGCTCACCGCGTTCGGGCTGGCTTGGAAGTCCGGCGTCGCCGCCGAGGTGCTCTGCCCCCCCGAGCGCGCCATCGGTTCCCGCCTCCAGCAGGCCAAGCTGGGGTTGGAAACGGCGGACCTGTTCGCCTGGACCCTCGCCATCGTGACGCTGTCCCTGGCGCTGGAGGGGCTGCTCCGGCGGGGGCTGGAAAGGGGGGAGCGGCCCCGATGATCTTGCAAAATATAAGATTCCGCTACAACGGAAAGGTGGTGCTGGACGGGTTTTCCCTGGAAATTCCAGACCGCGGCCTCACCGCCCTCAGCGGGCCGTCCGGCTGCGGCAAGACCACTTTGCTGCGGATTCTGGCGGGGCTGGCGGTCCCGGAATCGGGCGTGGTCGACGGCGTCGAGCCCGCCCGCACCGCGTTTTTGTTCCAGGAGGACCGGCTGCTGCCCTGGCGCACCGTGGGGGAGCACATCACCGACGTGCTCCCCCGCCCCCGCCGGGGGGAGGCTGGAAAGTGGCTGAAATTCGCGGAGCTGGAGGACGAGGCGGACGCCTATCCCGCCGCCCTGTCCGGCGGCATGGCGCGGCGGCTGGCCCTGGCGCGGTGCGCCGCCCTGGGCGGGGACGTGCTGCTGCTGGACGAGCCCTTCGCCGGGGTGGACCCCCAGCGGACGGCGCGGACCCTGGAGCGGCTGCGGGGACTGGGGATTCCCGTGGTGCTGGCCAGCCACCAACGGAATGTGCTGGACGCCTGCGACCGGGTGGTGGGACTGGACGGCCCGCCCCTGCGGCTGAACTGCCCGGATGGAACATAGGAGCGGCATCCCCTCCGGGACGCCGCTCCTATGGTTATTTCATACGCAGCAGCCGCTCGATGTGCTTGTACAGCAGGAAGGTGATGATAGAATCCACCGCCCCTTTGAGCAGGTTGAAGGGGGCCACGGCGAACAGCACCAATGTATTCACGCTGGTAATGGCGGGGTTGATGGCGGTGCCCATGCCGATGATGACGTCCAGCGGCTGGCCGAACAGGACGGAAAAGGTGGGGATCAGGTAGACGGCGTTGAACAGGCTGCCCACCACCGTGATGCACACGGTGCCCACAGCCATGCCCAGGATCGCGCCCTTCTTGGTTTTGTTGGCGAAGTAGACCGCCGACGCGGGTAGAATCAGGGCGGAGCCTACCACAAAGGTGGCCAGATCGCCCACAAAGGCGGTGGAGGTGCCCTTGAGGAACAGCTTGAGCACCACCTTCAGGAACTCGCACACCACCCCGGCCACCGGACCCAGGGAGAAGGAGCAGATCAGCACCGGGATCTCGCTGAAATCCAGCTCATAAAAGCCGGGGGCGAAGGGCAGGGGGAACTCGAAATACACCAGCACGGCGGAGATGGCGGCGAAAATGCCCACATAGGCCACCCGGCGGGCGGGGGACTGCTTCTCCGGCTTGAGCCACAGCTTTTCCAGCAGCAGCGCCACCCCGAAGATGCCCGCGAACACCACCAGGCACATCAGCAGAAACATCACGTTATCCGCCACTGCCGCCAAAAACTTTCCCGGATCCTTGAACATAACAAAAACCTCCTGAAATAGTCTGAAACGCCTGAAAAACTGCCTTCCAGGCGCGACACTACCTCAAGAGGGGTCACGCGTCTTCTTTCATCCGGACTATAACCGTTGGTCCCGGAGTTTCACCGGATCCACCGCTTTCGCGGGTTGCGGACTGTACCGCCAGTGGGGAATTTCACCCCGCCCTGAAGACATTCATTCAATTGTTCCGCCCTATATTATATGACGGCCCCGGGAAGAAGGCAAGCCCCTTTTTCAAAAAGAGGGGGGAACGCGTCAGTCTGTCTTCTTGGCGGACGTTCCTTTTTTCAAAAGCCAGTGCGGTTTGACGGTTGACAACCGGGGCAAAATTATATATGATAATTTGCAGCAAAATCCACCCCGCCAAGGAGACAGAGAGATGAAAAAGCCCTTCCTTACCCTGGCCCAGGCCCGGGAACTCAAAGAGACCTACCCCACCCCTTTCCACATCTACGACGAACGGGGCATCCGGGAAAACGCCCGGGCACTGAAGGCCGCCTTTGCCTGGAACCCCGGCTTCAAGGAATACTTCGCCGTCAAGGCCACCCCCACCCCCGGCATCCTCAAGATTTTGCGGGAGGAGGGCTGCGGCGTGGACTGCTCCTCCCTCACCGAGCTGATGATGGCCCAGCGGTGCGGGTTCTCCGGGGGCGAGATCATGTTCTCCTCCAACGAGACCCCCGCGGAGGAATTTGAGCTGGCCGCCCGGCTGGGCGCCAATATTAACCTGGACGACCTCACCCACGTGGACTTCCTGCACAAAACCCTGGGCCGCGTCCCCGAGACGGTGTGCTGCCGCTTCAACCCCGGCGGGACGTTTACCTTGGGCGAGGGCAAGGAGGGCTTCCAGGTGATGGACAATCCGGGCCAGGCCAAGTACGGCATGACCCGGCCCCAGCTGGCCCAGGCGTTCACCCGCCTGCGGGAGCTGGGGGCCAAGCGCTTCGGTATCCACGCCTTTTTGGCCTCCAACACCGTGTCCAACGAATACTACCCCGCCCTGGCCCGCATCCTGTTCCACACCGCTGTGGACGTGGCCGCCGAAACCGGGTGCCGCGTGTCCTTCATCAACCTGTCCGGCGGGGTGGGCGTGCCCTACCGTCCCGGCGAACCCGTCAACGACATCGCCGTCATTGGCGAAGGCGTGCGCCGGGCCTTTGAGGAGATCATGGTCCCGGCGGGGCTGGGGGACGCCGCCATTTTCACCGAGCTGGGGCGGTTCATGCTGGCCCCCTTCGGCCACCTGATCACCACCGCAATCCACGAAAAGCACATCTATAAGGAGTATATCGGGGTGGACGCCTGCGCCGCCAACCTCATGCGGCCCGCGATCTACGGGGCGTACCACCACATCACCGTGCTGGGCAAGGAAGACGCCCCCTGTGACCACACCTACGACGTGGTGGGCTCCCTGTGCGAGAACAGCGACAAATTCGCCGTCGACCGGGAGCTTCCGGAAATTGCCACGGGCGACATCCTGGCCATCCACGACACCGGCGCCCACGGCTTCTCCATGGGTTACAACTACAACGGCAAACTGCGCTCGGCGGAGTTGCTGCTCCGGGAGGACGGCGGCGTGGAGCTGCTTCGGCGGGCGGAAACGCCGGAAGACTATTTTGCCACGCTGGTGTGGTAGGGCAAACCGGCGGCGGGGAACCCCGCCGCGCATACGCGGGTATGGCGGAATTGGCAGACGCGCAGGATTTAGGTTCCTGTGGAGCGATCCGTGTGGGTTCGACCCCCACTACCCGTACCACGTTGGGGCAAAGTCCGCCTCGTTTAAGAATCCCACCCTTTGGGTGGGATTCTTTTACTTTGCTCCCTTGCCTCTCCTTCCCCCACGAAAGCGGAAGGGCGCTTTCGCGGGGGCCCCGTTTGAGCAAGCGTCATATCGCTATGCCGCAGCGGACGCCGGGCCATTCATTACACCACAAACCGATAGCCCAGGCCCCGGACCGTCTGAATATAGGAGGGCCGGGCCGGGTCCTCCTCGATTTTCTGCCGCAGGCGGTTGATATACACCATGATGGCGTTCTCATCCACAATGGCCGAACCCCAGACCATGTCATAGATCATATCCTTGGTAAAAATACGGTTCACATTATCCAGAAACAGCTTTATGATGGCGTTTTCCTTGGAGGACAGCACAATTTCCGCCCCCTCCTTATAAAACCGCAGGGTGCTGGTATCATAGCGGAAGGGCCCGGCGGCAATGACGCTTCCCCCACCGCTGAGCCCGCCCCGGCTGCGGCGGATCAACGCCTTGACCTTGGCCCCCAAGGTCACCGGGTTGAAGGGCTTGGTGAGGTAGTCGTCCGCGCCGATATCCAGCCCGTAGAGAGCGTCATAGTCCTCCTTTCGCCCGCTGACAATGATGATGGGCAGCTTGAGCCCCCGGCCCCGAAGGGCCTGGATCACCTCAAAGCCGTCCATCCCCGGCATATTTACATCCAGCAGCATCAGGTCGTAATGGCCTCGTCCCGCCAGCTCGATGGCCTCCCCGCCGCTGCGGGCCACCTCGGAGTCGATTCCACTGCTCGTCATCACCTTGCGGAGCATGGTCAGCACCGCCTCGTCATCGTCCACGATCAGCACCGTATCCGGCATAACGTCCCGCCCCCTTTACAGGTAAGTCCTCATGTGTTAAATTATAGCATATCGGCCGCCCTCGGCGCAAGCCCCGCCACGCTGCCGGGCAGCCGCCTCCAAATGAAAGGCAGAGAGGACCGCCATGGAAGGAAAGCGTTCCGGCCCCCGGTACTTCCCCATCCTCCCCGTTCTGGCCCTGGCCATCATCCTGCTGGGGCTGCTGTCCATGTCCAGCGTGTTCACCAAAAGCCAACAGCTTTTGGTGGACGGGCAGGACGGCCAGCTGACCAAAACCGCCCAATCGGTGGATAACAATATCATGGGCCACTTCGCCTGGTACTGTTCTGATCTGGAGTACATCACCAGCCGCACCGGCTTCTTGGCGGCGGAGCAGATTTATCTCAGCAACGGCGATGGGGACGGCCTGCTCTACCACCTGCGGGAGAGCCCCCTGCCAAAAACCGTCATGGTGGAATCCATGCTGGTTCTCCGCCAAGGGGCGGTGGAGCTGTCTACCAGCGGGGAGACGGATTACACCCCCCTGGCCGTGCTGGGCCGGATTGGGGACGTGGCCATCGAGCTGTGGCGAGACGAGACGGACCGGCCCTATGTGGCCCTGGTCCAGTCCAAAGCGGAGATAGGCTATGCCGCCCTCATCGATGGGGAGGCCTTTTTCGCCATTGCAGAGAAACAGACCGCCGCCGAGGACAGCGACCGCATCCTGGTGCTGGATTCCCAGGAACATTACTTTTTCCACCGCACCCAGGAGGGCATTCGGGTGGACGCGGTGGATGAGCTGGACTCCACTGTCCATGCCAGCCTCTATATCATGCTGACCACCCAACGGGCAGGCCGGCCGCTCACCAGCTTTTTCCGTGCCGGGGGACAGTCCGGGGGAGTAGGCTATACCGCCCGGCTGTCCGTTCTGCCCGCCCCCAGCAACGCGAACGGCTGCTTTACCGTAGGGGTTGCCCGGAACTACGATGAGATCATCCGCCCTTATCAGTCCGCGGCGTTTCAGATGGTACTGTGCGCGGTGACAATCATGGCGGGGGCGGCACTGCTGCTGGTGTTCCTCCTGCGCTCCCGCCGGAGCCACCGGCGGGCCCAGCAGGAACTGGCCCTCCTCCAGGAGAAAGCGGAGGCCATGGAACAGCTCAATGCCCAGACCCAGGCCCTGGCCCACCGCCAGCGGCTGGAGTCCATCGGCACCCTCACCTCCGGTATCGCCCACGAGTTTAACAACCTGCTCACCCCCATCATGGGGTACAGCATCCTCATTCTGGAAAAGCTTTCTCCAGAGGACACCGAGTCCTATGACAACGCCCTGGAGATCTACAATGCTTCCCAAAAGGCCAAGAAAATCGTGGCCCGCCTGTCCAACCTGTCCCGGAAGGGGACCCCCGGAGGCGTGCACCCCGTCCGGCTGACCCCTCTGGTGGAGCAGGTGCTGGAGGTGGCCTCACCCGCCCAACCCAAGACGGTGCGGGTGGAGACCGGCCTGGCCGGACAGGCCCCCCCGATCCTGGGGGACGAAACCCAGCTGTTCCAGCTGACACTGAACCTGGTACTCAACTCCTTCGAGGCCCTGGCCCAGCAGGGCGGGACGGTCCGAGTGTCCACCGCCTGGGACGGGGAACGGGTATCCCTGCGGGTGGCGGACAATGGCCCCGGCATCCCGGAGGAGGTCAAGGAGCACATCTTCGACCCCTTCTTCACCACCAAGGGCTCGGGCAAGGGCATCGGCCTGGGTCTGGCCATCGTGCAGCAGATCGCGGAGGCCCACCAGGGGACCGTCACCCTGGACAGCGCCGCCGGACAGGGCACCGCTTTCACCGTCACCTTCCCCGCTGCCCCACCGGAAGCGGGGGAAACACCCCAAACTTGACACAGCGCCCCGCCGGAGCCTCCGGCGGGGCGCCATCCGTTTCTTAACAAATATTAAGGCCGAATATATGTCCTATTAAGGCGGCAGGCGTAAACTGGTCGAAAAGGGGGTGGCTTTTATGCTGGAGCATCTGGTAGAGGCGGTGCTGGGCGTGCTGATCCCTCTGTGCGAGATGATGGGGATTCTGGTCATCGCCGTGTCCACCTGCACCGCCTTTTGGCAATACTTCCGGGGGCTGCTCACCCGCACCCCCGGGGACGTGAAGTCCCAGCTGGCCTCCGGCCTGGCCCTGAGCCTGGAGTTTAAGATGGCCGCGGAGATTCTCAAGACCGTCCTGGTCCGGGACATGACCGAGCTGATGGTGCTGGGCGCCGTCATCATCCTGCGTGCTTTGCTCTCATTTTTGATTCATTTTGAAATGAAGCAGCATGACATACCCAAACACGAGACCATAGGAGGAATTGTAAAATGAAACGGATTACTGCCCTGCTGCTGTCCGCGCTGCTGCTGCTGTCCGCCCTGGCGGGCTGCGGCGCCACCGTGGTGGTGTCCCCCGAAGGAGGCAAGCCTGCCAACACCCCCGCCTCCCAGGCCCCCGCTGAGAACCAGCCCTCCGCCGGCGGCGACGCCGCCGTCAAGACCGGACTTGCCGTGATCCCCGGCCTGGGCAGCAGCAAGGACGCCGCCGCCGAGGGCGACGGCGTGGCCCAGAGCGAGATCCTGCTGGTAGCCGTCACCGTGGGGGACGACGGCGTCATTGACAACTGCGTGATCGACAACATCCAGGCCAAGATCGGCTTCAGCACCTCCGGCGCGCTGACCACCGATCCCGCCACCACCTTCCCCAGCAAGAACGAGCTGGGCGACGGCTACGGGATGCGCAAGGCCAGCTCCATCGGCAAGGAGTGGAACGAGCAGCTCGCCGCCCTGGCCGACTACGCCAAGGGCAAGACCGTGGAGGAGCTTAAGACCATGGCTGTGGGCGAGGACGGCAAGGCCGGGGACGTGGATCTGGCCGCCTCCGTCACCCTGTACATCGGCTCCTTCGTGGACGGCATCGAGGCCGCCGTGAAGAACGCCGCCCACATGGGCGCCTCCAAGGGCGACAAGCTGGGCCTGTCCAGCGAGACCAACATGAGCAAGAGCAAGGACGCCGCCGACGGCAAGGACGGCTTGGCCCAGGCCTACGCCACCATCGCCGCCGTCACCTTCAACGGCGACACCGTCACCAGCTGCTGCATCGACGCGGTGCAGGCCAACGTGAACTTTGACGCCGCGGGCCACATCACCACCGACCTCACCGCCGCCCCCAAGACTAAAAACGAGCTGGGCGACGAGTATGGGATGCGCAAGGCCAGCTCCATCGGCAAGGAGTGGAACGAGCAGGCCGCCGGCTTCTGCACGTATGTCACCGGCAAGACCCTGGCCGAGATCAAGGGCCTGGCCGTGGATGAGGGCGGCAAGGCCACCGATGCGGATCTGGCCGCCACCGTCACCGTGGGTATCGGCGAATTCCAGACCCTTATCGAGAAAGCCGCGAAGTAAAAAAGCAATGGGGCGGGCCCAGGGCCCGCCCTCCGCGCAAAGGGGGAAGAAACATGAAACGGCGTATTCCGGCGTTAGCATTGGCTCTGGCCCTGCTGCTAAGCGGCTGCGCGGCCCAGGCCGCCCCCGCGGAGGGACCGCGCCGGTTTGAGGCCAGCTTCCTCACCCTCTTTGACACCGTGACCACCATTGTGGGCTATGGGGAAACGGAGGAAGACTTCCGCCAGACCGCCCAGCAGCTCCACGACGAGCTGCTTGAGTATCACCAGCTTTTCGACATCTACCACGACTACGACGGCGTCAACAACTTGAAAACCGTCAACGACAACGCCGGGGGGCCCCCCGTGGAGGTGGACCCCCGGCTCATCGGCCTGCTGCTGTTCTGCCGGGAGCTGGAACAGCTCACCGGCGGGCGGGTGGACGTGACCATGGGCAGCGTGCTCTCCCTGTGGCATGAGGCCCGCAGCAACGGCGTGGACGACCCGGAACACGCCACCCTCCCCGACGGCGGCGCCCTGGAGGAGGCGGCGAGGCACGCGGGCTTCGGCCTGCTGGAGATCGACGAGGAGGCGTCCACCCTCCGCCTCACCGATCCACAGGCCCGGCTGGATGTGGGGGCGGTGGCCAAGGGCTACGCGGTGGAGCAGGTGTGCCGCGCCGCGCCGCCGGGGCTGCTGGTGAGCGTGGGTGGCAACGTCCGGGCCACCGGACCCAAGCCCACGGGGGAGCCCTGGGTGGTCGGTATCCAGGAGCCGGACGGCGAAAAGCAGGATTATCTCCACACCCTGTATCTATCCGACCGGTCCGTAGTCAGCAGCGGCGACTATCAGCGGTATTACACCGTGGACGGCATACGCTATCACCACATCATTGACCCAGACACCCTGGCCCCCTCCCGGCTGTGGCGGGCGGTCACTGTGGTGTGCCCCGACTCGGGGCTGGCCGACGGATTGTCCACCGCCCTGTTCCTCCTGCCCCAGAAGGAGGGGGAGCGGTTGGCCCAGGACTGCGGGGCCCAGGCTCTGTGGGTGGCCCTGGACGGAACCTTGTCCTACACCGACGGGTTCCAAGCGGCGATACGCACCTGAACGGATACCCCCGGCTGAAAAACATTTTTAACATCAAGAGGTGATCGTATGAAATCCCTGCTCTTCGGCGGCGTCCATCCCGACGGGCGCAAAGAGCTGAGCGCCGCCGTCCCCCTCACCGCCATGGCCCTGCCCGCCCAGGCGGCAGTGCCCCTGCGCCAGCACATCGGCGCGCCCTGCAAGCCGCTGGTGGCGGTGGGGGACGCGGTGCGGATGGGCCAGAAGATCGGCGGCGGCGAGGGGCTGTGCGTCCCCATCCACGCTCCGGTGTCCGGTGTGGTGGAGGCCATTGAGGACCGGCCTCACCCCGGCGGCGGCCTCTGTCCCGCCATTATCATCAAAAACGATTTCCTGGACACCCCCGCCCCCTGTCTGAAGCCCTACAGCCACCCGGAGCTTCTCTCCCCGGAGGAGTTGGTATCCATTATCCACGACGCGGGCATCGTAGGCATGGGCGGCGCGGCCTTCCCCACCGACGTGAAGGCCAAGACCGGCATGGGCCGGACCGACACCCTGATCCTCAACGCCTGCGAATGTGAGCCCTACATCACAGCGGACGACGCCCTGCTGCGCTCACGCCCCGGGGATGTGCTCCGGGGGCTGGCGCTATTGGCCCGGATTCTCACCCCGTGCCGGACGGTCATCGGCCTGGAGGATAACAAGCCGGAAGCCGCCGCCGCTCTGCGGGAGGCCCTGAAGGACCACCCCGGCGTGGAGCTGAAAACACTTCCCACCCGGTACCCCCAGGGGGCGGAAAAGCAGCTCATCCAGGCGGCCACCGGCCGGCAGGTCCCCCCGGGAGGACTTCCGAAAGATGTGGGCTGCGCGGTGTTCAACACCGCCACCGCCTACGCGGCCTACCGGGCCGTGTACGAGGGGATTCCCCTCATTGAGCGCATCGTCACCGTCACCGGGGAAGGGGTGAAGCAGCCCCGGAACCTCACCGTACGGGTGGGAACCTCCTTCCTGGAGGTCATCGCCGCTGCCGGGGGGCTGGGGAACGACGTGTGGAAGGTGCTCTCCGGCGGACCCATGATGGGCGTGGCCCAGGAGGATTTGTCCGTCCCCGTCACCAAGTCCGCCAATGCCATTGTTTGCCTGTCCTCCGCCCAAAATGGGGAGAGCGCCCACCCGGTTTGCATCCGCTGCGGCAAGTGCCTGGAGGTATGCCCCATGCGCCTGGAGCCTCTGTACCTCTACCGCTATTCCAACGCCGGGGATGCGGATGCCCTGAACCGGCTCCACCTGATGGACTGCATCGAATGCGGCTGCTGCGCCTACGCCTGTCCGGGCAAGCTCCCCCTGGTGGAGGGTTTCCGGGCGGGAAAACAGGCGCTGAAGGAGGGTGCAAAATGAATCTGACGGTTAGCTCCTCCCCCCATATCCGGGGGAAGGATACCACCTCCCGGCTGATGCTGGACGTGGTCATCGCCCTGCTGCCCGCCCTGATCGCGGGCATGATCTTTCAGGGCCTCCGGGCCGCGCTGGTGGCGGTGGTGTGCGTGCTGTCCGCTTTGGCGGGCGAGTGGTTGCTGGGGCTGATCCTCCGGCGGCACAACACCCTGCCCGACGGCTCCGCCCTGGTCACCGGTCTGCTGCTGGCCCTGACCCTGCCCGCCTCCGTGCCCTACCACGTGGCCGCCATCGGCGGGCTGTTCGCCATGGTGATGGTGAAGGGACTGTGCGGCGGGCTGGGGCAAAACACCTTTAATCCCGCCCTGGGGGCCCGTGCCTTCCTCATGCTGCTCTTTCCTGCCTGCCTCACCCGGTTCCCCGCCCTGGGGGCGGCTCTGCCTCTGGGCGGCCTGAGTCCGGCGGATGTGGTCACTGGGGCCACGCCCCTTCACCATATGCAGATGCCCGCCCTGCCCGAGGCCTCCCTGGCTGAGATGTTCCTGGGCCGGATCGGGGGCTGCATTGGGGAGACCTCCGCTCTGGCCCTGCTCATCGGAGGGGGTTATCTGCTGTTCCGGCGGGTGATCAGCGTCCGCATTCCCGCCGCCTACCTGGGAACGGTGGCTGTCCTCACCCTGGCGTTCCCCAAGGGAGACAGCCCCGTCCTGTGGATGGCTTACAGTCTGCTGGGCGGCGGCGTGCTGCTGGGAGCAATTTTCATGGCCACCGATTATGCCACCTCCCCCGTGGGCCCTATGGCCCAGGTGGCATACGGCGTCGGTTGCGGGGCGCTCACCGTGGTATTCCGTTACACGGGGCTGTTCCCGGAGGGAGTCACCTACGCGATTTTGATCATGAATGCCGCAGCCTGGCTGCTCGACCGCTATCTGGTCCCCACCCGGTATGGCGCAGGAAAGGAGGCGGCGCGATGAAAACCAAGGATCTGATCGCCCCCATCGTCGCCCTGGCCGTCGCCGCAGCGGTGCTGCTGGGCGCCTCCGCCGCCCTGGGCTCCGTGGCGGAGCAAAGCGAAACCGCCGCCCAAAACGAGATCATGGGCTATATGCTCCCCAGCCGGCCCGCCTCCTTCACAGAGGAGCCTTATGACGGGGAGGACGAGAGCATCCGCCGGGTGTTTAAGGCGGAGGACGGTTATGTGATCGAGGTGGAAACCGCCGGGTATGTGGGCCCCATAACCCTCTGGGTTGGGGTGACCAACGACGGACAGGTGTCCGGCGTGACGGTGCGTGACCACCAGGAGACCTTTGGCCTGGGCCGGGGCGCCCAGACGGAGTGGCCTTTCCTGATCCAGTTCCTGGACACCGCTGGGGAGGCCGCCGTAGGCGACGGCATCGACGCCCTCACCGGGGCCACCGTCACCAGCAAGGCGGTAACCCGGGCGGTGAATTCCGCCGCCGCCTATGTCACCGGCGCGGACGTCTCCTCCGGCGCCACAGAATGGGAGGGTTGAGCATGAAAGCAAATCCCTTAAAGCAAAGCGCCCTGCTGGCCGTGGTGGTAGGTCTGTTCTTCCTGATCCTGGCGCTGGCCGGAGCTCTGGCCCCCATGGCCATCCTGCCCAAGCTGGACCTGCCCGCCATGCTGGCGCTGACCCTCATCGCCCTGACGCTGGACGCCTATTGGAGCGCACCCAAGCTGTGCTGGCCCGCCCTGCTGTCCAACGCTGCGCTGGGCGGCGTGGTGTTTGCTGTTCTGCCCTGGTGCGCCGGGGTGGCGGGAACCATCCCGGTCTGGGTGCTGGGGCTGGCCGGCGCGGCAGTGTCCGGCGCGACCACGCTGCTCTACACCGCGGCCATGGAGCGCATCGCCACCGGGCCCAAAGCGCCCCTGGCCCCCGCGGGCACCGCTTTGATGCTGTTCCTGGCCGGGCAGTGCTTGAGCGGCCTGCTCTGAATACGGGGCAAGCTCCGGAACCTGACCGGCATAGTAGAATAGAACCGCCGGGCAAGAGATTCGCTCCTGTCCGGCGGTTTTTCATGCCCTAACGGTTCCCCACTGCACTTACGGTTCCCCACTGCACTTCCGGTTTCGTGGAAAACTGCGCTCCATTGGGAATTTTTTTGCCTCTCTCTGAAACCTACCCGGCGGTTCCAGCGTCTTGGTAAGTGAAAGCCGGCTTTCAACCCACACCGCAAAGGGGTGACGCAATTGACCGATGAAGCGCTGATCCAGCTGTATTTTGCCCGCTCGGAGGAGGCGGTGTCCGCCACCCGTGAGGTATACGGCCCCTACTGCCGGGCCATCGCCCTGGGCATTTGGGGGGGCGAGGGGGACGCGGAGGAGTGCCTGTCCGACGTCTGGCTGCGGGCGTGGGACAGCGTGCCGCCCCTGCGCCCCACCTGCTTCAAGGGCTGGCTGGCCGCCGTCACCCGGAACCAGGCCGTCTCGCTGCTGCGCGCCAGGGCCCGCCCTTATCGCCGCCTGCCTGTGCGCGGCCCTGCTGGGGACGGCGGGGGCGGTGCAGTTCTTTGGGGTGAATGTTGACCTGCAAACCAATTCCGACCACCCGGTCAACAACTATACCGTCACAGGCGGGTTTGCGTTTTTCCCGGTGGACAGCTTCCCCCAGCAGATCCAGGACGAGGAATTCAACGGCGGCGTGGTCATGCTCTATGAGGAGGGCCGCGCGATGTCCCAGGAGACGTACACCACCCCCGGCGGGCTGACCGCCACCATTGTGGAGGTGGCGCCCGCGCCCGGTGCGGTCCGCCCCACGACGGACTACAACGCCCATTTTTCCATCAACGGCATCCAGTACCTGGTGGCGGCGCAGCCCTATTGCGTGGGCATGACCGGGGCGGAGGTTGCGGCTTCCGATGATCCGGCCCACACGCTGGATGTGCTGAAAACCGTGCTGGACGGCTTTGTCCTCAACTGAGCATCTTAAACGGCAAAAAGCGCCCGGATCTTGCATGCTGCAAGATCCGGGCGCTGAACGCCTTTCCCCCCGCCGGGGGAAAGGCGTTTTGCGTTTATGAGCAGAGATCAATAATGATGTGGGCAAACAGCTTGGCGGACAGCATCAGGTCGCTCACCCGCGCCCGCTCGTCGGCGCTGTGGAGGTGGCTGTCAAACCCGGGCAGGGAACAGCCGAAGGCCACGCCGCCGGGGATGTCGTGGACGTAGGTGCCGCCGCCGGTGGACAGGCACTCCCCTTTCAGGCCGGTGTACTCCTCGTACCGCTTCAGCAGGGTCTTGATGAACGGGCTGTCCGCGGGGACGTGGTGGGGCTGGCCCTGGGTGGCCTCAAAGGTGAAGCCCTTCTCCTCAAAGGCCGCCTTTGCCACCTGGAGGCAGTTCTCCTCGGTGGCGCACAGGGGCACCCGGCTGTCGAAATAGCCCTTCAGCCCGGTCTCATCGATCTCCAGCAGGGAAAAGGCCAGGGTCAGCGGCCCGGATACCGGCTCCTCCTGGGCGATGCCCAGGGCGCGGCCCTTATAGTCCCCGTGGGGGATGAGGGCGTTGAGCTGGTGGAGGGCGTCCTTGCAGTCCCCGTCCGCCAGGGGCAGGGCGCACAGCAGGGTGATCAGCCCCGTGACGGCGTTGTTGCCTCCCTCGGGGTAGGCGGCGTGGGACGCCTCCCCCTTGGCCTTGACCACGGTGAGGCCGTCCTCGTGGGCGAAGGTGAACTTGATCCCCGTCCGGGCGGTGATGTTCCGGGCCACGGGCTGGATGTCGTACATGCTCAGCCCCTCCACCCCGGCGGAGGCGTCCCCCGGCAGAATGTTCCCCCGGATGCCTCCGTGGAGCCACTTCACCTGGGGCAGGTCCGCCCGGGCGGGCCAACTCTTGGTGAAGGTGGGCCGGAAACCTCCCTTTTCCGTGTTGATGACAGGGAAGCCGGCGTCGGGGGAGAAGGTGGCGGGGGCGAAGGGGTGGCGGGCAAAGTACCAGGCGATGTCGCCGGAACCGCTCTCCTCGTTGGTGCCCATGATGACCTTGCAGTTTTTCGTGAGCGGCACGCCCAGGTCCTTCACCGCCTTCATGGCCAGCAGGGAGGCGACGACGGGGCCCTTGTCGTCGTCGGTCCCCCGGCCGTACAGCAGCCCGTCGACGAGCTTGGGGACGTAGGGCTGGGTGACGGTCCACCCCTCGCCGGGGGAGACCACGTCCAGGTGGCCCAAAATATGCAGCGCGTCCTCGCCGCCGTTCAGGTCGGCGGCGCCCACATAGCCCTCGTGGTTTTCGGCGGTAAGCCCCCACTCCTCCGCGATGGCCAGCGCCTCACGCAGCGCGGCGGCGGGGCCGGGGCCGAAGGGCGCGCCGGGGGCGGGCGCGCCCTCGGTGCTGTCGATGGACACCAGGCGGCTCACCGCCTCCACCAGCAGTTTTTCCTTGTCCGCGAAATAGGCTTCGATCTGTTCTTTTATCATATGTAACAACTCCTCATGAACCGCTTTTTGCTGGGAGCCCGTCATTCACAGGGCCGGCCGCCGCAGGGAAGGGGAGGACCCATCCCTGCGGCGGACATAAGTTCCGGGCTTTTCGGGTTTGTCCTATTTTACTTCATTTCCCTGTCAATTACAAGGGAAATCAGCCGGTCAATCCTCCCCATCCTCCCCGGCCACCTCGTCCAAATATTTGTAGATCGTGTACCTTGACACACCCAGCCGCCCTGCCACATAGGGTACCGACTTGCGGTAGGAAAAGGCGCTGCGCCCCCGGAGCAGGGCGATGACCCGCAGCCGGTCCGCCTTGGTCAGCGCGTCCAGCGGCTTGCCCAGCTGGGCCACGCACTGGTCAAATAGGTCGGCCAGCTGCCGGGAGTCCCCCGGCTGCCACAGGGCGGAGCGCAGGTCGGACTGGGCGCTCATCAGGTCCACCAGGATACGGTTGGCAAACACCAGGGAGGTGTAGTCAAAATTGATGCCCAGGGCCAGGTTATACCCCTCCCCAATCAGGTGGAAGGTGGAGGATTTGGTCTGCCGCCCGTCGGGGGTGGCGGCGGCCAGGTTCACCTGGTCGGTGGTGGCGGCCTGCTCGTCCAGCTCCAGACCGATGCCCATGATGTCCATGGTGGAGCCCACCTCCCGTCCGGATACGTGGCCGTTGTAGATGGACAAAATGGGGTGGGTGGGCACGCCCATGTCGTGCACCAGCGTCTCGCAGGAGGCGCCGAACATCTCGGCGATCCCCCGGGCGGTGCGGTCTAAAAATTCAAAGGCTTCGTCCCTGGTCATAGGCTTCCACGCCTTTCGCTACAATTTGTCAAATCCATTGTAAAGCACCCGGCGGCAAAAGGCAAGAAAAATCCACAGGTTGCGAAGCCGTTGTGAGCAGCGTGGATGGAGCGCAGCGAGGGCAAAAGCCCGGCCGCCGCGAAGCGGGGGCGGGTTTTGCCTGAGTCGGAGCGAAGCCGCGCGTCGCGAACAGGCGCAACACGACTACAGGTTGCGAAGCCGTTGTGAGCAGCGTGGATGGAGCGCAGCGAGGGCAAAAGC
>CAJULZ010000022.1:16113-27254 GCA_910587205.1 uncultured Oscillospiraceae bacterium
CCAGCCGCCGCGAAGCAGGGGCGGGCAGACGGTCCGCTGGTTGAAACGCGCAAATTTACGCACTTTGATTTTGTCCACTATATTCACAATTTCCTCTTTTTTCTTCCCTGTGCTTGTGATATACTGTAGCAAGTTATGCTGGATTCATATACACTGCGATATATTTGGTATAGAAAGGACACGCAAGCTATGGGTCTGTTTTCAAAAGTGTTCGGCACCCGCTCCCAGCGGGAGGTCAAGGCGCTCACCGCCACGGTGGACAAAATCGAGGCGCTGGAGGACGAATACCGCGCCCTCAGCGACCACGACCTGCGGGCCAAAACCGACGAATTTAAATCCCGACTCGCGGGGGGGGAAACGCTGGACGACATCCTGCCCGAGGCCTTCGCCGCCTGCCGGGAGGCCGCCGACCGGGTACTGGGAATGCGCCCCTACCGGGTGCAGCTCATCGGCGGCATCATCCTTCACCAGGGCCGCATCGCAGAGATGAAGACCGGCGAGGGCAAAACCCTCGTCGCCACCCTCCCCGCCTACCTCAACGGCCTGTCCGGCAGGGGGGTGCACATCATCACCGTAAACGACTACCTGGCCAAGCGCGACTCGGAGTGGATGGGCAAGGTGTACCGCTACCTGGGCCTCACCGTGGGTCTGGTCATCCACGGGGTGGACAAGGCGGACAAGAAGCGCGCCTATGACGCTGACATCACCTACGGCACCAACAACGAGTTCGGCTTCGACTACCTCCGGGACAATATGGCGATCTATAGCTCGGAACTGGTCCAGCGGGGCCACGCCTTCGCCATCGTGGACGAGGTGGACTCCATCCTCATCGACGAGGCCCGCACCCCCCTGATCATCTCCGGCCAGGGCGAGCAGTCCACCCAGCTCTACCAGCTGGCGGACAACTTTGTGGCCCGGCTGAAGGGCCAGCGGGTGGCCTCGGTAGACGCCAAGGAGGAGGAGGACGCCTCCGCCGACGTGGACTACATCGTGGACGAAAAAGCCCGCACCGCCACCCTCACCACCCAGGGCGTGAAAAAGGCGGAGCAGGCGTTCAACGTGGAAAACCTGGCCGACGCGGAAAACACCACCCTCTCCCACCACATCAACCAGGCCCTGAAGGCCCGGGGCGTGATGAAGCGGGACATCGACTACGTGGTGAAGGACGGCGAGGTCATCATCGTGGACGAGTTCACCGGCCGCCTGATGTACGGCCGGCGGTACAACGAGGGGCTGCACCAGGCCATTGAGGCCAAGGAACACGTTACCGTGGCCCGGGAGTCCAAGACGCTGGCGACGATCACCTTCCAGAACTACTTCCGCCTGTACGATAAGCTGTCCGGCATGACGGGCACCGCCATGACCGAGGAGGAGGAGTTCGGCACCATCTACAACCTGGACATTGTGGAAATCCCCACCAACCGGCCCCTGGCCCGTGTGGACCAGCCCGACATTGTCTATAAGACCAAGGAGGGCAAATACCGCGCGGTAGTGGAACAGATTAAGGAGTGCCACGCCAAGGGCCAGCCCGTTCTGGTGGGCACGGTGTCCATCGAGATCTCCGAGCTGGTGAGCAAAATGCTCACCCGGGTGGGCATCAAGCACAACGTGCTCAACGCCAAGCACCACGAGAAGGAGGCGGAAATCGTGGCCCAGGCGGGCAAGTTTGGGGCTGTCACTGTAGCCACCAACATGGCTGGGCGCGGTACCGACATCGTGCTGGGCGGCAACGCGGAATTTATGGCCAAGGCGGAGCTGCGCCGGCAGGGGATGAGCGACGAACTGCTGGCCGAGGCCACCGGCCACGCCGAGACCGACGACCAGGAGATTTTGGACGCCCGGCGCGCCTTTGCCGAGGCGGAGGCCAAATATAAGGAGGAGATCCGGGAGGAGGCCCAGCGGGTGCGGGACGCCGGCGGCCTCTACATTCTGGGCACCGAGCGCCACGAGTCCCGCCGGATCGACAACCAGCTCCGGGGCCGCGCCGGCCGCCAGGGCGACCCGGGGGAGAGCCGGTTCTTCCTGTCCCTGGAGGACGACATCCTGCGCCTGTTCGGCTCCGAGCGCATCCAAGGCATGATGGAGCGCCTGGGCGTGGACGAGGACACCCCGCTGGACCAGAAGATGCTGTCCGGCGCCATTGAGAACGCCCAAAAACAGGTGGAATCCCGGAACTTCCAGACCCGAAAGACAGTGCTGGAGTACGACGACGTGATGAACACCCAGCGGGAGGTCATCTATAAACAGCGCCGCCAGGTGCTGGACGGGGAGGACATCCACGGGGCCATCGAGAACATGCTGGCCTCCGCCGTCACCGGGGCGGTGTCCGGCCACGCCGGAGAGCAGGCCCACCTCACCGGCGAGGACTTCAAAACCGCCACCGCCCACCTATCCGGGTCGGTATTCACCCCCGCCCAGCTGGAGAACTTCCAAGGGGAGGCGGCGGCGCTCCCCGCCGACAAGCTGTCAGACGAGCTGCTGGAAACCGCGCGGGAGAACTACGCCAAGCGTGAGCAGGCCATCAACGAGGCCATGGCGGGCCGGATGGAGCCGGGGAAATCCGCCATGCGGGAGCTGGAGCGGGTGATCCTGCTGCGGGTGGTGGACGAGTACTGGATGGACCACATCGACGCCATGACCGAGCTGCGCCAGGGCATCGGCCTGCGGGCCTACGGCCAATCCGACCCGGTGGTGGAGTACAAGCGGGAAGGCTTCGACATGTTCGAGCAGATGATCGCCGCTATCCAGGAGGAGACGCTGCGGCGGCTGTTCACTGTGCGCTTCAAGACCAACGAGGAGCTCAAGCGGGAGCGGGTGGCCAAGATCACCGGGCAGTCCGGCGGGAACGACGGCACCGTGAAAAAGCAGCCGGTAAAGAAGGCGGCCAAGATCGGCCGCAACGACCCCTGCCCCTGCGGCAGCGGGCTGAAATGGAAAAAGTGTACCTGCCCGGAATATCATAAAGACGCATAGGCGCTGTTTGAAAATTGGAAATATGCCCGCGGGGAGAGATTTTTTCGCCGGACGAAGCCGGTTTGGCGCAGGAATACTTTGTGTATTCCAAGGAAAATTGGCAAAGTATGGCGGAAAAAGAGCCTCCCTTTGGGCGTGTTCACAATTTTCAAACAAGCCCTAACCCCATCAATTTTTTAAATGACAAGGATTTGCCTATGAACATCATCGAGCAGACCAAAAACGGCGTGACCTTCCTGTCCGCCGATGGCATCGACGCCGCCGGGGGCGCGGCCCACGGCTTCTCCACCCGGCGCGGCGGCGTGTCCCAGGGGATGTGGGCGTCGCTGAACCTGGGCGTCAGCCGGGGGGACGACCCCGACCATGTCCGGGAAAACTACCGCCGCTTTTTCTCCGCCATCGGCGCGGACGGCGCAAGGCTGGCCATGACCAATCAGGTCCACGGCGGCGCGGTGCGCTGCGTCACCACCGCCGACGTGAAAGCCGGCCCCTACGACAAGGTGGGCTATGAGGCGGACGGCCTCATGACCGACCTGCCCGGCGTGACCCTGCTGGTCTATTCCGCCGACTGCATCCCCATCCTGTTCTACGATCCCTGCCGCCGGGTGGTCGCCGCCGTCCACGCGGGCTGGCGCGGCACCGCCGCCGGCATCGCCTCCACCGCTGTGGCGCGGATGCGGGAGGTATACGGCTGCAACCCCGCCGATATCCTCGCCGCCATCGGCCCAGGCATCGGCCCGGACTGCTTCGAAACCCATGAGGACGTGCCCAACGCCATGACCGCCGCGTTGTCCACCGCCGTGCTCCAGCACATCAAAATCAAGGAAAACGGCAAGTTCGCCGTGGATCTCAAGGGCATCAACGCCACCCGGCTGGAACAGGAGGGCCTGCTCCCGGAGAATATCGCGGTGTGCCGGGAATGCACCGCCTGCCTGGGGGACAAATATTGGAGCCACCGGCGGCTGGGCACCAACCGGGGTTCCATGGCCGCGGCCATCCAGCTGGCATGAAAGGATCCGCCCGGCTGGCCGCGCTGTGCCTGTGCGCGGCCCTCGTCCTGTCCGGCTGCGGGGCCCCCGCGCCGGAGCCCACCCCTTCCGTCGCCCCCACCCCCACTCCTGCCCCTTCCGCGGAACCGGCGCGGTTCGGCCTGGGCTATGACCCCGCCGCCTCCCTCCACCCCATCACTGGGGACAGCCAGGTGAACCAGGAGCTCACCGGCCTGGTGTACCAGTGTCTGTACCATCTGGACAACTCCTTTGCCCCCCGGCCGGGATTGGCCGCCTCCGGCGTCCCCAGCGAGGACGGATTTGTCTGGACCTTCACCATAGCCCCCGGCGCGCAGTTTTCCGACGGCACCCCCGTCACCGCCCTGCACGCCGCCGCGTCGCTGAACGCGGCCCGGACCGCCCCGCTGTACGCCGGGCGGCTGTCCGGCCTGACATCCGCGTCCGCTGTAGATGAACAGACGCTGGTCGTGGGGCTGTCCGCCCCCAACGGGAACCTGCCCGCCCTGCTGGACATCCCCGTGGTACTGGAACAGGAGGAGGGGCCCCCGCTAGGCAGCGGCTATTACCGGTATGAGAGCTCCAACGGGCGGTGGTACCTCCAGGCCAACCCCTTCCACCCTGCCGCCGCCGCCCTGCCCTATACCGCCATCCCCCTCACGGAGGTGTCCGCTGCGGCGGAGCGCATCGCCGCCTTTGACAGCGGGGACATCACCGCCGTCACCACGGATTTTTCCTCCCCCTACGCCCTGGGGTATTCCGGCAGCTATGAGGCATGGGACTATCCCACCACCTCCCTGCTGTACGTGGGTTTCCGCTCCGCCGGGGGGCCGTGCCGCTCCCCGCTGGTGCGGCGGGCCTTTGCCCGGGCTTTTGACCGGGAGGGGCTGGCCGCCGTCCAGCTCTCCGGCCACGGGGACCCGACGGAGCTGCCCATATCCCCCCTGTGCGGGGACTGGGACGGGGACGCCGCCGCCCTGCTGGGTTTCGACCTGGAGCAGGCCGCCGCCCTGTTGGATGAGGCGGGCTACCCCGTCAGCGAGGAGGACGGGCTGCGTTACCACCGGCGGGAGGCCCTGGCCGTCACCCTGCTGGTGAACAGCGACAACGATGCCCGCCAGGCCGTGGCCGGCCAGCTGGCCGAGGCCCTGGCCGGGCTGGGCGTGACGGTGACGGTGCAGCGCCTGCCCTGGGAGAATTACACCGCCGCCCTATCCGCCGGGCAGTTTGACCTGTACATCGGTGAAACCCGCCTCACCGGGGATTTCGACCCCTCCACCCTGCTTGCCGGGGCGCTGAACTACGGGGGGTATGAGAACTGGGAGCTCACCCAGGCCCTGGCCGCGTGGAAGGCGGCCCATGGGGAGGCCCGTGCCCAGGCGGGGGCGGCCCTGTGGGCCCTGTTTGCCCAGGACGCGCCTATCGCCCCGCTTTGCTTCAAGCGGGGCTCCCTGCTGGTGCGCTGGGGGCTGGCAAGCAACCTGACCCCTACCCGGGCCAACCCCTACTACCGCATGGAGGAATGGACGACGGGATAGACCATTTCATATATTAAGCGCCCGGCGGCACAGTCCTGCCGGGATAAAGGAGAGAATTGGAATGAGCCAGACAATCGGCAGCGTATCCCGCTGCTACGTCCGTAAGCGCCCCGGCTTCGACGTGGAGGCCCGAAAGCTGTGCCGCGACCTCCAGGAGCAGCTGGGCATCCAGTCGCTGGACGGCGTGACCATTTTCCACCGCTACGACGTGGAGGGGGTCGGCCGGGAGGTTTACCAGCAGGCCAGGGGAACGGTGTTTTCCGAACCGCAGATAGATACGGTATACGAGGAGGATTTCCCCCGACCGGGGACAGCCCACGCCCTACTGGCGGTGGAGGCCCTGCCGGGGCAGTTCGACCAGCGGGCGGATTCCGCCGCCCAGTGCGTCCAGCTCATGACCGGGGGAGAGCGGCCCCTCATCGCCTACGCCAAGGTGTACGTGCTGGAAGGGGCCCTGTCCGCCCCGGAACTGGACAAAATCCGGAGCTACCTTATCAACCCGGTGGAGTGCCGGGAGTCGTCTATGGATAAACCGGACACGCTGGCCCAGGCCCATGCCGCCCCTGCCATGGTGGAGACGCTGGACGGCTTCACCCGGCTGGACGAGGCGGCGCTGAGGGCCGAACTGGACCGGCTGGGTCTGGCGATGGATCTGGACGACCTGAAATTCCTCCAGGCCTACTTCCGGGACTGGGAGCGCCGGGACCCCACCATCACCGAGGTGCGGGTGGTGGACACCTATTGGTCCGACCACTGCCGCCACACCACCTTCTCCACCCACCTGGACGGGGTGGACATCCAGGACCCCAGGGTACAGGGGGCCTACGAGAGGTACTTGGCCGCCCGGGAGGAGGTCTACGGCCCGGAGAAGGCCAAAAAGCGCCCCCAGACCTTGATGGACATCGCCACCATCGGCGCCAAAGCGCTGAAAAAGCGGGGTCTCCTGCCCGAGCTGGACGAGAGCGAGGAGATCAACGCCTGCTCCATCCATGTCCCCGCCGTGGTGGACGGGGAGGAGCAGGACTGGCTGCTCATGTTCAAAAACGAAACACACAACCACCCCACCGAGATCGAGCCCTTCGGCGGCGCGGCCACCTGCATCGGCGGCTGCATCCGGGATCCCCTGTCGGGGCGGGCCTACGTCCATCAGGCCATGCGCGTCACCGGCGGCGGCGACCCCACCGTCCCCCTGTCAGATACGATAGAGGGCAAGCTGCCCCAGCGGAAGATCGCCCAGACCGCCGCGGCGGGCTACTCCTCCTACGGCAACCAGATCGGCCTGGCCACCGGCCACGTGGCCGAGCTGTACCACCCCGGGTACATCGCCAAGCGGCTGGAGTGCGGCGCGGTGGCGGCGGCGGCCCCGGCCAGCCATGTCCGCCGTGAGCGCCCCGCAACCGGAGACGTGGTGATCCTGCTGGGCGGCCGCACGGGCCGGGATGGCATTGGCGGGGCCACCGGGTCCTCCAAGAGCCACAATAAGAAATCGCTGGCAACCATGGCCAGCGAGGTGCAGAAGGGCAACGCCCCCGAGGAGCGCAAGCTCCAGCGCCTGTTCCGGGACGAGAACGTCACCCGGATGATCAAGCGGTGCAACGACTTCGGCGCGGGGGGCGTGTCGGTGGCCATCGGCGAGCTGGCCGACGGGCTGGCCATCGACCTGGACGCGGTGCGCAAGAAGTACGACGGCCTGGACGGCACCGAGCTTGCCATCTCCGAGAGCCAGGAGCGTATGGCCGTCGTGGTTGCTCCCGAGGATGAGGAGCAGTTCATCGCCATGGCTCAGGCGGAAAACCTGGAGGCCTACCGGGTGGCGGTGGTGACGGAAAGCCCCCGGATGGTGATGACCTGGAAGGGCCAGACCATCGCTGACCTCAGCCGGGAGTTTTTGAACACCAACGGCGCGGTGAAGCACGCCCGTGTGTCTGTGCCGGAGCGGGATTACCCCGTGGTGGGGCATGACTTTTCCAATCTGCGGGAGATGGCGGCAAGCCTGAAGTGCGCCAGCCGCCGGGGGCTGGTGGAGCGGTTCGACGGCTCTATTGGCGCAGGATCGGTGCTCATGCCTTTCGGCGGCAAATACCAGACCACCCCCGCCCAGGCCATGGCGGCGCTGCTGCCCACCATGCCGGGGGAGGAGACGGATCAGGCCAGCGTCATGGCCTGGGGCTGCAACCCGGAGTGGTTGTCCGCCGACCCCTTCGCCGGGGCCCGGGCCAGCGTCACCCTCTCCCTGGCGAAAATCGTGGCGGCGGGGGCGGATTACCATGACGCCTACCTCACCCTCCAGGAGTTCTTCGAGAAGCTGCGGGACGACCCCGAGCGCTGGGGCAAGCCCTTCGCCGCCCTGCTGGGGGCGCTGGACGCCCAGCTCAAATACAGCTGCGCCGCCATCGGCGGCAAGGATTCCATGTCCGGCTCCTTCCTGGACCTGGACGTGCCCCCCACCCTGATTTCCTTCGCCATCGCCCCCGTCAACGCCGGGGGGGTGCTTTCTCCTGAGTTTAAAGAGCCGGGACACCCAGTGTATGTGTTCGCGGGCGGCCCCAAGGACCAGTCCGCCTGGGACGCTTTCCACAAGCTGGCCCAGGAGGGCAAGGTCAAGGCCGCTTGGGCGGTGGAGCACAGCGTGGCTGAGGGCCTGATGAACATGTCCTTTGGCAACAAAATCGGCTTCAAAGCCGACCCGGGGCTGGAACTGCTCTGGTACGCCCCTGCCCAGGGCTCCATCGTCGCTGAGCTGACCGGGGATGTGGACATCCCCAATGTGGTCCGGCTGGGCGTTACCACGGAAGAGCCCGTCGTCACCCTTTATCACAATGGAGACCTGCCCCCCCAGCAGCTCAAGGGCGAGGACTCCGCTTCCATCGACGAGCTGCTCAGGCTCAACGAGCAGGCCTTGGAGGAGGTCTACCCCACCCGGGCGGGCACAACCGAGAACGTGGAGACTATCACCTGGGACCGCCGCTCCCCCGCCGTGTTTGACGGCGAGATTGCCCGCCCCCGGGTGGTCATCCCTGTGTTCCCCGGCACCAACTGCGAGTACGACTCCGTCCGGGCCTGCCTGCGGGCGGGGATGGACGCGGAAACGGTGGTCATCCGCAACCTTACCCCCCAGGCGCTGGCGGACTCCGCCCTGGAGCTGGAAAAGGCCATCAAGAACGCCCAGATCCTGTTCCTCCCCGGCGGCTTTTCCGGCGGGGACGAGCCGGAGGGTTCCGCCAAGCTGATCATATCCTTCTTCCGCAACCCCCGGCTCACCGACGCGGTGCACGACCTGCTGAAGCGCCGGGACGGGCTGATGCTGGGTATCTGCAACGGCTTCCAGGCCCTTTTGAAGCTGGGCCTGCTGCCCCGGGGAGAGATCTCCCCAGTGGACGAAAACAGCCCCACCCTGACCTACAACCTGATCGGCCGGCACCAGAGCCGGTACGTCACCACCAGGGTGTGTTCGGTGAAGTCCCCCTGGATGCTGCTCAGCCACATGGGCGACCTCCACACCATCCCCGTGTCCCACGGCGAAGGGCGGTTCGTCGCCCCCCGGCCGGTGCTGGATCAGCTCATCGCGGGCGGCCAAGTGGCCACCCAGTACGTGGACGCCGCAGGCGTGCCGTCTATGGATATCTCCGTCAACCCCAACGGCTCTATGTGTGCCATCGAGGGCGTCTTCTCCCCCGACGGCCGGGTGTTCGGCAAGATGGGCCACTCCGAACGGCGGGGCGAGTTTGTGGCGAAGAATATTCCCGGCGAGAAGTTCCAACCTATTTTCGATTCCGGCGCGCTGTATTTCAGATAAGAAGCGCGGAGGAGCAGACAATGAGGGCAAAAGCCCAGCCGCCGCGCAGCGGAGCGAGTTTTTCCCGAGTGGCAGCGAAAGCAGTCGAGCGTATTGTTCCCTTAAAATTTTCCCGCATTGGAACGGCAGGGCGGGCGGCTGCCTATCCCGGCAGCCGCCCGCCCCAAGTGCCTTATTCTGTTTGATCCAGCGAAATGAGCAGGTAGTCGATCCCCTTGGAGATAGTACCCTCGATATCGAAGTCCCAGCCGCTGAAGGTGGTGTTCCGCAGCGTCGCCCGCATATCGGAGGCAAAGGCCCGGACGTCAAATTTGCCGTCCAGCGCGGCGTCCCACCGGGATTGCAGGATATGCACAGTGTCTCCCTTGAACCAATCATCGAAAAAATAGGTCTCGGGCAACTGCTGTACTATGGCAAATACAAAAGTGGATGCGCCATCCCTTCCAAGTTTGCTACTCAGCACCCCTGACTGATACAGTTCCCCCTGCATATTCAAAAAGCTCCGCAGGGTATCCTTACCCGCGTATTTTTGGAAGTGTTTTCCCCGACGCACATGTCGCCCGGGAAAACGGATTTTATTTTTTCGCGCCTGCGGGCGCGAACTCTGCGAGGCTTTTCCACAAGCCCCAACCCTCCCCGCCGTTGGCGGGGAGGGTTGGTTTATTCAAAGCTTTTCCCGGAATAGCCCATGGCGATTACAGTACCAGTACAGGTACCCGCCGCCCCAGGGGTAGAACCGGGCCTCTGGCTGGCCCTCGGGGTAAAGCTTCACCAGGTCGCACCGCCCGGTGGTCACGTACGCCATAAAGGAGATATAGTGGTCCTTGCGCATCCCGTGAGGAATAGAGAAAAAATATTCCCCGTCAAAGCTCTCCCGCACCAGCCTATGGGCCTCATCCGGTTCCTCGGCCTCCAAGGGGGGCAGGCACACGCCGCAGCAGGATACCGCCGCCGCGCCGGAGGCATGGATGATGTTTCCGCACACCGGGCAGATGTACAGCGGGGAGCGCAGGAGATTCGCCGCGCGGTTGGAGTTAACCACCTGCTCCCCGGATAACAGCTCAGGGACAGAGATCAGCAAAGCCCTTGCCAGCGGCTCCAGCAGGGTCACGTCGGGCAGGCCCCGGCCTGTCTCCCACTTGGAGACCGCCTTGTCTGTGACCCCCAGTATCCCGGCCAGCTGGGCCTGGGTGAGCCGCCGCCCCTCTCGGAGACGCTTGATGGTTCCGCCGGTGACATAGCTGTCCATTTTTTCACCACCTTTCACCCCCACCTTACCACAGCGCGGGGCCGCCGTCCACCTACGGGGCGTAGAGCGCAGGCGCGCCCGGGCATACCCGGGCGCGCCTGGCGTCACTGCTTTTTCTGTTTCCTGCGCTCGATCATCGCCCGGAAGCCTCCCGTCCCAAAGGAGAAGATGCGGTTCACACGGCTGATGGTGGCGGAGCTGGCCCCGGTCTTTTCCAAGATCTCGGTGTATACCAGTCCATCGTCCAACAGCGTGGCCACGTCGAACCGCTGCTCCATGGCCCGCAGTTCCCCCACCGTGCACAGGTCATCGAAAAAGGCGCAGCATTCCTCAATGCTGCCCAGCTCCAAAATTGCCTCGTACAGCGCCATGCTGCGCTCCTTATTCCCCGCTCTGGGCATCTTATCCATCCTCCCCTGGTGGCGTTCGGTCTGTTTACTGGCAATTATTTTAGCAGATAAAAGCGCTAAAGGCAACAGGTTTTTTCCTTGTCTTTTCCGCCCTGCTTGTGGTAAAATATCCGCGAAAGATTAACTATTAAAAGTCAACCCCCAAAATGAAGGATGGTGGAAAAAAGT